>JADMKN010000265.1:0-2185 GCA_015478825.1 Patulibacter sp. | reverse complement strand
TGGGCCTCCTCGACAGTCGGCTCCTCCGGGTCGGCCGCCGACCCGTCGTTGGAGGCGGCCACCGAAGCGTCGCGCTCGTCGTCCGCGCCCGCGGCCTCCTCGCCCTCGGCCTCCAACCGCCGCGCCCACGCCTCGGCGAGCGACAGGCGGTGCGCCTCGTCCTCCGTGGTCCTGGGAACGGACGGAGTGGCCAGGCCGTCCCCAGCCGGGGCCGGCGTGGGCTCGGCCGGGGGCGGGTCGGCCGGCGGGCCCGGCGCGGGCTCGGTCACCGGCGGGGTGGCCACTCCGGCCGCGGCTGGCGCGGACTCGGTCGCCGGCGGCAGATCGAGCTCGGATCCCTCCGACGCGGTCGGCGCCGACAGGTCGGTCAGGGTCAGCAGGTGGTCGATGCGCTCTTGGACGCGGTCGATCCACGCCAGCAGGGGCGGGCCGAACGCGGGCGGGACGGCGGACGCCGGGGACTCATCCGCGCCGTCGCCGCGATCGCGGGCCACCGGCTCCGTCGCCGCCGCGGTGCTCGGCCTCCCCGGGTCCGCCTCGACGGCCTGGCGCTTGGCCTTCTTCGCCTTGTCCTTCTTCTTGCCGGACTTCGCCGGCTTCTTGCCCTGCTCGGGACCGATCATCATCGGCCGCACCCTGCTGAACGCGACGCGACGTGCGGGAGCGATGTCGAGGCCCGGACCATGTGCCCGCCATCCTCGCACGCACGCCGTACCCTTGCGGGATGGTCGCGATCTCCGGGAAGAGGACCGTCTAGATGCCGCCGTCGTGGTTCTGGATGCAGGTCATCCTCGTCGTCTTCGTGGTGATCGGCGTGATCATCGCGGCGACGAAGCTCTGGGCGTAGCGCGAAGCGTGACGACAATCCTTCCGCGGGTAGCGACGGCTGTGCGATGATCGGCCGCGGCCGGCGGGGAACGCGCGTCCCCGCCGCCGCAAGTCCTTGCGATCAACCCGTCTAGGAGCGCCATGTTCCACTCACTCGTCGTCGGAACCGACGGCTCGGACACCGCCAACCAAGCGGTCGACGAAGCGATCGGCGTCGCCGCGGCCCTCGACGCCCGACTCGACATCGTGTCGGCCTTCGAGCCCGTCTCGTCCTCGCGGTTGCGCGAGGAGGCCAAGCAGGCGCCCGCCGACATCGAGTGGATGGTCAACGAGCGCGAGGACGTCGAGGCGACCCTCGCCCGGGCCAAGGAGCGCGCCCAGGCCCAGGGCGTCGCCAACGTCCGGACCTACGCGCGGCAGGGCGACCCGGCGGACGCGATCCTCGACGTGGCCGAGGAGTTCGGCAGCGACCTGATCGTCGTCGGCAACAAGGGGATGACCGGCGCCAAGCGGTTCCTGCTCGGCTCGGTGCCAAACAAGATCAGCCACCACGCCCCCTGCTCGGTGCTGATCGTCCGCACCAGCTGAGCGGCCCTCCGCCCGGCGCCGGGCGGGACCGGCGGTCTGACGCCTGCGATCATCGGCCGGTGCCCGCACCGGCCGATCCCGAGACCACGCCCCTGTCCCTCCCGCCGCTCGACCACGAGCGCTGGATGCGCGAGGCGATCGCCGAGGCGCGCGTGGCCGAGGCCCACGGAGACGTGCCGATCGGCGCCGTCGTCGTCTCCGTGCCACCCGACGGCGAGCCGACGATCATCGGCCGCGGCCGCAACGAGCGCGAGCTGACCGAGGACCCGACCGCGCACGCCGAGGTCCTGGCGCTGCGCGAGGCCGCCACGCACGGCGGTTCGTGGCGGGTGCTCGACGCCGTGCTCTACGTGACGCTGGAGCCCTGCGCGATGTGCGCGGGGGCGATCGTGCTGTCGCGGATCCCCCACGTCGTCTACGGTTGCGCCGACCCGAAGGCCGGGGCCTGCGGCAGCGTGCTCGACATCACCGCCGACCCGCGCCTGAACCACCGGCCGCGAGTCGAGGGCGGCGTGCTCCGCGAGCCGTGCGCCGACCTGTTGCGGTCGTTCTTCGCCGCGCGTCGGGGGGCCCGGGCGTCGTCGTGACGGGCGGCCCGGCCGCGCAGGGGGTAGCGTGCGCGGTGTGCCCCCGAACCCCCTGAGGCCGATCCAGCAGGCGGCGTCGCACGTCGACACCGCCGCGCGCGAGGTGGTCGAGCGCGTGCTCTCGATGACGACGCTCGACGAGCACGCCGCGGACATGTCGCGCAGCGTCGCGAGCATCGACG
>JADMKN010000264.1 GCA_015478825.1 Patulibacter sp. | reverse complement strand
CGTCGAAGAAGACGTCGCCGGTGCAGATCGGGCGGAAGCCCATCTTGTTCTTGTACGGCTGGAGCTTCAGCCCGGGCGTGTCGCGCGGGATGATGAACGCCGTCACGCCACGGTGCTTGAGCGAGCGGTCGACGGTGGCGAAGGTGACGAAGAACTCGGCGATGTCGAGGTTCGAGATCCACGCCTTCGCGCCGTTGATGACGAACTCGTCGCCCTCGCGGCGGTAGGTCGTCTGCATCCCGGCGACGTCGCTGCCGGAGCCGGGCTCCGTCACGCCGGCGGCGCCGAAGATCTTGCCCTGAGCCAGCGGCTTCAGCCACTTCTCCTTCTGCTCCGGCGTGCCGAAGGCCTCGATGCTGCCCCCGACCAGGCCCGACGGCATCGAGACGAAGGTGCCGAGGATCTGGCAGGTCTTGGAGACCTCCTCGATCAGGTCGGCGAAGGTCACGAAGTCCAGGCCGAGACCACCCTCCTCCTCGCTGATCACGCCGCCGAAGAAGCCCAGCGCGCCCATCTTGTCGAGCAGCTCACGCGGGATGCTCTCGGCCTCGTCGTACGACTGGACCAGGGGCGCGATCTCGGTCGCCGCGAACTCCTTGGCCAGCTCGATGATCGCGCGACGATCGTCGGGTTCTTCAATCACGGGGACGGTTTCCGTCTGCAGTTGCGTAGATGCCATGCGAGATGAGGGGTCGGACGCGCGGCCGACGGCACCGGAGGTGCCGCACCTGGCCTCCACGCGATTGGGATAACTATGATCATTAACTTAGTCGAGCGCCCCGGCGCTTGTCAAGAGCCGAGACGCATCCACTCGTCCAGAGATCCCACCCCGAATTCATCGTTTCCGACAACGATGCCCGAGGGATCGCCGTCCGGTCAGAACGCGCCGTCGAGCTCGATCGACAGCGACGCCAGGACCCATCCCCGCGCCTCGCGGCGGACGTCCGCACGGTAGACGCCCGCCGCCACCGGGCGGAGCGCTCCGTCCTCGGTCTGGACGATCGTCACGTACGCGACCAGCGAGGCCCGATCGACCTCCGCGTCGAGCACGCGCAGGTTGGTGACGACGTGCCGGCGCTGCACCGGACTGTCGGACACCGCGGCGGCGACGAACGCCACCGTCTCGTCACGCGAGGTGAACGGCCCGACCGCCGGCTGCCCGGCGATCGAGATCGCGTAGCGCACGTCCTCGGCGAAGGTCGCGCGCAGCAGGTCGATGTCGGCGGCGTCGTTGGACCACGCGTAGTCGTGCAGGAGCTGTTCGATCTGGTCTCGGTCGGACATCGTGGTCACTCCGGGTTCGTGGTGGTGGTCGGTCGGAGGCGCGCGCGCAGGGCGGCCAGCGGCCCCTTGGCGCCGCGCAGCCCGCGCCGCTCGGCGCCGGTGATGGTCAGCGCGGCGATCAGCACCACGCCCGTGAACAGGTCGGCGGCCCAGGCGGGCGCCAGCACCAGCGCCAGGCCGGTCGTGCCGGTGGTCAGGACGAGCACCGCGATCACGGTGCCCATCGCGTTGAACCGGCCCGGCCGGAGCTGCGTCGCGCCGAGGAACGCCGCGGCGAACGCGGGCAGCAGGTAGGACTGCCCCGCCGTCGGCGAGCCGGCGCCGATCGTCGAGGCGAGGGCGATGCCCGCGATCCCCGCGATCCCGGCCGAGCAGACCAGCGACGCGAACCGCAGCCGGTCGGCGCGGATCCCGGCGAGCTTGGCCGCCTCGGGGTTGAAGCCCACGCTGTAGATCCGCCGCCCGGTGGTCGTCCGCTCCAGGAACGCCCAGAGCAGCACCGCGACGACCAGCGCGTAGATCACCGGCAGCGTGACGCCGCCGAAGTCCGTCTGGCCGATCTCCGAGAACGCCCCGGTCAGCGCGACGTCGGTGATGTCCTGCTCCTTGGTGACCATCGTGATGAACGCGGCCACGATCGAGCCGGTCGCCAGCGTGCCGATGAACGAATCGACGCGCATCAGCACCACGACGGTCGCGTTGATCAGGCCGACGGCGAGCGCCGCGCCCAGGGCCAGCAGGACCGCGGGCAGGATGCTCATGCCGGTCGCCGCGAAGTGCGCGGCGGTCACGCCCGAGAGGCTCATCACGAAGCCGATCGAGAGGTCGAAGGTCCGGGCGGCCAGCGGGATCAGCAGCGCCAGCGCGGCCAGCCCGGTGATCGCCGAGTTGTTGAGGATCTGGGTCACCGTCGACGTCGTGAGGATCGTGTCGGGCTTGAGCAGCACGAGCACGACGGCGATCACGACCCAGACGTAGACGGCCCCGATCCGCTTGGGACCGAGCAGGTCACCGAGCGAGCGGCGCGGTGGCGCGGCGTGGACGTCCGGGGACGCGGGCGGGTGGTCGACCGGCGCGTCGGCGGGGGTGGTCGAGCTGTTCACGATTCGAGGCCTTCCATGACGCGGAGCAGGGTGCTTTCGGTGATCTCGTCCTGCTCGAGCTGGCGGGCGATCACGCCCTCGCGGAGGACGATCACGCGGGTGCAGAGGTGGATCAGGTCGTCGACGTCGGACGAGGCGACGACCATCCCGAGGCCGTCGTCGGCGGCGTCGATCAGCAGGCGGAACAACGCCATCCGCGCAGCGATGTCGACCCCCGCCGTCGGCTCGGAGAGGATCAGCACCGGACGGTCCTCGGTCAGCCAGCGACCGACCACGACCTTCTGCTGGTTGCCGCCGGAGAGCGTCGACATCAGCCGCGAGGGGTCCGCCGGCACCAGCCCCACGCGTCCGACGACGTCGGTCGCCATCCGCGACTCGGCGTCGCCGACCATCACGCCGCGCCGACCGAGCGTGCGCAACGACGGCAGCGCGATGTTGTCGCGGACCGGCAGCTCGCCGATGATCCCCTCGGCGAGCCGGTCGGCGGGGACGAGCGCGTGCTGGAACCCGCCGTGCTCGATCGCCCGCCACGCGCCGCCGCCGGCGCGGATCATCCCGGTGGCCGACCCGGCGCGCGCCCCGGCCAGCACGTACGGCAGCTCCTCGCGGCCGGACCCGAGCAGGCCGGCGACGCCGACGATCTCACCGGGGTGCACCGTCAGGTCGACGCCGCGCAGGTACGTGCCCGCGACGTCGGTCGCCTCCAACGCGGGCGCGCGGTCGGCACGCCGCACGAACGGCAGCGGGCGGACGTCGGTGTCGACCTCGGCCCCGGCCATCAGCGCGGCGATCCCGGCGCCGGTCAGTCCCTCGACCGGCCGGGTCTCGACCAGCTCCCCGGCGCGCAGCACCGAGACGGTGTCGGCGATCGTGAAGATCTCGTCGAGCCGGTGCGAGACGTAGAGGATGCTCGCGCCCGCGCCGACGACCTCCGCGATGATCTGGAAGAGCACCTCGACCTCGGCGTGCGGGAGCGCCGCGGTCGGCTCGTCGAGCACGAGCAGGCCGCCGGACTCGTCCCAGCCCTCGACCGCCGCGGCGATCGCCAGGACGGTGCGGACCACGGGAGCGGCGTGCGACAGCGGCTGCCGGATGTCGATGTCGATCCCGAACCGGCTCAGCGCCCGCTGGGTGCGGCGCGCCTGCTCCCGCCAGTCGATCGATCCGCGGCGCGTCGCGTAGCCGCACTTCAGGCCGAAGTTGTCGATCGCGTCGAGCTCGAGCACCAGCCCGAGGTCCTGGTGGATGAAGCGCAGGCCCGACGGCCGGTCGGCGCCCGGGGCGAAGAGGTCGAGCGGCTCGCCGCCGAACCACGCGGAGTGGCCGGGGTCCGGCTGGTGGTACCCGGCGAGGATCTTGATCAGCGTCGACTTGCCCGACCCGTTCGATCCGGCCAGCGCGTGCACCTCGCCCGCGGCGATCTCGAGCGTCAGGTCGTTCAGCGCCCGGGTGCCGGGGAAGGTCTTGCTCAGCCCCTCGATCCGCAGGGTCGGGGGACGCTCGGCTGCAGCGGTGGAGTTCATGGGCGGGTGCTCCAATCGGGGGAGCCGCCGCGGCCGACGAGCGGCGCGGGGGCTCCCCGGGGTTCTCGGGCGCTAGTTCTTGCCCCAGAGCTTCAGGAACTGCGCGCGATAGTCCTCGACGAGCGGGAAGACCGCGTCCGTGCTCGGCAGGTTGTCCTTGGTGACGATCATCCGCGGCGGGGTGATCTCGGACACCGACGGGTCCTCGCCGACGAAGACGCGGGCGAGCCCGTCGACCATCAGCCAGGTGTCCTCGTAGAACGCGTTCGGCACGCCGGCGGCCTGCTGGTCTGCGGTGATGTACTGGTAGTTCGTCGGACCGCTGGTCGCGCCGACGATCTTGACGCGGTCCGCGAGGCCGGCGGCGCGCAGCGCGGCGGGCAGCCCGGCGGTCAGGTCGTCGACCGCCATCGCCACGTAGCTCACGTCCGGCTTGGCGCGGAGCGCCGAGACGATGCGGGCGGGCACGTCCTTGCCCAGCGAGGACAGCGGCAGGTCCATCCGCTCGTAGCCGCAGTCGGCGCAGCCCTGCTCGTAGACGTCCTTGAAGCCCTGTTCCAGGTCGTTGAGGATCGGGAAGTTCGGCAGGCTGACCAGCATCGTGTCGGCCTTGCCGCCGCTGTCGGAGACGATGAACGCGGCCATCGGCTCGCCGAACGCCTCGGCCTCGCCCTTGGCGTCGCCGACCAGCACCGTCACGCCGTCGGCCTTCTCCGGCACCGCGAACAGCGCGACCGGCACGTCGGCGTCCTTGAGCTGCTTGAGCTGCGCGCCGATCAGCGACAGGTCGACGCCCGACGACGCGACCGCGTCCGGCGCGTCCCGCGCGACCTGGGTCCACGCCGCCTTGATCTTCTCGGGCGTGCCGTCGGTGTTGATCACCTTGACCGTCCAGCCGAGCTCCTTGGCGCCCTCCGTGAAGGTCTCGCCCAGCGTCTGGCAGGCCGGCACCCCGCAGGAGATCCAGACCAGGTTCTTGCCCGACGGAATCTCCTGGCCGACGGGCTCGGTCACGCCGATCGACGTCGGCCGCTCCATCAGCTCCGCCGAGAGCTGCTTGACCTCGTCGAAGCCGGCCGAGCCGGCGGGCGCGTCGGTGGTCTGGGCGGCGACGTCGCCCGCCTTCGCGGCTGGTGCGCCGTCGTTGTCGTCGTCCCCGCCGCAACCGACGATCAGGGCGCCGGCGCCGACGACCAGTGCGGTGCGCAGCAACGTGCGCACGGATCCGTCCGTGATGGTCTTCATCCGTCTTCTCTCTCTCCTGGCCGCCCGGAGACCGGGCGGCCGATGGTCACGACAAGTTCTGTTCCGGGCGCCCGCGCAGCAGGCCCGTGTCCACCAGCTCGTCCCAGACGGCGTCCGGGATCTCCCGCGAGAACAGCGCGACGTTCTCCTCGACCTCCGCGACGCTGCGCGCGCCGGGAATCACCGCCGCCACCGCGGGGTGCGCCACCGTGAACCGCAGGGCGAGCGCGCGCAGCGAGACGTCGTGCTTCGCGCAGACCCGTTCGATCGCCGCGACCCGCTGCTGGACCTCGTCGGGCGCGGGCGCGTAGTTGTAGCGGGCGTCGGGACCGGCGCCGGTCGCGAGGATGCCGGAGCTGTACGGCCCCCCGATCACCAGGCTGATCCCGCGCTGCTCGCAGACGGGGAACAGCCGCTGCTGCGCCTCCTGCTCGAGCAACGTGTGCCGCCCCGCCAGCAGGAAGTAGTCGAAGTCGCCCGCTTCGGCGAAGTCGACCAGGAGCTGCCAGCCGTTCATCCCGACGCCGACGGCGCCGATCACGCCCTGGCTGCGCAGCTCGTCGAGCGCCGGATAGCACTCGTCCATCGCCGGCCGGAAGCTCGACCGCGCGTACGGATCGACCCCCGGCTCGATCGACGCGGCGCCGTCCGGGTCGTGGATCGCGACCATGTCGACGCGGTCGGTCCCGAGCCGCTCCAGCGACTGCTCGAGCGACCGCAGGATCGCGTCGCGCGAGAAGTCCGGGACCGGCTTCGCCCGCAGCGCCCCGGGGAACAGCCCGGGGCCCTCCTCGCCCTCGGTCAGCGGCACCAGCGTGTTGCCGACCTTGGTCGAGAGGGTGAGCTCGTCGCGCGGACGCGACGCGAGCCACGCGCCCAGCCGCTGCTCCGCCAGGCCGCTGCCGTAGGCGGGCGCCGTGTCGAAGTAGCGGATGCCGGAGTCCCACGCGGCGTCGAGGGTCGCGGCGGCCGCGTCCGGATCGACCGCCTCGTACATGTTGGCGAGCGCCGTCGTGCCGAGACCGAGCGCCGACACGCGGACGTCCGTGCGCCCGATCGCGACCGTCGGCGGGACGCTCACGAGGCGGACGTCGGCCGGTAGGTCACCTGGAGCTCGTCGACCCCGCGGGTGAAGAGGCCCTTCTCGTGCGGCTCGTAGCCCTCGGCGAACCGCAGGTCGGCCATGGTGTCGAGCACGTGGTTGGCGCCGATCTCGACCTCGGCGCGCGCCAGCATCGCGCCGACGCAGAAGTGCCGGCCGTTGGCGAAGCCCAGGTGGTCGGCGGCCGCCGTGTAGGCCTTGCTGGTGTCGTTGTCCTCGCGGAAGATGTCGAACCGGTCGGGGTCCGCGAACTTGCGCGGATCGCGGCTGCCCGCCGAGACCATGCAGGTGATCGTGTCACCGGCCGGGATCGTCACGCCGTGCAGCTCGTAGTCCTCCGTGGGGGTCCGCGCCGCGATGTGGACCGGCGGCGTGTGCCGCAGCGTCTCGGCGAAGGCGTCCGCGATCAGGCTGCGGTCGTCGTAGACCGCCTGGAGCTGGTCGGGGTGCTGGAGCAGGCGCATGAACATGTTGCCCAGCGCCCGGTCGGTGGTCTCGCCGCCGGCGGTGATCATCAGGCTGATGAACGCCCGGACCTCCTCGTCGGTCAGGCTCTCGCCGTTGACGTCGGCGTTGCACATCAGGGTGATCAGGTCGGTCCCGTCGCCGCCGCGGCGCTCGGCGATCAGCGGCAGGAAGTACTCCGTCATCTCGTCCTTCGCCCGCAGGCCCCGCTCCTTGGGTCCCGGCAGGTCGGCGAGGTTGCCGATGAACTCCATGATCCCCGTGTACCAGCGCTCGAAGTCGGCCAGGCGCTCCTTCGGCAGGTCGAGCATCCGCGCGATCACGCTGATCGGCAGCAGCCGGAAGAACTCGCGCTCGAGGTCGATCCGCCCGCGGGTCCTGGCGCCCGCGTCGATCGCCGCCTGCTCGCGGGCGAGCGGTCCGGCGAGCAGCTCCTCGGCGACGCCGCCGATCGACGGCTTGAAGCTCTCGAGCCCGCCGCGGTGGAAGAACGGCGTGAGCAGACGGCGGTGGAGCGAGTGCTCCTTGCCCTCCATGTTGATGATCGTGTGGCCGTGGACCGGGGCGATCTGCCACGAGTAGTTCTCGTTGGTGATCACCTTGTCGCGGAGGATCCGCGAGATGTCCTCGTGGCGGCTGACGAGCCAGCTCTTCGATCCCTCGTGGAAGTACACCGGGAACTCGTCGCGCATCCGCTGGTACACAGGATGTGGATCGGCCGCGAACTCGGCGGAGAAGATGTCGGGGGCTTCCGACGTGGCTACGGACACGAGAACCTCGCTTCGTCTGCTCGCCCTGGGACGAGCTATCTGGTCGATTCGTCGTAATAGTTATCCACATGAACCGGACCGTGGGGAATTTTTTGTGCTGGCCGTCACACAAGTCGGCCGAAACGCCTGAAATGCCTGCAAATGCGCGACAAGCCGGACGACGGCGCAACAACGCGAACGGGGCCCGTTCGGGCCCCGCATACGTCCCGCGCTCGGCGGATGGTCTTCGTCGCGGGCGTTCGACGGCCCGCCGAGTACTCAGCGATCCGCGCCGAGCAGCACCAGGTTGTGGTACTGCGCGCCCGCCCCGGCGCCCGCCGCGAGGACGACCTCGGCGCCCTCGACCTGACGGTCCCCGGCCTGCCCGCGGATCTGCCGCACGCCCTCGATGATCTTCAGCGTCGGCGCGCCCCAGCCGATGTGGCTGAACGACATGATCCCGCCGTCGGTGCAGGTCGGCAGGCCGCCGTCGGTCCCGATCCCGCGTTCGCGCACCAGGTCGCCGGCCTCACCCTCGTCGCACAGCCCGACGACCTCGAACTGGCGCAGCACCTCGTACGAGTTGACGTCGTAGAACTGGAACGCGTCGACGTCCTCGGGCCCCAGGCCGCACATCCCGAACGCGCGCTTCGCCGCCCGGGCGCCGATCGACCGGACCTCGTCGTAGCGCGGCGGATCGACGTACTGCTGACGCATCCACTCCATCCCGCCACCGAGCACGACCGCCGGGTCGGGACGCAACGCGCGCGCCCGCTCGACCGTGGTCAGGATCAGCGCCGCGGCGCCCTCGTTGGCCAGGCAGAGGTCGAGCCGCGTGAACGGATCGACGACCATCGGCGCGTCGAGCACGTCCTGCGCGGTGAACGGCCCGCGGCCGGCCATCACCGCGTCGGGGTTGCGCGACCCGGTGTTGCGGATCGTCGCCGCGACCTCGGCCATCGCCTGCCGCGCCTCGGGGAACCGGTGCAGGTAGCGCTGCGCGACGAGCGCGAACTGGGTCGCCGTGAACGAGCCGTAGGGCTCGACAAACTCGTTGGCCGGCCGGGTGTAGGACGCGACCTTGCCGGCCTCGGCGGCCATCACGCCGGCCTGACCGCCGGTGATCAGCACCGTCTCGCAGATCCCCGCGCTGATCGCCGCAGCGGCGTCGAGCACCGCCGGGACGCCCTGCGGGTACGAGTCGCCGATCCAGTCGATGTGGATCCCCAGCAGGGTCGCCCAGTCGGCCGATCCCGGCTCGAACGTCGTCCCGCCCGGTCCGGTCCAGCGCGCGGCGATCCCGTCGATCTCGTCCTTCTCGATCCCCGCGTCGGCGATCGCCAGCTTCGCCGCCTCGAGGCTCGCCGCCATCGACGTGGTGTCGAGCTGGCGCGCCTGCTCGGTCATCCCGACGCCGACGATCGCGACGCCGGAAAGGGGTCCCCGCCCACCGCCCCCGCAACCCCGCGAGAGGCGGGCGGACCGTCCGGGGCTCATGCCGGCGCGCTGCCGATCAGCACGTCGCGGACGTCGCGCTTGGCGAGCTTGCCGACGGCGTTCTTGGGCAGGGTCGGGAAGAACATCACCCGCTCGGGGACCTTCACGCTGGGCAGGCCGTGTTCGCGGCACCACGCCTGCAGCTCGGCCTCGTCGGCGCTCGCACCGTCCTTCAGCGCCACGCCGGCGGCCAGCGCCTCGCCCCACTCGGGGTCCGGGGTGCCGACGACCGCGACCTCGAGCACCGCCGGGTGCGCGTAGAGCACGTTCTCGACCTCGGACGGCACGATGTTGAAGCCGCCGCGGATGATCAGGTCCTTCTTGCGGTCGACGATGTAGATGTAGCCGTCGGCGTCGCGCGTGCCGATGTCGCCGGAGTGCATCCAGCCGTCGATCAGCGCCTCGGCGGTCCGCTGCTCGTCGCGGTAGTACTCGAGCATCGTGTGCGGGCTGCCGAAGATCACCTCGCCGCGCTCGCCGTCGGGCACGTCGTTGCCGGCGTCGTCGACCACGCGCACGTCCATCACGCACGACGGACGGCCGCACGACGCGAAGATGTGGTCCTCGCCCGCGACCGCGCGGGCGTGGTCCTCCTTCCGCAGCATCGTGCCGATCGAGGCGATTTCGGCCATCCCGTAGAGCTGGGTGAACCGCGGCCCGAACCGCTCGACGAGCTGCTTGATCCGGTCGGGCGGGCAGGGCGCCGCGCCGTAGCCGATCGTCTGCAGGGTCGGGATGTCGTCGGGTCCGACGCCCGCCTCGAGCAGCCGGAACAGCATCGTCGGCACCAGGTACGTGTGCGTCGCGCCGTGCTCGCGGACCGTGGCGGCGAAGCGCTGGCCGTCGAACCCGCGCGACTCGTCGAAGATCACCGTGCCGCCGACCATCAGCAGCGGCACGAAGGTGATCTGCACGCTCGAGTTGTGCGGCAGCGCGACCAGCCAGCGCGCGTTCGCGTCCAGCTCGAACTCGTGCAGCGCGACCGTCGCGTGCTGGACCACCGAGCCGACGTCGAACAGCACGCCCTTCGGGCGGCCGGTGGTGCCGCTGGTGTAGACCAGGCAGAACAGGTCGTCGGAGCGGACCTCGTGGATCGTCTTCGGCGTGACGTTCGCCGCCGCGGCGATCCGCGCCTCGTAGCCGTCGTCGCCCGCGCCGTCGATGTCCAGCACCGGCGCGCCGTGACGCTCGCCGAGCCGGGCGGCGAGCTCGCGGTGCTCGTCGCCGCAGACGATCACCGTCGCGGCGGCGTTCTCGAGAATCGCGTCGTACTCCTCCTCGCCGAGCCGGAAGTTCAGCCCGCAGTAGACCGCGCCGAGCTTGGCGCAGGCGGCCATCACCTCGACGATCGCCGTGCGGTTGGGCGTCAGCAGCGCCACGCGGTCACCGCGGCCCACGCCGAACGACCGGACCAGCGCGTCGGCCAGGCGGTTGCTGCGCTCGTCGAGCTGCGCGTAGGTCAGCGTGCGGCCGGCCTCGATCACCGCGGCGGCGTCGGGGGCGCGGCGCGCCGTGTTCTGGATCGCGATGCCGACGTTCATGCTGATACCTCGTCTTCGATGGTGCGGAACACCGGGAGCACGATCCGCTCGTCGAGCGGCAGCCAGTCGACGGCCACACGGGCGCCGATCGGGACGGCCCGCGCGCCGGCGTCGCCGTCTCCGGTGTCGATGATGTTGGTGAGCATCGACCAGCCCTCGTCCAGATCGACGATCGCGACGTGGTACGGACTGGTGAAGCCCGGGTACGGCGCGCGGTGGACCACCGTCGCGCTGTAGACCGTCCCGCGTCCGCCGCTCTCGCGGTACGCCCAGTCGGTCGACAGGCAGCGCGGGCAGGCGATCTGCGGGGTGAAGAAGCTGGCACCGCAGGCGTTGCAGCAGGGCCGCACGAGCCGGCGCTCGCGCGCGGCGGCCCAGAACGGCTCCGTCAGCTCGGAGGGTTCCGGCAGCGG
>JADMKN010000263.1 GCA_015478825.1 Patulibacter sp. | reverse complement strand
CCGAGAGGATGATCACGGCGCGGCCGGGACCGTCCTGCTGGACCGCGCCACCGAGGGTGTCGCGAACCGCTCCGAGGATCTCGGCCACCATCTCGGACCACAGGCGACGAGCGTCCTCGCGCTCCGTGTCGTCCATGTCGGCCAGGTGGTGGGCGTTGCGGCGCGCGAGGGCCTCGAGCCCAGCGGCGATCGAGCGCTGCTCCAGCAGCTGATCGAGATGCAGCGGCACGGAGGGCTCGTGGGTCGGGGTCGGATCGGAATCGCTCATGCCCGACCAACGCTACGCGATCCACGGCCGAATCGCAGCGGCGGGTACGACGTCACCACGTGCGATGCACGGATCGTCTTCCCGGTGGTGTGCGACGTTCGTCGATCCTCCGCCCGCCCCGAGAGGACGGAAGCGGACGGGGGAGAGATCGTCGGAGCCGGCGCCCGCAGGCGCCGAGCGGGAACTGCTTAGCCGCGGCCCGCGAGCTCGATGATCAGGTGCTCGGTGATCGGCACCTGGATCTCGTGGCGCTCGGGCAGGCGCAGCACGCGGCCGGAGAGGCCGTCGTGGTCGGCCTCGAGCCACGCCGGAACGACGGCGATCAGCTCGGTCGACTCGGTGGCGATCGAGCGGACGGGGCTGCCGTCCTTGACCGTCACGACGTCGCCCGGCTTCAGGCGGGCCGACGCGACCGTGTGGCGCTGGCCGTTGACCAGCACGTGGCCGTGCGAGACGAACTGCCGCGCCTGCGCCCGCGTCGAGGCGAAGCCCAGGCGGACCAGCACGTTGTCGACGCGGAGCTCGAGCAGCTGCAGCAGCCGCTCGCCGTGGACGGTGCCGGCCTCGTTGCGCTTGCCGGCCTCGGCCAGCAGGCGACGGAACTGCTTCTCGCGCAGGCCGTAGTAGCGCTTGGCGCGCTGCTTCTCACGCAGCTGCTGGGCGTAGACCGAGGTCTTCACCCGGCGTCCGCCACCGTGCTGCCCGGGGGGCAGCGCGCCGCGGCGCTCGAGCGCGCCCTTGCCTGCGAGGCGACGAGCGCCCTTCAATTCCAGGTCGACGCCCTCGCGACGCGAGAGCCTTTCGACCGGCCCGGTGTAACGACCCATTGGGCCTCCTAGCTTCCAACTCCGACGAAAACGATCCGACCTAGGGTAACGAGGTCGGGCCCCTCGGCGTCGTCCGGGCTCCCTGCTCGGGAATCGGCGCGCCCGCACCGTAGCGATCCGCCCGGTCGTACCGACCCGACGCGCCACGCGCCCCGATCCGTCGTGCGCGCGAACCGAGCCTGTCGTAGAGTATTCCTACTCGCGGTTGCGTTCGTGCTCGAACCCGAGCTACACTGCGCGCACGCGCCGTACGGCCTGACCGTACGTCCTGCTTCCTTCCCTCTCCGAGGACCACTGCCATGAGCACCACCTCCGACTTCATGACCATCGCGGGCGAGATTGCGCAGGAGCGCATGAAGCCGGAATGGCAAACGTTCTCGCTCGAGCTGAACGAGGAGCAGCAGACCCTGCGCGACTGGGTCCACGAGTTCTCCGAGAAGACGATCCGCCCCGCCGGCCACGAGTGGGACGAGCGCGAGGAGTTCCCCTGGGAGATCGTCAAGGAGGCCGCGGAGATCGGCCTCTACGGTCTCGAGAGCACGGTCTCGATGTTCCTCGACCCGACCGGGCAGCTCACGCCGGTCATCCTCGAGGAGATCTTCTGGGGTGACGCCGGCATCGGCATGGCGCTCCAGGGCACCAACCTCGCCGTCTCCGCGATCTTCGGCCAGGGCACCCAGGAGCAGATCTCCGAGTGGCTGCCCCGCTGCTACGGCACCCCGGCCGACCCCAAGGTCGCCGCCTTCTGCTCGTCCGAGCCCAACGCTGGCTCCGACGTCTCCAACGTCCGCACCACGGCCCGCTACGACGAGGCCACCGACGAGTGGGTCATCAACGGCCAGAAGTCGTGGGCGACCAACGGCGGCATCTCCGACGTCCACGTCGTGATCGCCACCGTCGACCCCAGCCTCGGCAGCCGCGGCCACGCCGCCTTCATCGTCCCGATGTCCGAGGTCAAGGGCATCTCGCAGGGCGCCAAGGTCAAGAAGCACGGCATCCGCGCCTCGCACACCGCCGACGTCAACCTCGACGACGCCCGCGTCCCCGGCAGCTACCTGCTCGGCGGCAAGGACAAGCTCGACGCCCGCCTCGCCAAGGCGCGTGAGGGCAAGTCCGCCCACGGCAACGCCTCGATGGCGACCTTCGAGGCCTCGCGCCCCGCCGTCGGCGCGATGGCCGTCGGCGTCGCCCGCGCCGCCTACGACTACGCGCTCGACTACGCCAAGGAGCGCGAGCAGTTCGGCCGCAAGATCATCGAGAACCAGGCGATCGCGTTCAAGCTCGCCAACATGAAGACCGAGCTCGACGCCTCGCGCCTGCTCGTCCAGCGCGCCTCGTGGCTCGGCGCCGCGACCCTCCGCGGCCAGACCCCGGAGTTCCCCAACGCCGAGGGCTCGATGGCCAAGTACAAGGCCTCCGAGGCCGGCGTGCGGATCACCGAGGAAGCGATCCAGATCCTCGGCGGCAACGGCTACACCCGCGAGTACCCGGTCGAGCGGTTCCACCGCGACGCCAAGATCATGACGATCTTCGAGGGCACCAGCGAGATCCAGCAGCTCGTCATGGCGAGGACGATCTCGGGAATTCGAGTTCCGTAGTCCTTAGGGATGATTGGGGCGCATGACTGACGCCCCCGTCCCCGGTCTCCCGCCGGTTTCCCCCGGCACCGACGTTCCGCTCGGCCCCCTGACCACGCTCGGTCTCGGCGGGGCGGCGGAGCGGGTGGTCGTCGTCGAGGACGACGACACGCTGATCACGGCACTGGCCGAGGCCGACGCGGCCGGGCGGCCGACGCTGCTGCTTGCGGGGGGCAGCAACCTGGTGATCGGCGACGGCCCGATCGCCGGCGACACGATCGTCCTCCGGACCACCGGGACCACCGACCGTTCCGACGACGAGGACCACGTCCTCCGCACGGTCGCCGCCGGCGAGCCGTGGGACGCCGTCGTCGCCGCCAGCGTTGCCCACGGGTTGAGCGGACTCGAATGTCTGTCCGGGATCCCGGGCACCACCGGCGCGACGCCGATCCAGAACGTCGGGGCCTACGGCCAGGAGGTCGCCGACGCGATCGTCGCCGTCCGCGTCCACGACCGCGACACGGGGGAGACCCGCGACTGGGACGCCGCCGAGTGCGGATTCGCCTACCGGACCAGTGTCTTCAAGGGCCACGGGCGCTACGTCGTGCTGTCGGTGACCTTCCGCCTCCAGCGCACCGAGCAGGCCCAGCCGCTGCGCTACGGCGAGCTGGCCCGCGCCGTCGAGCAGGCCGACGGGCCGGCCACCACGGCGCTGGTCCGTCGCGAGGTCCTACGACTCCGCCGCGGCAAGGGCATGGTGATCGACCCCGACGACCCCGACACGCGCTCGGCCGGCTCGTTCTTCACCAACCCGATCGTCGCCGCCGCCGACCTCGACCGGTTCCGCGCGCGGGTCGCCGAGCGGCTCGGGCCGGACGTCGTCGCGCCGGAGTACCCGCAGCCCGACGGCCGGGCCAAGACCTCGGCCGCCTGGCTGATCGAGCGCGCCGGCTTCGCGCGCGGCCACGCCCGGCCCGGAGCGGCGCTCTCCAGCAAGCACACGCTCGCGTTGACCAACCGCGGCGGGGCCACCCGCGACCTGCTGGCGCTCGCCCACGAGGTCGCCGACGGGGTCGAGCAGGCCTTCGGCGTCGCGCTGCGGCCGGAGCCGGTCTTCGTCGGCGACGCGGTCTGGGACCCGCGCGGCTAGCGCAACGCGACGCAGGTCGGCGTCTGGTCCCGCAGCTCCTGGGGCGCCGCGATCGACGCGGGGCCGAAGCCGCCGATCGCGAGGGCCGACAGCGCCTCCGCGTCTCCCGCCGACACGCGCTGAACCCCGGCCCTGACCACGTCGACCTGGGTCGCGAACCGCTCGACCGCCCCGGCGTGCCACGTCCGCCAGCGTTCCGGCGGTTC
This sequence comes from Patulibacter sp., assembly GCA_015478825.1. Lineage (GTDB taxonomy): Bacteria > Actinomycetota > Thermoleophilia > Solirubrobacterales > Solirubrobacteraceae > Patulibacter. Next base: position 6,915 of record JADMKN010000263.1, on the reverse strand, counting down.
CAGCTCGCGAGCCGCCTCCAACGGCGCCCGTAGGCTGCGCTCCAGCCGCTGCGCGGGGCGCTCCAGCACGTCGGCGGCGTCGGCGGCCGGCACCGACTGCTCGGCGGCGTCCTCTCCGGCGTCCGGCGCGGCCCGCGCGGCGGTTACCAGGTCGGTGCGGAACTGCTGCAGGCCACCCCGGACATCCTGGCAGACGGCGTCCCAGCCCTCGGCGTAGCGCTCGTCCGGCGCCGCCGAGCCACAACCCGCGACGCCCAGTCCGGCGACGCAGAGGACGACGGTCAGCCCTCGACGGCCGCCGATCATCGGGCGGAGCCCTCGGCGCACGCGGGCGCGCCGTCGAGCACCCCCGGGGGGACCATCGGCGTGGCCGCACTCTCGGACGCGGCCAGGCGCTTCAGCGCGTCGGCCCGGGACACGCCACCGTCCTGGCTGCCGGTCACCGCCGCGCGCAGCTCGTCAGCGTGCGCCCGCAGGCGGGTCACCGCCTGCTGCTGGAACGTGCGCTCGGCCTTGGTCGGCTTCGCGGCCTGGAGCTGATCGGCGGACGCGCTGACCGTGCCGACGTAGCGCTCGATCGCGGTCTTGACCGCGGCGGCCTCGTCGTCGCCCGGCCCGCGGACCAGCTCGGTGGTCAGCGTCTTCGCCGCCGCCGTGACGGCCTCGCAGGTCCGGTTCGTCGCGTCGGCGAGATCGCTCTCCTCGCTGCCGCCGCAGCCGACGATCACCGTCGTCAGGACGACCGCGGCCAGCGATCCGATCGTGCGTCGAGCCATGCCGGGAAGGCTAATCGTTCGGAAGCGTCGTACGCTCCCGGCCATGGACGTGCCGCTGGAGCAGCTCGCTGACGTGTCCGAGGCGATCGGGCGCGGCGAGGACGCCGTCGAGGAACAGGCCTGGAGCACGGCGCGGGAGGCCCTCGACGACGCCGACCGGCTGCTCGACGAGCTGCGCGAGGCCTACCGCGAGCTGGGCCAGCGCGAGCGCGCCACGCTCGGCGCGATCGCCGGCCCGCTGCGCACGCGCCGCGACGCGTTCGCGGCCCGGATCCCGAAGCCGAAGGCGGTCAGCGACGGGGCCGCCGTCCACGATCCCGAGCAGGACGCCGAGCCGGACGCCGGATAGCCCGCCGTGCACGGGCGGGACCGGCGCTAGTTGACCGACGGGTCGGCGGGGCGGCGCGCCAGCGACGCGTACGGGCCGCCGAGTCGCTCCAGCACGATCGACCAGAGGTCGCCCGCGTCCTCGCGGAACAGGTCGTCCGGCCGGGCCGCCGTCACGATCCAGTCGCCGCTGGCCCGCTCCTCGTCGAGCTGCTTCGGCGCCCAGCCGGCGTAGCCCGCGTAGGCCCGCGCGCGCTCGACGTTCGGCTCGTGCGGGTCGTGGTCGCCGCGCACCATCCCGATCCGCCCGAGCACCAGCAGCGCCGCGTCGGCGGGATCGCGGAACTCCGCCATCGTCAGCAGCGCGTCCGGCTGGACCGGACCGCCGTCGTGGACGACGTCGTCGTCAGCGAACAAGGTGGCCATCTCCGGCACCGCATCCTGCACGGTGGTGTCGGTCGGCCGGTTCAGGACGACGCCGAGGGCGCCGTCGCGATCGTGGTCGACGATCAGCACCACCGCGCGGGAGAAGCTGGGGTCGCCGATCGTCGGAGAGGCAACCAGGAGCTGCCCGGAGAGCCAACGCGACACGGATCCCTCGGGTGGGCGGGGGGCGGGCGGGTCCTTAATCCTTCTTCGGTGTGAGATCCGGCAGCGACGTGCCGAGGACCTGGTCGATCAGACCGTACTCGCGGGCCTCGTCCGGGCTGAAGAAGCGGTCGCGCTCCATGTCGCGCTCGATCACCTCGAGCGGCTGACCGGTCAGGTCGACGTAGATCCCGTTCAGCCGCTTGCGCGTCTTCAGCAGCTCCCGCGCGTGGATCTCGATGTCCGTCGCCTGGCCCTCGAACCCGCTGACCGACGGCTGGTGGGTGAGGATCCGGCTGTTGGGCAGCGAGAACCGCTTGCCCTTCGTGCCCCCGGCCAGCAGCAGCGACCCGGCCGACATCGCGATCCCGCAGCAGATCGTGCGCACGTCGGGCTTGACGAACTTCATCGTGTCGAGGATCGCCAGCCCCGCCGTCACCGACCCGCCCGGCGAGTTGATGTAGATCGAGATGTCCTTGTCCTCGTCGTCGCTCGCCAGGTGGAGGAGCTGCGCAACGACGAGATTGCCGATCTGGTCGTCGATCTGCTGACCCAGGAAGATGATCCGCTCGTTGAGGAGGCGGCTGAAGATGTCGTACTCGCGCTCGCCCCGCGCGGTGCGCTCAACGACGGTAGGAACCAGAGGCATGCGCCAACCCTAGCGCGCCGGTCGTGCGAGCCCGCCGGAGCGGTCTGTGCGCGGCGCGTGGACGGCCGCGACGACCCTCCGGGGGCCGTCGCGACGCGGGCTCCGGCCGTCGAACGGCTTGCGGGCGGCCTCGGGATCGCGTCCCGTACAGTGCGCAGATGTGCTTGACGACGCAATGAGTCCCCCTTCCGGGTCGGGAATTGGGTCGGCCGGAGCCCCGCGGGTCGCCGCGCTCTCGGTCCGGGGCTTCACCAAGACCTACGCCGGCGGGTTCACCGCCGTGGAGCAGCTCGACCTGGAGATCCCCGACGGCGCCTTCTTCGGTCTGCTCGGCCCCAACGGGGCGGGCAAGACCACGCTGATCGGCGCCGTGTCGAACCTCGTGCGCCCGACCGCGGGGCGGATCGAGGTCTTCGGCCACGACCACGAGAGCCGCGAGGCCCGCCGGCTGATCGGCCTGGCCGAGCAGGACATCAACCTCGACCGCTTCATGAACGTCGACGAGGTGCTGATCTACCACGCCGGCTACTTCGGGATGGGCCGCCGCGACGCGCGCCGCCGCGCCAACGAGCTGATGGACGTCTTCGACCTGTCGGCCAAGGCGAAGGTCCGCCCGCCCGCGCTGTCGGGCGGGATGCGCCGCCGGCTGCTGTTCGCCCGGGCGCTGATGCACCACCCGCGGCTGCTGATCCTCGACGAGCCGACGGCCGGCGTGGACGTCGAGCTGCGGTCCGAGCTGTGGGAGTACACGCGGCGGCTGCACCAGGTCGGCACCACGGTGCTGCTGACCACGCACTACCTCGAAGAGGCCGAGGCGCTCTGCGAGGAGATCGCCCTGATCCGCGGCGGGCAGATCATCGCCCGCGACACCGCCGACGGCCTGCGGGCGCAGTACGACGCGCCGGACATCGCCGGCGTCTACCTGCGGGCGATGGCCGAGGCCGGCGCGTCCGAACGCGACCTCGCGGCGGAGGTGGCGGCGTGAGCACGGTGACCGACTCCGCGGCGATCGAGCCGCCGCCCGCCTACGATGCGCCGTTCGTCGAGCAGCGCCGCGGCCTGGTCTGGCTCTGCGAGCGCGAGATCGTCCGCTTCCTCAAGCTCTGGATGCAGACGCTGCTCGCCCCGGTGATCTCGTCGCTGCTGTTCATCGTCGTCTTCGGCGTCGCCCTGGGTGACCAGATCGCCGACGTCGGCGGCGTGCCGTACAAGCAGTTCATCGTTCCGGGCCTCGTCGTCCAGGCGGTCCTGACCGCCGCCTTCTCGAACAACTCCTCGACGCTGTTCCAGGCCCGTAGCGACCGCTTCCTCAACGACGTGCTCTCCAGCCCGTTGCGCTGGTGGGAGGTCAACATCGGCCTGGCGATCGGCGGGATGCTCCGCGGTCTGCTGACCGGGATCCTGCTGGTGATCTGCGCGATGCTGCTGACCGGGATCTCGATCGAGCGTCCGCTGGTGCTGGCGCTCGCGACCGCACTGGTGCTGGTCGCGTTCGCGCAGCTCGGCGTGATCGTCGGGGTCTACGCCAAGTCGTGGGACTTCATGGCGTTCGTGACGTCGCTGGTGATCCTGCCGCTCAGCTTCCTCGGCGGGATCTTCTACTCGGTCGAGCGGCTGCCGGACGCCTGGCAGGCGGTCAGCCACGTGAATCCGATCTTCTACCTCGTCCAGGCGTTCCGCTTCGGCTTCGTCGGCGAGGCGGACGTCTCGATCTGGATCTCGCTCGGCGTGATCCTCGCGCTCGCGATCGCGCTCAGCGCGTGGTGCGCCTATCTGTTCCGCACCGGCCGTCGCCTCAAGCCCTGAGGCGGTGAAGCAGAGCAGGCCGGCACGCGCGATACTCCCGCGGGTGCCGGCCAATCTGCCGAACGTGCTGACCGTGGCGCGCATCCTGCTGGTGCCGCTGATGGTCTTCGCGCTGCTCCAGAAGACCACGACCTGGGACGTCGTCGCGGCGTTCGTCTTCTGGCTGGCGTCGGTCACCGACTTCGTCGACGGCTGGCTCGCCCGGCGCTCCGAGCTGGTGTCGGACTTCGGCAAGCTCGCCGATCCGATCGCCGACAAGCTGCTGGTGCTCGCCGCGCTGGTCACGCTGGTCGCGCTGGACCGGGTCGCGGCCTGGGTCGCGGTGGTCGTGATCGGTCGCGAGCTGGCGGTCACGCTGACCCGGGTGGTCGCGGCGCAGCACGGCGAGGTGATCGCCGCCGCCTGGCTCGGCAAGGTCAAGACCGTCGTCCAGCTCCTGGTGATCTTCCTGCTGATCCTGATCGCGCCGGCGCCGCTCTGGCTCGACCTGCTCGTCTACGCGATGGTCGCGATCACGCTCTACAGCGGCGCCGACTACTTCGCGGGGCTGCGACGCACGATGCGGCGCGCCACCCCCGCCGGCTGATCCCGGCGGGGGCGGGCCTCAGTGTCCCGCCCCGTCCAGCCACTCGCGCAGCGACGTCTGCCGCGCGGGCTGTTCGTCGCCCGTCAGCTCGAGCCGCAGCTCGCCCAGGGTCCCGAAGCGCTCGGCGATCACGTCGTGCTGGTGGATCGTCTCGAGGTTCTGCTGGCGGGCCAGGAAGAACGCGTCGTCGGGCAGGCCCCCGTACTGCTCGGCGAGCTGCCGGATCATCTCGCGGACACAGTCCTCGACGAACCGCGGGTTGCGGTGGGCGCGCTCGACCACGCTGCCCTCGTCGGAGCGCTTCATCAGCTCGAAGATCTCCGAGCTCATCGACGACTCGACCAGCCGGACCAGGTCGAGCGCGTCGACGTCGACCGGCCGGTCGCTCGCGGGCCCGTCCACGCGGCCCAGGTAGACGGTGCCCAGCCCGCGCTGGTTGTGGGTGGCCACGGGCACGGCCTCGAGGATCGTCACGATCTGCTGCTCGTCGAAGCCGGCCGCCGACAGGCGCTCGGCGGACGACTCGCGCAGGTGCTCCTGCGCGCACGGGCACGCGGTCATCCCCTGGGCCGTGACGCCGGTGATCGTGCGGGTCTCGGTCTCGGTCGCGACGGCGATCCCGTGCAGCGTGAAGATCTCCTGGGTGCGGATGCCCGAGACCGGCGCGTCGCGCTCCTCCGGGTAGCGGGCGGTCACGTGGACCTCGGCCCGCCGGGCGTCCTGGCGCTCCCGGATCGCGACGGCGACCCGGCGCGCGACGTCCTCGGCCCGCAGCGCGCCCCGCGCGTCGTCGCCGACGACCAGGTCCCCGATCACCTCGTTGACGACCTCCTCGAAGCGCGACATGTGGGCGCCCTTCTGCGCCGGTCCGAGGTCGACCTCGGTGCGGAAGCTCGCCAGGTACGGCACCTCGGCGCCGGGCAGCCCGACGCGGATCACCTTCTCGACGTTCTCCACCCCCACGCGCGACAGCGCCACGCGGACGGCCGGCTGGAGGCTCTGGACATCGAGGGCGAATCGGGTCGTCGTCATGAATCTCGCTCGCAGTTCTTCGGGGCCGGTCGCAACGCACGACCTGGTCGCCGGTCCCTCATACGGTACGCCCCGGCGCGGTTTCGCCACGCCGCCGCCCGGGTACGCGCTCGCATTGGCCCGCGAGCCATCCCGTCGCTAGCAGGGCTTCTGTGACCAGTGTCACCCTCGCGGCGCTTGACGCGGAACCTTGTGCTATTCCTTGCGAGGACGACAACGCGTCTTTCGCGGCGACGAAATGGCCCTTTCGGGACGTTCGAGACCACGCAGGACACGCCGTCGGAGCGGTGACAAACGTGATCCACGCCGTCGGATACGCCGAACGGCGTAGAACCGACGAAGGAAGGTTCTGACGTGAGCAACAACCGGGCACTATTGGCCGACGAGACGCCGATCACCGAGATCGACGAGTTGCGAGCACTCATCGCGGAGGGCCAGGAGCGTGGCTACCTCACCGTCGAGCACATCGCGGCCTCGCTGGAGGAAGCAGAGGTCACCAAGGAACAACTTCGCGTGTTCCACAGCCACCTGGAGGAGGTCGGCGTCGACGTCCTCCACGGCGGGGACGCCACCGACCGCGCCGCCCGCGAGGCGGAGCGGCTCGAGCACACCTCGTCCCGCAAGGAGCGCGACGGCGCCGCCAAGGCCCGCCCGCAGATCGACCTCACCGTCGAGCCCAGCCTCGACTCGCTGCGGATGTACCTCCGCTCGATCGGCCGGGTCGCCCTGCTCACGGCGGATCAGGAAGTCACCCTCGCCAAGCGCATCGAGCGCGGCGACATGCAGGCCAAGCAGCAGATGATCGAGGCCAACCTGCGCCTGGTCGTCTCGATCGCCAAGGCCTACCTCGGCCGTGGCCTGAGCTTCCTCGACCTGATCCAGGAAGGCTCGCTCGGCCTGATCCGCGCCGTCGAGAAGTTCGACTACCGCCGCGGCTACAAGTTCTCCACGTACGCGACCTGGTGGATTCGCCAGGCCGTCACGCGCGCGATCGCCGACAAGGGCCGGACGATCCGGATCCCGGTCCACATGGTCGAGAAGCTGAACAAGGTCGTCCACGTCGAGCGCCAGCTCGTCCAGTCGCTCGGCCGTCAGCCCTCGCCCGAGGAGATCGCCTCCGGTTACGGCGAGGTCGCCGGCTCGACGCCGGC
>JADMKN010000262.1 GCA_015478825.1 Patulibacter sp. | reverse complement strand
GTGCCCCTTGCGGGGCACCACAGATCAGATGTCACCCACTGGTGCAGCAGACCCGCCAACCGTGGAGGCTGACTGTGCCCTCGTCGTCGTGACCTTCCCGCTGCCTCTTCCACCAAGGGGTAGCCGAGAGACGAAGGCGATCGAGCATGAATGCCGCCATCGTCTCCTCGAAGCCCTCTGGCGTGTCGAAGGTTGCCGTGGTGTCGCCCACCGTGAGCGACCCTTCGGCGGACGCACCGTCCTTGATCTGCCAGTGCACCGAGAAGTGCTCGGTGCCAACCGTGCCCTCGAGGGACACCTCGTCGAGCCAACGACGCACGTCGTCGGCCAAGTCGCTGGGGCGGCGGCCGGTGAGGCCCCACCGGATGAGCCAGAGGACGCTGCTCTTGCCCATGAGGTTCTTTGTGGACGTAACTGCCGTGAGACCGGCCTCGAACTCGTGATGCACGGCGATAGGCTCTGGGTCTTGGCCCGCGAGCCGCTTCGTTCCGTTGAATGCCAGCCGCTCGAGCTGTAGCGCGGCTGGCGCGGCGGCTTGAGGCTGAAGAACTATGCCTCGCGCCTCAAGAATCTGGCGCGCAAGTTCCGGCTTCAGCTGCGTCCGCTCGGCGACAGCATCGATGAATGAACTCATGCCGCGCTCGCTTCCGTCCGCACGAGGCGTACTCGCACCGCGTCGGTGATCGACGGGATCAGCGCCATGCCCGGCGTGCTCGCATACTCGATCCGTCCATACTGGCGTGCTTTAAGCGCTGATCCTCCGGTGTCCTTGGCAACCGTGGCGATAAGCCGTGCCCGGTCGACATACCAACCGAACAGGCTACGATCAGCTTCAAGCAGCGCGTTCGTGAATTCGACGCCCTCCGGCATCAGCCAGTAGTCGTGCTCCCCGATGGAGTGGCCGCCACGGACGACCGGCCGATGCTCGACAAGCCCGTAGAGAAGCAACGGAGCCAGCACATCGGAAAGCTCCTCATAGGCGCCGAACCGCCATTTGGTCATAGGAAGGCGGCGAAGTTGAGGCTCCCGATCGTCAAGGATCCTCTGCGCCAACGTGATCCCGTCAGGCCGCTCGCCAGCTTCGTAATCGTCGACCAGTGCATCGGCTAGGTAGTCCGGGTTGCGCATCCAAAAGTCGCAGGCCTGAAGACGCTGCCCGGACCGCATCTCGGTGACGGCGCCCCCGGGGGCGCCGTCCCCGGGGTCAAGACCGCAATAGCGGAGGAGGAAAACCACCCGGGCAATGTGCTGCGGCCGCGTTCCCCTGAAGACCGACGATCCACTCATTCCGTGACACCGTACAGTCCGAGCCCGCGCGCCACTACGACGGCAAGAGCGCTCAGTTCGCGGCGCAGCAGCGGCAGTATGTGGATCTCCCGCAGGCCCCCGTCGGTCTTGGACCGCCCGATCTCCATCCGACCGTTGCCAAGGTCGATGTCGCGCCAGAGAACGCCCCTGTGCGCATGTGCACGCGGCCCGGCGAGCAGAAGGCCTGCGACGGTCACAGATCGTCCGGTTGGGGTGCTCGTCCAGCTCGATCGCGGCGTCGCACAGTGCTACATCGGATGGACGCTGTCTAGGTGCACCGGTCGCTTCGCGCTCACCTTGAGTCGGCGCCTGCAGCCTGCGGCCGGGCTCGACGGGATGTGGCTGTACTCGACGGCCAGCTCGAGGGTCGAGCAGAGGATGTCGATCGTGCCGGCCGAGAGCGGCCGGCTGAGCCGCCGGTGTGGGTGACATTATTGTGAGCATGTCCGGAGAGGAATCAGCTGATAAGACCGAGCTACGGTTCCGGGGGTATTCCGCAACCGACGCGGGCGACATCCGGGAGAGCGTCCAAGTCGCGGAAGTGAAGTCCTCGATCTACGAGATCAACGAAGCGATCCGGAGTGCCCGCGTGAACAACATGGCGCTTGTGCAGTTGCCGCTCGTCGCAGGCGGCAACTGCGGGATTCCCGCCGATCGCATCATTGACGCGTTGGAGCTGCCTGGCCAGTAGACCCCGGCCCTACCGTTCACAGGGTCAAATGCTGGCAGCAGACTGGTACGACCGGCGCTGTTGAGCGCCTGCCGGATCAACGAGGCCCGCACGCCCGCGACGATGCACTGCTCGACCGCGGTCGGGACCGTCATGGTCCGGATCCCTTCCCATCACGTGATCTGCTCCGGCTTCAGATCCTCGCGGTGGACGACGAAGACCTCTCCCCCGGACCGTCGAATCCGGCGACGGCGAGCCACGGCCACGTGGACGCGATGCGGATTGATGTCGCTGATGTCCCACACGTCCAGCGCGGTGTCATGCCTCAGGCACGCCCGTCCATAGCACGGCTAGCTGGTACTGGTCGAACGCGGTCTCGGCCACCTAGGGTATCCGGTAGACGCCGTGGGCCACGCGGGCGAGCCGGCCGCGCGAGACCATCATCGACAGCTCCGCATGCGAGACGCCTTCGTCGACCCCCCTGCGCGGTCGTGACGAACCCGTACCGGTCGAGCGCGACCTCGCGAAGCCGCTCCAGCGTGGTCACCACAGACATGTCAAGAGCTCAACAGCGTGAGAAGTTTTTGGCAGACACTTCAGGCACTTCTCGCCAAAAGTGCCTGAGCAGTCCCGCCTCAACCCGCCGCCACGCTTGACCTCCAGAACGCAAAAAGCCCCGGATTTCCGGGGCTTTCTGGACCTACTTCGAGGAGCGGATGATGGGACTCGAACCCACGACCTTCTGCATGGCAAGCGAGGGGACTGGGCGGATCGGAGTCACAGAAAGCGGGCGATTTGCAGGGATTTCTTGGGGCGGATACATCTGCCCGGATGACCGACATCCTGGGCGATTCTTGGCGATTCCGATGCGATCCAGGCACTTATTGCGGAAAGTGCCTGGAGACCGACACGGAAGCACCCGTGGCCATAAACGCCACGGAGCCGCACGCTCAACGAGACCGATTCCGCCCACAGCCCTCGACCCGGCGAAGCCTTCAAACGGACGGCAGTGCGCCGCGTCAATCTCATCGATGACTCGCTCAGCCGCGACCTCCACGTCGAGCGGATCAAAGTCAAGCTCCTCGGCTTCGAGCGGGTACGTCAGAATGCCAAGGCTCCATCACGACGGCCACGCGTGCCTACGCGCAGCTCAAACGTCTCAGTGCGCGCTCGAAGCCGAGGACCCAGCGCATCACGTATCCCCGGTCTGATCATCGATGAGTCCGTAGGGCGGACGGTCAGCCCTACGGGTGTAGCGCACCACCTCCCGATCGATCACTGCCTGCGGCGGCTCATGATCAACGACGATCACCTGCGCGTGAGGGTGCGCCGCGCACCACGCGAGCACGTGGTCATACATTCGCTGCACGATGGCTGGATCCATGTACTCGTCTGCGTCACCTTCGTGATCGGGGTGTGGTGCGAGGTTCTTCTGCGGGCTGTCCAGCATCAAGAACCCTGGGTGCGGGCCACCATGTTCGATCACGGTTTCGAAAACCGACAACGTCCAAGCAACGGAGATCAACGTAAGAGCGCCGTCAGACCCTATGCCCCGATAGACGCGACCTCGAACGTATGGGACGAAGTGGTCGTTGATGTACGGCGGTTCTGGATCGTCGACCTTAGGAAACCCCCAATCGTGCAGCAGAAACGAGAATCGCTGCGTGATCTCGTTGATGATCGAATCGCGTGCGGGCTGGTTCTCGCTGACGACCGCGAGTTCCTCGGAGACGGCCGCAATGCTCGCCGTGGTGGCGACAACTTCGGCCTGGCGACGGCTCAGTCCCTCCCGCCACCGTGCTGCCCTTTCGAGGTCAGCAAGCTCGGCGTCCAACTTGCTTCGTCTCTGAATTAGCTGCTCGCGCTCACCTAGGAACGGGCTTAGGTCTTGCGACGTACGATCATCGAGTTGACGAACTAGTTCCGCAACCTCCTCCTCGAGGCGGCTGCGTTCTGCTTCCGCCTCGGCGATCTGCTTCTGCACTTGCCCGGTGTACTCGTCCAGGTCCTTGATGCGCCGACGGAGTGAACGACGTTCGCGGTCGAGCGCGAAAACTGTCTCCTCGGCCGGCTTGAGCTCCTCACGGCACAGCGAGCAGTGGCCTAGTTCCATCCTCGGTTGTTCGGCGAGCTTCTGCAGGCACGCGGGACAGTGGTCGACGTGCAGCGGATCAAAGAGCTGCTTCGCTTCCGCGAAGAACACGAGCTTTCGCTCATCTTCGGCGTACTGTCCGCGGAGCGGCAAGAGGCGATCGAGAAGATCCTCACGATCACGCACACGTGCCGCAGACCTCGCTGCCTCCGCACGAGCTCGTCCGTACCGACTGCGCAGTTCCTCGGCATAGTCGGTGGATGAGCTGGCGGCGCTGGTTACGGCTTCCAAGCGTTGACTGATCCCCTTGCGCTCGTCCAAGATCTTCGCGCGCCGTTCATCGACGGCACCTGCCTCGGGAACCGCCTCTTCCACGAGGAAGGCCTTCAGCGCCTCGATCTGCCGCTCGTGCTCTCGGCGTTTCTCCCGAAGCCCCTTGAGTCGATCAAGGAGCTGAGCGAGCCGATCGTCGTGAACCCCGAACATCAGCTCCAGCACTTGACGGAACTTGTAGTGCTTCTGGAGATGGCCCTCGTGCAGAAGCGCCTCGTTGTCGAGGCGCTTGCTCGGCAAGAAGGTCACCCACATGACGTCTCGGATCGAAAGATCGTGAGCCGGGCTGTTCGGGTTTCCCTCGGTGACGCGCAACTTCGGACTGCCGAGTCCGATGGCATCCAGCAGCCAGGACGACAGCGCCTCAGGGTCGCCGGGAGGGTCGATGATCTTCCGTTCTGCCGGACCTACCTCGTCCAGCCCTCCCTCGCGCAGATAAGCGATCTGGTCGGCCGAAAAAAGCGGGCGTTCGATCGTCCAACGACGACCGTCGATCGACAACTCCAGCGCTGCGCTACGAACACTCTGTGCGAGTTCAGGATGCGTCGGATGCTCGTGGTCACCGAACAGGTAGTCGACGAACTCCAACACCGTGGTCTTGCCGGTGTGAATGGGCCCGGCGATGATCGCGAGATTGCTCCCGCAACGATCGAAATCGACCTCGTAGCGACGCCGAGGCCCGGTCAGCCGGAGCTTATGGAGGTGCATCATCGGCCTAGCCGCCCGTTTCGCTGTAGAGATCGATGACGAACGGGCGCGCCTCAAGGACGGTTGCGACCCGCGTCCGTAGCGCCCCATCCGCAAGTCGGTTCAGGGCATTTGCCACGAGCTTGGAACTGGCTCGGTAGCCGTCCGCGTAGGTTGAACTGAACTGCGCGGCCAATCGTGTTCCGACTTCGGTCAGCGAATACACCACACGACTTTTCTCCGCGCGGGCCTCAACGAGTCCTCGAGAGAGCAGGTGGCCCAGGTCGTGCTGGATGCGCCTACGGCGATTGGTGAACCGTTGGCTAGCCGAGTGGTAGCTGAATGATCGCGGGTCGAATCCGACTAGAAGAAGCTCGTTTCGCTCCGGTGCGTCTTCGCCGAACAGCAACAACGGATTGTCTGCGAAGAAGTCGTACGTACCGAGCCGTTCGATGTCCCACGGCTTCGGATAGGGCTGTCCCGGTCCTTCGGCAAGCAGCAGAATCAGACGAGCAAGACGCCCCTCGAGCAAATCGTCAGGGCGCGGCATCGTTGGCAACTCAACCGGCACGATGCGCCTCCGCTACATCGCGAAAATCCCGGACCCAGCCGGCTTCCCCGCGTTCAACCACCTGGTGCAGGACACCCTTCCTATGCGTACGACCGAGCGGGAATGGCTCTCGCGGTGAGGCATCGTGAGCACGGTCGACCCGGTCCATCACGTCTGGGTGGAGGTCGGGCAGCGCCCTTCCGTCGATCACCGCGCCTGAGTGGTAGTTGAAGCGGTCCTCCCAAACCGACCGTAGATCGGCTCGAAGGCCAGCGAATGCCTCCAGGCGCTTGAGGAGGCCCTTGTCAGCCAGATCGCGACCGACAAGTTCAGCGTTGTAGAACTGCTCCTTGGCCGAGTCGACTTCGATCAGTCCCGCCTCGCGCAGTTGCACGACGAAGAGCAAGTCATCGAGACTGGCGCTATCGGGAACGGCCTCGATAGCTGGTGCCTGCGGTTGATGAACCGGAGGTAGATGGGGGAAATACTCCAGACGGACGTCGGCCGCATCGGGCTTCGCAAGGAGGGTGCGAAACTCCGCCAGATTCCAGAGGTCCACCTCCAGACAGTCTTCCCTCTTGCGCTCACCAGACCAGTCGTCCCACCACTTCTGTGCAGGACCGTCGAGGTCTTGCGGAAGGCAGAGCGTCCAGGAGAGCAACTTGTATCCCTCCGCCGTGGCAGCTTTGCGGGCAGACTTGTACGCCTTACGAACCTGGTCCTTCTGGGAATCTCCGAAGTCCGTGAGGAAAAACTTCGCCTGCCAGACAGCCACCTGTCCCTGAGCGAGAGATCCAACGTAAACGTCGATGCCCCAGTCCCCTGGGTTCGCTCGAACCGGGCGCGCCGATGGTCGAACCGACTTCACTGTCGCGACCACGAAGGTGTCGAAGCGCTCGCGAGCCCCTGCCTCGCCGAACTCGTGTAGGAAGTGGTGAAAGGACAGACTCATGCACTCACCCGTCTAGGCGCCGGAGCCCAGCGTCCTTCACCCACATTGACGGCGCGTTCGTCGATCATCAGCTGGTCCTGCTATCTGCCGTCGGGCATTCCGTCTCTTCATCCCGAGGGCGATGTTGTCGTACGTCTCGATACTGATGGCGAAACGTCCCGACGCTGGTCCGGCGTCGCTGAGCGCCGAGAACGGTGTGGTGCTGCTTTCGTGCACGGTGCGACCTTATCCGCTCGTGACGAAGTCTGGGAACGGCGGTGGTTCCGGCAATAAGGCAAGACCTCCGCTAGGTCAAGTTGCCCCAGCTCGCTCGCAGGTCCTTCACCAGCAGCGTCAGGTGCAGCAGATCGGTCAGTGACACGACGAACCCGAAGCGCACGTAGAACGCCCGAGCGGACTCGTCCTTCGCATGCACCAATAGCGCGCGAACGCCGACCGACTCCGCCGCGGCAAGCCAGCGGCAAATCGCGTCAGCCAACAGCAATGCCCCCAGCCCGTGTCCCTGAACGCTCAGATCGACCGCCAGCCGCGCGAGCAGCACAACGGGGATCGAGTGCCTGGGCATCCCTGCTCGAACCCGCGGTGGGGCTGACGCGGGATCCACTCCACCGGCGTTCAGCGCGAAGCAGCCGACGACGCGATCGTCCTGCTCTCGGTCGCATACCACGTACGCCCGAGCCGCCCCTGCTCCGGTTGCTGCCCGGGCGTGCTCGATCAGCCACGTGTCGAGCACCGGGCGTCCGCAACGAAACCCCTCGGTTCGTTGCCGCGCGATGCGATCGGGAACGAGAACCGCGGGTCGCTCACGCCGGGCGGGGCCGCGCGAACAGGTCACGCGCCGCCGGAACCACTTCGGCCGGACGATCCAGCGCGGCGCAGAAGGCGCCCCACTGCTCGTCGTCGAGGACGAACCGCGTCCGGTCGCGATAGCCGAGTGCTATTTCTGGGCTACGCGCACCAGCAGGCACCCCGCGGACGCCGAGTCCCCTTTAGAAACGAATGCGGCGGTTCTCGACGGATAGCGCAGGCGTGTTCCGTCCTATCGTGGCCCTAGGCTGACGCCCTCCCGTGAGCGCCACAGCCTCCATCTTCCACGGCCTGGGTGTCGGCCTGTTGATCGCAGTGATGCGACTCTTCGGATGGTCGTGGGAAGCCAACTTCTTTCTCGTGACCGTTGTGGCGTTTCTCATCCCGCTGGGGGTCCTGGGTTGCGGCACCTACAAGCAACTCGACAAAGGACCGAAGCCGCTGATTCTCGAGGATTGGAGCAAAATCACCGTCGCCTTCGTAAGTCTTGTCGTGCCTTCGGCGATCGTCGGGCTCGTTCCCGGTGCGGCGGGACATTTTGACGCACAGCCCTCCGCCCCGACCGTGCTAGCGATCGTCCTCATAGCAACGGTGAGCAGCAGCCTTATCTTCGTGTCTGGGCTCGTTGATTGGTTCTACGTACGACCGCGCCTCAGGGGTTCGCACGGAAGTGTCTGCGCCACGTCCTTCGCCCCCGCGTGGCGCACGTTGACCCGCCTTTGGCTGCTGCACCGCGCAGCTGCCGTCCTGGGAGTCATCGCCAGCGCCACCGCCATCGTCGCGTTGTCGGCGAACGCCTGGATCAAGGAAGTCGACACGATGGTCGCCGGAGCGGTGGCGGGTGTAGCCACCGTGATCGGTGGCTACTACATCAGCCGAACCGCTCCGTTGCTCGCGATCGCGATCAATCCACCGGTGCAGGTCGGTGACGTGATCGAGCTCGCCGAGGAGTTCAACATACGGAACCCGGACCGCCGCCGCGAGTACTTCGTCGTCGACGTAGCACTAGAGGGCGTCAAGCTGCTCGAGATCGACGAGCAGGACATCGTTCGTCGGAACGGCCGAGACGCAGCACGGACGCACGACCGGACCGTTGACGTCGCGGACATCGCGAAACTTCTGCGCGGGCGCCGGCCGGTACATCTGCCCTGCGATTTCTACTGTCAGAAGCTGACCGAGCACTGCAAGTGCTCGACGGGGCACTGGGAACGACCGGGCGACGAAACGGCGATAGGCCGAGCGTGACGCAAAGCCCGCCGCCCGACTGGCGCCAACGAAGCATGTCCCGCTGCCTGCGAATCGGGCTGGTCTACGACGACACGATTGACCGGTTCGGAGGCATCGGCTTGTACGTGACGACACTGGGTCGCGCGTTGGTCCGGCGGGGCCACCATGTCGAGTATCTGCTGGGAACCTCAAGCCAGCGGGCCGTGGACGGCAGTCCCGTCCGCTCCTTGGCCCGCAACGTTGAGGTGCGGTTCAACGGCAACCTTCTTTCCATGCCGGCGTGGTCACCGACGAGCGCGTTGCGCAAGACACTGACCACCGGACGCTTCGACGTCCTGCACGTTCAAGTCCCATACTCACCGCTCATGGCGGGACGGTTGATCCGCGCCTGCGACGACCGCTGCGCCGTCGTCGGCACCCATCATGTGGCGTCTTCGCGGTTCGCTCCTCGGATCGGAGCAAGACTGCTGCGGACGCTATGCGCATCGACCGACGAGCGCTTCGACCGCATGCTGGCTGTAAGCCAGACCGCGCGTGAGTTCGCGATGACCTGGTCCAATCTCGGAGTCGACGAGGTCGTCCCGAACCTGCTCGACGTCGCCCACTTGCGTGGCCAGGCAGCGCTGAAGTGCACCCTTCCCGCGGCCGAGCTGGTGTTCGTGGGGCGACTCGTTCCACGAAAGGGCGTCGCAGATCTTCTTCGAGCGCTACACGTGATGCGCGAAATCTCCCCTACCTCGCCACCGCGCGTCGCCATCGTGGGTGATGGGCCGCTACGCGCTCGCCTCGAGCGACTGACCTTGAGCTTGAATCTCAACGGGTCCGTGACCTTCCACGGAGCCATAGGCGACGCTGAAAAGGCGTCGCTGTTGAGCCGAGCGCAGATTGCCTGTTTCCCGTCGCTCTTCGGCGAGAGCTTTGGCGTGGTGGTACTCGAAGCGCTCGCTTCCGGGTCCGAGGCGGTTCTCGCCGGCGACAATCCGGGATATCGAGAACTCCTCGCCGATCCAGCCGCGCTGGTCGATCCAACGGATCCGTACGAGTTCGCTCGACGGCTAGTCGGCCTGCTCGCTGATGCGCCCGGTCGACGCTCGCTCGGATCGCGGCAACGTGACCTGTTGCTAGCGTGCTCCGTCGACAGCGTCACCGATCAGATCGAGCGCGCGTACTCGATCGCCCTCGCACGGCGTCGTGGCGCCGGGTGGGCGGACCTCGGACGGCCCAAGGTGCCACATGCGGTGGCTTGAAGGAGCCATCGCAGCGTCGCTTTCCCGATTGCCGAATCGCAAGTTCGCCACCACCTGGTCGACCGTCCGCCGCGCGGGGCTAGTCAGCGCAGGGCAAGCATCTTCGTTCCGGCGTGAACATGTCGGGTTCATCAGCAGCTACTACGTCCACTTCTTTCGGCTGCTGAGCCGGCGATATCGAATCCGGACCCTCGGACGAGTCAGGGCTTACGGCGAAAGGCACCTGCTCGACGTGCAAGGCCGGGGCACCGGCGCCATCCTCGTATCTGCGCATCTCGGGGATTTCGATGCCGCCGGCGCCTGGATGGTCCACAGGCACGGGATCACTCCGGTCGTGGTCTCGAACCCGATACGCCCTCGTTGGCGCGAGTTCCTCTTCTGCTCGGTGCGTCGCCGCTGCGGAGTGCTCGTACGATCTACAAGGACCACGTCGTTGGTTGAGCTCGGCGAGGACATCGCGGCTGGACGATGGGTGCTGTGCATGTTGGATCGGGCGACGCCGGGCCCGTCGTTCCCCGGAACGTTCCTCGATCGTGCATCGACGATACCGGCGGCGATCGCGATTCTGGCGCTCCGTACGGGTGCGCCACTTGTCCCTGCGGTCACGTGGCGAGACGTTCACGGGAACGTTGCCGTCTGGTTCGGCGAGCCGATCGCGGCGAACAGTCGCTCGGCGGCGTTCCGAGCGCTTAGTTTGGCGCTGAAACAGGTCGAACTTCGGATCCGCCGACACCCGGATCAATGGCACGTGCCCGCCGACGTTCGACAACTCCCCTGGGGACCTCTCGCACCTGCGCACGGTGGCGACCGTCGTCCCCGCAGAACACGCACCCACTCGTCGCCCGAGACCGCCGAACCCGACAACCATGGCGTCCCTCATCATCGGCGGGTCGCGGGTGCCTAGTTCGCCGCGCGCAACGCTAATGCGTCGCCTCGTCGATGGATTGCCGTACGCCGTCCCGGGGCAAGCGTGCCGAGCGATGGCCCGAGGCCTCGTCGTCGCTCCCCTATACGCCTGATGGCAGAGAGTCTTAGAACCTGTTTCAAAATCAGTGTGGACTTCCCCCGTTTCGGTGGACGGGGTTCGGTTAGGCGGCTTGGAGGCCGGTG
>JADMKN010000261.1 GCA_015478825.1 Patulibacter sp. | reverse complement strand
GTCCTTGAGCGTGTTCTGGACCTCCTCCTCGAGGATCCGGCGGGCGCCGCCGAGCTCGCGTAGCGCGTTGAAGTATCCGAGGACGGTCATGTACGGGTCGACTGGGTTGTCGGGGTTCGTGTGACCGCCGTGGTCGCGGTAGAGCTTCTCCGAGGCGCTCATCAGCGCGAGCCATACCCGGCGCATCGCAACCTTCGGATTGCGGCCCTGCGAAGCGATCCCGACGTACTGACGGGCGGGCGCCACATCGGTCATGACGGTCTTCGCGAAGAACGAGTCGCGGCGATCCGGCCCCGGCGGCGGGAACACCTGCGTCGATCCACGGCCAAAGAGCGCTTGCACCTGATCCGCCGCGCGGCGCACGGTCGCGGTCGAGGCGACGATCTTCGGACGGACTCCCTCGACGGCAGCGTGCTGGAGGGTCAGGGCATCGACGGCGGTCTCGTAGAGGCCGGCCATCGTGCCGAGCGGACCGGAGATGAGGTGCAGCTCGTCCTGGATGACGAGGTCGGGCGCAGGCAGCGGAGAAGGAAGTGCGGCGCCCCAACCGGCCTGTCGTTCACCCGGGCCGGCGAAGCCCTTGCTCGGCGCGTGTCGCGTGGCACCCCCGAGCATCACGCCGGATTCGGCAATCCACGGCAGCGTCGCGAACTTGTCAACCGTCGCGATGAGGAAAGCTGGCAGGCGCCGGTAGATCGAGTCGTCGACCGCGACGATCGGCAGCGGACGGTCGCCGATGAAGTCGCAGTCGAAGTTGGTGCAAACGATCCGCAACTCGTCCGGGTTGTCGTCGTCCGGGAGCAGGGTGAAGGAGTCCGCCGAGAATGGAGTCTGGCACCAGGGGCACTCCTCGATAGGCACCGGGATCGGCTTGCCCGTCGGATTGTTCTTGAACTGGCGGGTCTTCGTGCGGGCGGTGCCGTTGCGGCCGTCGCCCTTGCGGCCCATGATGTTCGGGGTTCCGGCCTTGCCGACCCACAGCCCAATCTCAAACGGCCACGTGCCGTATCTGTCCGTCGCCTGCTCGCGCTCGAGCTCCAGCGCGCAGACCAGCCCCGCGGCGCGGGAGAGCTGATCAAGTGTCAGCAGCCGCAGCGTGTAGCGCATGACGACGCTCACGCCGCCGCCCGCCATGCCGTCCGCGCCGGGGTGGCGCAGCCGCCGCAGGACGATGGTGAAGGCCGCCAGGCCGAGGTACGCCTCGGTCTTACCGCCGCCGGTCGGGAAGAACAGCAGGTCGACGGTCTCGCGGTTGTCGTCATGCGGGTCAGCGATGCCCGGCAGGTTCAGCAGGATGAAGGCGAGCTGGAACGGCCGCCACGTCGGCGAGGCGATCGGGAGCCTCCTGGCGATCGCCGCGCTCACCGCGCGATTGGCGACGCGGAACGCGTCCAGTGCCTCGGCGTCGCCGGCAAGCGCCTCGACGCCTGCCTCAATGCGGTCTGCCGCCAAGTGCGCGTGGTGCAGCATGAGCTGCGCCGTCTGCTGACGCTTCTCGGGAAGCCCAGCGACGTGCGCTTCCTGCACCGTGATCCAGTCCCGGTAGTGCGCGGCGAGCGGCGCGAGTGCCGACCGCACGGCGTCGCTATCAGTCAGCGTCCCCAGTGCGGCCATCGACAACTCGACGCCGTCGATCTTCGCGGTCGTCGTCTTTTCGACTTCGGCCTTCGGCAGCCACGCGGTCCAGAGCCTCCGGCACTGCCCGTCGACGAGTTCCCAGTCTGCGGCGATCCCGTGCCCGGTCGCATATTCGGGGGTGTCCGCGTAGTGGAGGTCGTTGACCAGCTCATCCCAGTCGCCCGCGGTCGCGCCGCGCAGGTCCGGGCGCGGGACGAACGGCGGGTCGCACTGGACCTCGATGATTGGCTGGAACGCGTAAGCCTGGTCGGGCGTTTTCGCGTCCGGCTTTCGGCGGTTGACGAGGAACAGCGACACGGAGCGCGTGCCATCTGGCAGCTCATCGTGATCGTCGGTGGGCACCGGGCGCTCCAGCGCATGCACCTGTAGGCCGCCCGAGCTTGGGACGTCGCGCTCGATCAGGACGCCGGGCGCGCCGCCGAGCGACACGGTGACTTTCCCCTCGTGAGGCGTGCGCTGCCAGACGGGGATCGGCTTGGCCTCGCTCTCCACGGGCTCGGGCGTGTGCTCGGCGAGCTGGTAGTCGCCCCAGCACACCGTGACGGTCAACTCGGCCGCGTCGGCGGACACGAGCGCGGAGAGGCCGATCGACGACGGGAAGTACGCCTTCTTCGCCGCAACGCGGTCCTCGGCGGTCTCATCACCGCTGCCCTCGTCGACGGCATCGAAGTCGTCGTCGGCTTCGAGGTCGGCGGCCTGCCCCTCCTCGGTGGTGACGGGGATGAGGAACCCGGTGAGGTACCAGTTCGACGGTCGGTTGCGACGGTGGAGCTTCTCCTGCTCCAACTCATGCCCAGGCCGAGGGCCGATGAGATCGAGCTCGAGCGTCTCGACGAGTCGTTGGCGGATCTCGACCGGCGTGAGCGGGGGCGGGCTGTTGGCGGCGTCGGGCATGGGCTAGAAGAGGCTCGGTGGTTCGTTTGCGAGTCGGCGGACCTTGGCCGACGGCTTCGTGTGCGGGATGGCGGCCGCAGCGCCGGAGCGCTGCTCTTCGGCGGCCCGTGTCGCATTCAGCGCGAGGAGGCGGGCAAGCACCTCGTCGTGTATCTCGTCGGGCCAGCGGTAGCGGTAGGGCTTCTTGCGGCGGTTCGACGCCTCGTCTTCCTCATAGTCAAGAAGGAACTCGCAGTTGGTTGGGATGTCGGTCCAGCCATAGGCGTCCAGGACGGCTCGGTCCATGGCCTCGTGGAGTTCGCGGAGTTTGATGATTTCCGTGCCAGATTCCTCGGGGTCGTGGAAACGGTTGTAGGTCGTGGTGAGGCCTTCGTCGTTTGCGACCATCAGCGCTGCCCGGTGGTCGTGATACTCGGTGCCGGCAGTTTCGAGTTCGTTGTCGTCTTCCCAGTCTTGCGGGAAGGGGAAAGTCTCGAAGCAATCGGACGGGGTGTACCGAAGTCGATCCTCCAATGATGACCCGAAGAACCGTGCCCAAAGATCATGAGGCCGCGAGTGCATCGCACAGAAAGCAGCGTGGCTTGTGAGGGGGAACACGCACAGGGTTTGAGAGAAGAGCACACCTGTCTCGGCAAACACATAGCTCAGGTACTTCGTCGCACTGGTTCCGCCCGCGCAAACCAACACACGATCGAGGTTGGAGATCGCGGCGACAAGTCCGGGGCGCTTTTCGGCGTATTGCCACCATCTCTCCCGAAGCGCGGGTCTTTTTTGTTTGTCTCGCTCAGGCTTGACTTTCTCTTCGAGGATTGCCATCAGTTCGGGCCAGCGAGACCGGCATGCGTCTTCGCTTCGGTCGAAGAAGTCGATTGCATACCGGTGCGGCGACTGCGTGGGACTGTCGTTGACTTCGTCACCGCCGATGAGCGGAAAGATGACCTCGGCGTTCTCGGCGCGCTCAGCCACGAGCCGACGTATCTCGTCGGTTGGACTTGCGGCGCCCTGCTTGTCGGTGTCGTCAAAGGTGAACCCTTTGCCGAGCAAATAGCTTCCCACGAAGCTCTTTCCGGCATTCGCCACGAGCCGCTTGGGATCGTGATCGCCCCCTGCGTGGAAAAGGAAGGCTGTGATCGTCTCGACCTCGCGACCATCGAGCAGCGGCGGCCGAGCCCACGCGCCCTTCGTGACGTGAACGACCGCCACGACGACGGCCGCCTGCGTCCCTGGCCACTTCACTCGCCGCCGCGCCTCGTAGATCTCGCCGCCGTGGGTGCAGATCCAGCGCAGGCCGGTCGAGCGCGTGTCGCCTTGACGAATCGTTTTCGTCGCGATGAGCCCGAACGTGCCGCCCCGGCGCAGCAGCCCGAAGGCTCGCCGGAAGAAGTGCGCGACGAGATCGGCGTTGCCGTGCGTGCCCTCGTGGATGTGCTTGAGCCAGTCGAGGATGCCGGCCGGGCTGCCTGCGATGAGCGTGTTCTTGCCAGCGAACGGCGGGTTGCCGACAAACGCGTCGAACCCCGGATTCTCGCGCTGGAACACCTCGGGGAACTCGATGACCCAGTGAAAGGGCGCGAGTGGAGGGCTAGCGTGGCGGGCCTCGTCGAGGACGCCGCGGAAGCGCCCGATATCACCTACGGTGACGTCGCCGAGATATTCTGCGCGCTTTGCCTCGCGGGCCTTCTTCTTGTCGCCGCTGAAGAACGCGAAGATCGCGAGATCGCCGTAGAGGCGGACCCGCTCTAGCTCGTGCTGGGCCTCGTCCCACATGTCGCGCAACTGGAAGTCGGATACGTCTTCGTTGGCCTCACGAATCTCCTGACGCAGCTCGGCGACGCGGTCGAGGTGTTGCTTGATCTGCACCGGCGCCAGCGGCGGCGCGGTGTCGTCCCAGTGAAAGGCCTGGATCTGGCGGCGGCTCATGCCGACCAGCGCGTCGCCGCTACGTAGTGCGTGGTCGAGGAAGGTCAGCGCGTGCTCGCGGGCGAGCGTCGCAAGCCACAGCGACATCTTCGCGAGGTCGACGGCGACCGGGTTGCGATCCACGCCGTAGAGGCAACGCTGCGCGACGAGGCGGCGGGCGAAGACGACATCGTCCTCATCGGCGGGAATCTCGGGATGGCCTCCGTGGATCGACCACGACGCGATCAGCTCGTCGCCCAGCTGGCGGCAGGCCTCGACGAGGAACGCGGCGGAGCCCATCGCCGGGTCACAGATCTTCAGATCGAGGATCTGCTCGGGCGTAGGTGGCTTGCCGTCGATGCGGAGCGCCTCGAGCAGCGGCTTGAGCGTCGTCCGTACGATCGGCTCGGTAAGCGCCCGCGGGGTGTAGTGCGAGCCCGACTTGCGGCGCTCGTCGCTGGGCTGCAGGACCATCGCACCAGCCGGGAGGAGGTCGGGGCTGGCATTGCGGTCCATCACCGGCGCGAGCGCGCTGTGCAGCTCCTCGATCGATGTGGCCCCCTTGACGGCGGTCTTGACCTTCGCCGGCAGGTCACGGTCGGCCGTGTCCTTGATCCACTTCTCCCGTTTGCCGGCGTCCACCTCGACAAGCTCGTCGAGGTCGATCGTCGTCGGAGCCCCGAGTCGCTTGCTCGCCTTGACTGCTAGTGAGCGGCCGGTCGCCGTCTCCAGCCGGAAGCCCATCATCGTCTGGTAGACGGAGCCGATCTGCTCGACATCGAGGGCCCGGTAGGAGAGCCGCTCGCCGTCGAGCACGAGGAGCTTCTCCAGCGCGCGGAAGACCGTGCCGTCCGGCACTCGCGGCGGTTCGATTCGTTCGCCCTTCTGGCGGCCGCCGACCGCCGGACGCCCTTCGAGGAAGGCGTAACGGTCGGGGTCGAACAGCCCGCCGTGACGGGCCGGGAGCTTCACCCGCCCAGCGCTGGCTCCGTCGTGGACCATCCGGAACAGCACGAGCAGCTGCGCCCACGCGCCATAGCGCTGGTCCATCGTGTCGGGGAAGTGCGCGGCGTGGTCGCGCAGCCGCGCGAAGAGCCCGGCGAGTGAGTAGTGCTGCGCAAAGGTCTCGTCCTCGGTTGGGAGCATGTCCCGTTCCTCCGCGTAGAGGAGGAAGACAAGACGGAGGATGACGGTGAGCAGGCCGTGGTAGACCTCGTCCGGATCGCGGTCGTGCGGGTCGCGCAGCAACGTGCCGTCCGAGGCGTCGTGCGCCGCCTGAACGCCGCGCAGCAGCTCGTAGAGCGCATGGAGGACCTGCTCGGCGAGCTTCTCGCTCACCTCGTTTTGGAACTTGCGGCTGTCGTCCAGGAGCGCGGCCAGCCGCTTCTGCTTCGGGAGCGTGAGCAGCCGTTGCTGGCAGAGCAGCAGCCGCATCGCCGTGCAGATCGGGCGCCCCGCCGTCTGGACCATCGCGGCGACGTTGAACTGAAGCCAGCCGGAGCTCTCGCCACGCGGCGCCGAGATGAGCCGCAGGGCGCCGCTGTTGCAGATGAGACCGGCCGGGACGCCGGTCTCGCGGAGCAGGCGTTCCATCCGGCCGTGTGGCGACGCTTCCAGCGTGTCGCTGCCCCTTGGGACGGCATCGAAATCTGTTCCCGTCGGCAGGACGGTGACGAGGAGCTGCCACCCGGGAGCGCCGTCGGCGGGGTTCAGCTCACGCACCGCGAAGTCCGGCACGAGCGCGTCGTCGTAGTCCGGTAGTGGGACGTACAACTCGTTCGGGACCGGGTTGTCCTTCGTGCCGGCGTAGCCCTTCGGTGAGAACTGCCAGCCGAGGACGTCCCGCGCGAATTGCTCGAAGTCGACGATGGCCGGCTGGTCTTCGGGGGCCTCGGGGTCGAGCGCGGTCCGCAGCAGCTCCTGGCCGGCGGCGTCCAGACGGTCGAGGATGGCCCCGGCCCGGACGAGTGCCGGAGCGGACACAACGAGGCCGATCGGCTGGACGAAGCCGAGCCATTCCAGGTGCGCGAGAACTTCCGGGTCAAGTCTCGCCATGCTCAGTTCGTGTCCGGCCAGAGGTAGACGAGGCCGACTGGCTCGACGCGGGTGGCCTTCACGACGTAGAAGTTTGCGAGGCGCCGGGGCTCGCTTTGGAGCTGCTCGTCGAACTCGACGAGACGGCGCTCCCACGACTTCATGTTCTGCTCCAGTTGGCGGCGCTCGTCGGCGGCGTAGCCGAGGGTGAGCTGGTCGTATTCGCCCTGATGGCGTTCCCGTTCCTGCCGGACACGGTCGCGCTGGCGGACAAGCGTGTCGTGGAGGTCCTTCGCCTCGCGCTCGCCGCGGGCAGTGAGCTTGGCGATAGCGTCCTGGGCAAGCTCAGTCGCCCGCGCGTGGAGCTGGGGAAGCAGCTCATCGACGTCACGGCTGGCACCGGTCAGAAGCTTGCGGCCGATGGCGTCGCTGGGCTGCCGCAGCGCATGGTCGCCAAGCGCTTCGTCTAGAAGCTTCATCGTGCTCGCGGTCGCGTCCTTAGCATATGCGGAGAGCGGTCCGTCGCGTTGTTCCGGGTCGACCCAGCGGGCGGCCACTGGCACCAACTCCTCGTGCAGCCGTTCCGCCCGAGTGCCATAGAGCGACAGCCGCCCGAGCAGGACGACGCGCGGGATCGAGTCGCGCACCTGCGCCAGCGCCGCGCGAGAGAGATCGTCGTAGATGAAGCCCTGAGCGCGAAAGCGAGAGAGGAGGCGCTGCACGACCCGCTGCTCCAGATGCAGGTGAACAGTCTCGTCCGTGAGGACACCTGCATCCTCGAAGACCACCGGCCGGATCGGTGCGTCGCGGCGCCAGTCGGCGAGCTTGTCGCCAGTCTTGCGCGGGGCCCGGAGCGTGTCCAGGGTCGCCGCCCAACTCGGGTCTGTCGCAGCGCGCTGATCGAGCGCCGGGAACGTCCATGCGGGTCGGCCGTGCTCGTCCTCGGCTTCGGCGAGCGGATCGGCACGGAGCAGCTCCAGCGCGCAGTCCAGTGCGTTGCGAAACGGCTCCGGGTCAAAGCCGACCCAGCGCCGGGAGCCTTCGAGCAGGGTGCGGCACCGATCGATCTGTGCCTGCAGTTCATCCTGGCGCTCGCGGGCCTGCTCAAGTTCCTCGTCGGCGACTTGCTTGCGAGCAGCGTCGAGGTCGGCGGCCTCGATTTCGATTGCCATGTTGTCGGCGTCGGCGTGGCGAATGCCGCGGCTGAGCTGGCGCTCAATATCGTCGTCGATGACCTTCGAGAGGCTGCCCAGCTCGCGCTTGATCGTCTCGGTCTTCTTGACGAGAACGTCGAGGACGCGGTCCTCGGGGCGCTGCGACAGGACGAAGTAGTGGCAGCGTACGGCCTCGGCAGGCTGGAGCTTTCGGTCGATGCGGCCGTTGCGCTGCTCGATACGGCCTGGGTTCCAGGGCAGGTCGAAGTGGAATAGGTCGGCGCAATGAGCCTGGAAGTTCAGGCCCTCGCGGGCGGCATCTGTGGCGATGAGGATGCGCAGCGGATCCTCGGCTGGGGCGGTGTTGAAGCGGCGCTGGATCTCCTTGCGGGCTTCGCCGCTGGTCATACCGGTGATGACCGCGATGCGCTCGTCGGCGTCGTCGGTGTGGGCGATGGCCCGGCCGAGAATCTCGACGAGGTGACGCTTTGTGCCCTCACGGCTCTCGGTGAAGATGAGGACGCGGCGGTCGTTCCATTGGGGCGCCGGCCCTTTCGCCGCCTTGCCGTACTCCGGGAGGTCGGAGCACATGTGCTCGCGGATCCAGTCGATCAGGGCGCGGTCCTTGCCGTCGGGCTGGTGGCGCGCCTTGGTCGCGATCTCCTGCATCTGATCGAGGAGGCTCCGCTCGCGCTCGCGCTGAGCGGTTGTCTCGGCTGTGCGCTTGGTCGTGGCTTCGGCCGCGTCGGTAACGACCTCGAACGCCTTGCGGTCCAGCTCTTCAAGGTCGTCGTCGGTTTGGCCCGTCTCCTCGTCGTCCGAGCTGGGCGCGTGCAGCAGGAGCTGCTCAGCCTGTGCCTCGGTCAGCCCCTGCTCGGCACTGGCCTCGGCCTGCGCCCACTGGCGCTCGATGGTCTTACGGTGCGTCTCTAGGCTCCGAACGAATGCTTCGATCGAGGAGAGCAAGCGCTGCTGCAGCCCGACGACGAGCAGACCGGCCGACGCCTGGGTGCGGGTGGACTCGTCGGCGAAGCGTTCCTCGCGTGCAGTCCGGTATTCGTCCAGGAGGTTCGACAGCACGAGCTCGGGGGCGTCGACAGGAAGGCCACTCACCTTCACGCGGACGACCTCGCGCCGCGGGAAACCACCCTGAATCGCGCGGATGTCCTCCTTGAGTCTGCGGATCATGACGTCCTCCAGCGCTTTCTTGCCACGAACCTTCACCCCGCGGGTAAAGCGCGTCGGATCCAGCAGCTCAAGCAGTGTCGAGAAGCTGTTGGAATGGCCGTTGTGTGGCGTCGCCGAGAGGAAGAGACGATGCTCGAAGCGGGCGCCGAGATCGCGGACGGCGCGGGTGAACTTTGTCTCGATTCCGTAGCGGCCGCCGCTCGACGGGGCCGCGTGGTGCGCCTCGTCGAGGATGAGCAGGCTGCCCGCTTTCAGATGGCCGAGCCAAGCACGCATCGGATCGGCGTAGGTCGGGTCGGTGAGGAGGTTGTGGGACACGAGGAAGCGACTGTGCGTCTCCCACGGGTTGATTCCAAAGCCGCGCTCGCGACGAACCTCAGCGAAGTACCGGCGGTCGAGCACCTCGAACACGAGGCCGAAACGTTCCTCAAGTTCGGCCTTCCACTGCTCCAGCACCGACGGCGGAGCGGCTACGACGATCGTCTTGGCCTTCTTGCGTAGCAGCAGTTCACGCGCGATCAGTCCTGCCTCGATCGTCTTGCCGAGGCCGGTGTCGTCGGCGATGAATAGGTTCACGCGCGGGAGCCGCAGCGCCTTGCGCAGCGGCTCCATCTGATAGGCATCGATCGTAATGCCCGCGCGAAATGGCGCCTGGAAAAGGTTGGGGTCGGTCGCGGTGACCGTATTCCAACGAAGCGTGTTCAGGAAGGCCGCGAACTGCCGGGGTTCGTCAAAGCCGCGTGACGCCAGGTCCGCCCAGCCTTCTTCTTCGAGGATGCGGCGGTCGATCTCATACTCCCAGAGGACCCGGATCTCCTCGCCCTGTGCGTCGTCGTCGGCGCATGCGAGATCGACGACGGACTTGCCGTCGCCGAGTGGCTGGACCTCCTCGACGAGCCAGCGGCGCGAGCGGACCTGAACAAGCTCCCCTTGGGTTGGAGTGCGCTCGGGGAGCAGGTCAGCAACGGCCGGCAAGGCACGTCCTTCGGTCGATAAACACGCGTGACCTGGGCCAGCTTATTTGGGACGAGCGGAGCACGGTGCCATCCTATGCTTTGCCGGAAAGGCATGGCATTCGCTTTGGCGCGGAGAGGTTCTTCAGCCCGGGGCTAGAGGCTTTCCGCCAGGCACTTTTCGCCGCGAGTGCCAGAATCGCCGAGAATCGCCCAGGATGTCGGTCATCCGGCGAGGCCTGATTCTTCAGGCACTTTGCGCGAGATGTGCCTGCGAACCCGCTCCTGGTTTGGGTCGACGAAGGCGCTGCAGAGCTTGTCGGTCTGTGCCCGGGGCGGAAGCTGACCCGACGCCGCGACGTGGCGAGCGTGTAGCTGGCAGGTTCGCGGCTAGGCGGGAGCCTGCTCGATGTCGCCAATGGCGATCGGGACGCGCTCGGCGCTGTCGGGGAACCGGACGGACAGCTCGAGCTCGCCACCCATCGCTTCCACGAACCGGGAGAGCGTAGAGAGGTAGAGGTCGGATTGACGCTCGACGCGTGAGACCTCGCCCTGGGTGGTGTCGAGGGGCTTCGGCGAGCGTCACCTGGGTCAGGTTGCGGGCCTTGCGCAGCTCGGCGAGGGTCTGGGCGTAGGCGGCGTGCCGTGCGCCGATGGCCGTCTTTTCCTGGTCGATTGCGGCGCGGTCTTCAGGGGTGACGTTGAGCCGCTTCAGCAGCTCGTCGTGGCTGATGCTCATGGGATCTCTTCGGTCAAGTGGGTGTCGAGTAGGTCGTCGGCCTGGGGGATTGCGTCGCGATACCAATCGTTCCATCGCTTGTGCTTGTCGCCGCCAACGAGGACGATCAGCACTCGCTTGCGGTCAAACGCGAGCGCTCGCGCTTCACCGGGCCGAACGATCCGGTCTACCCGACCAGCCGCGGCAAGCAGCGTCGTGACGTCGACAACCTCGACAGCCGGTGGTGGTGCCGGTGTGACGATATGTCTACATGTAGTAGGCGTAGCGGGCGGCGGGGGAGACGTTGTCGGGGACGTGTCGCAGCACTTCGCCGACGCGGCGTGCCGTCAGCAAGGTGATGGGCTTGCGGGCATCGAGGCGCGCGCGGTTCCAATTGAGCTTGGTGAGCGCGAGGATCTCGCTGGCGATCTCCTCGACGCTACGGTCCGTTTCGGCCATCCGTATGCCGAGCGGCCGCGGGACGTACATCCCGGGGTAGGTCTTGTAGTAGGGGATGCTGCCGTGGGTGTAGACGGCGTGGTGGCGGT
>JADMKN010000260.1 GCA_015478825.1 Patulibacter sp. | reverse complement strand
CTCGCCGTCGCTGCGGACGATGGCGATGCTGGAAGGCCTCGGCGGCGTCGCGCTGGTCGCGATCGCGATGATCGGCCGGCCGTGGCGGTGGATCGTCGCCGCGATCCTCGCCGCCGGGTTCACCGCGACCGTCGCGCCGATCGCCACCACCCTGGTCCGCGAGAGCCTGCGGTCGATCGGGTGGGCGGGCGCCTGACCGTCAGCGCTCGGTCGCGCTCAGCAGGCGGTTGGTCAGCAGCGCCGGATCGCGGCGGATCCGGCCGCCGTCCGCGCCGCTGCGGTCGCGCTTGGCCAGCGTGACCTGCGCCGGGTCGTCCAGCCGTCGCAGTCGCCCGTCCGCGATCAGCGCGTCGTCGACCGCCCCGGGCTTGCCGTCGAACGTCGTGTAGACCGGGGTGCCGAGCGCGACGGCCTCGCGGTTCATCGTCCCGCCGGCGCTGACGACCAGGTCGGCGAACGCGACCAGCGACGGCCCGTCGATCGGCCGCTCGGGGATCACGAAGCCGCCGGCCTCGCGCAGCTCGACCCGCTGGGCGTCGGTCCGCGGCAGCACGACGACCTGTCCCTGCTCGCGCAGGCGGTGCAGCACATCGGCGAAGCGGTCGTTGTGAAACCGGTGGTAGAGCGAGACCTCGGGCGGGGTGCGGACGACCGCGAGCGGCGCGGACGGGTCCAGGCCGAGCTCGTCGAGCACGGCGCCGTCCGGTTCGAGGTCCGCCAGGTAGTACTCCTCCTTGAGCCCCGGATAGGCGCGGATCTTGCCCCGGGCGCCGTACCGATCGAGCCGGTCGAAGGGGATCGCGTCCGGGATCACGATCGCGTCGGCGATCCGGCAGTTGATCTGGTGCTGGACGGTCGCCCACTCGTAGTCGAACGCCGTCGCCACGGGGATCCCGAGCGCTCGGGCCGCGATCGAGATGTCGTTCGAGCCGTGGCCGATCGCGACGTCGAACGGTCGCGATCCCGACGGCCAGCCGCCGACCCGGCGGGCCCAGCGCAGCAGCGCGGTCGAGCGCGAAGCCAGGCCGCGGGCCTTGTCGGGAAGGCGCTCGCCGCGGTGGTGGCCGATCGCCGTGTGGTCGATCCCGTACCGCGCGCAGAGCCCGAGGGTCTGGGCGAAGTCCCGGGCCGTCACGTCGACCTCGTGCCCGCGACGGCGCAGGTCGTCGATCACCGGTCGCAGGACCAGGACGTGCGGGCTGTTGGTCAGATCGATCCAGACGCGCATCGGCGCCCGGCATGCTCGCACGGAACCGCCGGCCACGGGACGCGGCTAGCGACGCTGGAGCAGCGTGATCGACGCGATCGACACCTTCGAGCGCCCCCCGTCCCCGGCCGGCGGCAGCTCGTCGATCCACAGCAGGTAGTACCGGTAGCGGTTGCCGGCGGTGTCGAGTGGGATCGTGTTGCCGCCGCGCTTGGCGGAGTCGACCTTGCCCACGGCGGTCCAGCCGGGGTCGTCGATCGACGCCGGCGGCTCGGACGCGTCCTCGGCGGCGTAGACCGTCGCGCCCCAACGGCTCGTGGACGTCGAGACGTCCATCCGCGTCGCCGCCACGGTCTTGCTTCCCGAGCCGACGTCGAGGTAGATGCCGACGCCCTCCTTCGCCCCGAAGTTGCCGTCGACGTAGCTCTCGGTCGTCCACTCGGTCTCGGGGTCGCTGTCGAGCACGCGCGCCGTCGATCCGCCGTGCTCGTTGCCGTCGCCCGGGGGAGGGTCGTAGTCGTGCGCGGCGCCGCTGGCCAAGGAGATCGTCCGCTCGCCCTGCTGGACCGGGGCGGACGGGCGCTGTCCGGTGCCGCGGGTGGTGCGCTCGGGGAAGAGGGTCACCGCGGCGAACGCCAGCACGGCGATCAGCAGCACGGCGGCGAACGCGAGCAGGCCTCGGCGGCGCAGGCGCAGGTTGACCCGGTTGCGGGTGCCCGCGGGCAGGGTGCGCAGGATCGCGGTCGCCTCGCCGGTCGCCTCGCCGCGGCGGCTGGCCTCGATCGCCAGCACGTCCTCGAGGTCGGCGACGAGCTCCTGGGTGTCGGGATAGCGGACGTCGAGCGCCTTGGCGGTCGCGCGGTCGACCACCGCCGCCAGCGCGGCGCCGATCGACGGCCGTAGCTGCTGCACGTCGGGGAGCTCCTCCCGCACGTGCTTCATCGCCACCGCGACCTGGTTCTCGCCGTGGAACGGGATGTCCCCGACCAGCATCTCGTAGAGGACGATCCCCAGCGAGTAGATGTCGCTCTGCCCGTCGACCGCCTGGCCCATCGCCTGCTCGGGCGACACGTAGTCGGTGGTCCCGAGCACGCGACCGTCGGCGGTCAGGCCGTGCTCCTCGAGGGTCCGGGCGATTCCGAAGTCCGTGACCTTCGCCAGGCCCTCCTCGTTGATCAGGACGTTCTGGGGCTTGACGTCGCGGTGGACGATGCCGCGCTCGTGGGCGGCGCCCAGCGCGCGGGCGATCTCGACCGCGTAGGCGACCGCCTCGGTCACCGACAGCCGGCCGGCCCGCTGGATCCGCTCCTTGAGCGTCTCGCCCTGGACGTGCTCGAAGACGATGAACGGGGTGTCGTCGTGCTCGCCCGCGTCGATCACCTGCACGATGTGCGGGTGGTTGAGCTGGGCGACCGCGCGGGCCTCGCGCCGGAACCGCTCGAGCTGCTCCGAGTGCTCCGCCAGGTTGCGGTGCATCAGCTTGATCGCCACCGTCCGCTCGAGCACGGTGTCGAAGGCCCGGTAGACCGTCGACATGCCACCCGATCCGATGCGGGCTTCGAGGCGGTAGCGATCCGCGAGGAGGGTGCCGACGTCGATGCTCACCGGTACCGGATCATTCTGCGGCCTGGAGCGGCGTTCGGGGACGGTGGGTCATCGATTGCGGAAGCGGTGCGCGGGACGGGCCGAGGGGGTGACGCGGAACGGGTCGACGGCCGCCCGTACGATCTTGCCGGTTACGCGCGCCGGACGGTGACCCGGAGGGGACTGGAGCCGGTCCTGCACGCAGGCTTGCACCCGCGGGCAGGAGTCGGCGCCGGTCCCTCAGGGGTCCTCGGACGCGTCTTGGACGACGTCCTAGAGGGCGAACCGGCGGCTGATCCGGATCCGGTTGACGATCGTCCCGGCCTGAGCCGTCTTCGAGCCGGAGTACTTGACACGGATCCGGTAGTGCCCGGTGCGGCGCTGCGTGAAGCGCTTGGTGAAGGTGCCCTTGGAGGAGATCTTCGCCCGCCCGATCGAGCGGTACTTGCCGCCCTTCTTGCCGCGCGCCATCGAGATCGAGACGCGACCGCGGATCTTGGTGTCCCGGAGCGTGCCCCGCAGCTGGTAGCTCGGTCCCCGCGAGTCCGGGAAGCGCAGGCTGCTCAGGTCGAACGGGCTGATCGCCTGGACCGTCACCGGGGCGCTCCACGGCGTGAAGAACCGCGCGGCGCCGCCGTAGGCGGACGCGCGGGCGACGACGACGTAGCTGCCGGCCTCGCGCAGGCGCAGCTCGACCTGTCCGGTGGTCGGGTTGACGAACGCGGGCTGCACCGGGCCCGAGATGCCGCCGTCCGGACCGATCACGCCGCCGCGGGCGTAGACGATCTCGTTGAGCGTCGCGCCGGGATTGCCGGCGAACGGCAGCGACAGGACGCGCGTCGTGTAGCTGTTGCGCGAGCGGATCAGGTGGCGCTTGGCGGGCGCCCCGACGGCGACCGCGCCGCCGATCACCACGGTGTAGGTCTCGGTCGATGTGGCGTTGGCGCAGTTCCGGTCGGCCTTGGCGAAGTTCGTGACCGTGATCGTGTAGGCGCCGTTGCCGCGGTAGTCGAGGCCACGGTTGACCGGCACCTTGGTCGTGAAGCAGTTGACCGCGATGGCGGCGCCGACGCCGTCCGGTCCGGCGAACGAGGCCGAGTAGTTGGCGTCCTCGTTCGGCAGGAAGGCGACGCCGACCGACGGCGACATGTTGCGGATGCCGGCGGGGACGTTCTGGGCGAGCGGCACGGGGTTGCCGTCGTCGCCGGTCACGGTGACGGCGGCGGCCTGCGCGGCCGTCGCGGTGCCGAGCGCGGCGAGCACGGTGACGCTCGCCGCGATGAGTGGGCGCGAGCCCAGGATCTGACGCATGGTGATCTCCTTCACGGGGGACGAAATGGGGGATCCCGTGACCCGCAACTCTAGGACTTCGGCCCCACCGAAGGGCCGCTCGCCCGCTCGATCCCGACGGTGCGGTGTACACGCATCGGGGTGGGGCAGGCCACCGCTCCGACCGGGCCGCTGACCCTTCGACCCCGTTCTCAGCCCTGGAGCAGCACGCCGCCGGGGGCGGTGCAGACGCCAGGCCGGTCGGTGACGGTGCCGATCCGGCGCGTCCCCGGGTGCCGCTTCTCGAGCACTGCCACGGCGGCGTCGACCGAGCGCTCCTCGACGACGGCGACGAAGCCGCAGCCCATGTTGAAGACCTCCCACATCTCCTGGTCGGAGACGTTGCCCAGCCGCTGGATCAGCGGCATCACGGGCGGCAGCGGGAGCGGGTCGGTGACGTCGAAGCCGAGCCGGCCCTTGCGCAGCTCGGGCGGCGCCCCGACGACGCCGAGCCGAACCAGGTTGAGCAGCCCGCCGCCGGTGATGTGGCTGAGCCCGCGGACGCAGACGTCGCTGCGCAGCAGGTCGAGCACGGCGCGGACGTAGATCACCGTCGGCTCGAGCAGCGCGTCGGCGACCGACTGACCGTCCAGTTCCTCGGGACGGTCGTCGAGCGACAGCCCGCCGTCCTGCTGGAGCGCCTTGCGCGCCAGCGTGTAGCCGTTGGAGTGGATCCCGCTCGAGGGCAGCCCGATCAGGGCGTCGCCGGGCCGGATGTCCTCGCCGGTGACCATCTCGTCGAGCGCGACCGTGCCGATCGCGGTGCCGCAGAGGTCGAACCCGAGTGGCTCGGGGTGGCCCTTGATCAGCTCGGGCAGCACCGCGAGCTCGCCCCCCGGGATCTCGATCCCCGCGTCCTCGGCGCCGGCCTTCAAGCCCCGGGCGATCGCGGCGAGACGGGCGTCGTCGGGCTCCTGGACGGCCAGGTAGTCGAGCATCGCGATCGGCTCGGCGCCGATGCAGACCAGGTCGTTGACGTTCATCGCGATGCAGTCGATGCCGACCGTGTCGAGTCGACCGGTCTCCTCGGCCACGATCAGCTTGGAGCCGACGCCGTCGGTGGCCACGGCGATCCCCAGGTTGGGAGCCACCCGCAGCACGCTGGCGTAGTGGCCGGACTCGAGCGCCGACAGCGAGGGCTTGCCGGTGTCGATCGTCTTGAGAACCGCGACGAGGGCGTTGACACCCGAGTCGGACTGGGTCGTGTCGACCCCGGAGGCAGCGTAGGCGTCGCTCATCGCCGCCCATCGTCGCAGAACGCGCGCGCGGCGTGCCGTTGCGGCGACCGTCAGCGGGGCGCGTTCCAGCGTCGGTCGGTCACCGCCAGCGCCGCGGCCAGCCCGCCCCGGTAGACGGCGAACGGCCACAGCGGCAGGCCGTCGAGCGTGCGGCGGGCGATCGGGGCCGCGGCCAGTCCCGACGCGGCGCTCGTCACCGTCACGGCCACCAGCGGCACGAGCTGCTCGGGCCCGATCGTGCCGGCGCGCAGACGGCGCAGCATCCGCCACGACTTGAGCAGCGTGGCGCCGCCCACCGCGGGCACCGCCAGCGCCGCCGAGATCCGCCCGGCGTCGGCCCGCGAGAACCCCCGCGCGCGGGCGGCGGTCAGCACGGCGCCGCTGCGCGACACGCCCGGCCACAACGCGGTCGCCTGGACCGCGCCGATCGCCAGCGCGTCGCCGACGGTCGCGTCCTGCCAGCGGCGCCCGGGGCGTCGAGCTCGGTCGTCGTCTCGAGCGCGGTCGTCGTCGGTCGCGGGGTCGGCGTCGGCGTCGCGGGCGTCGGGCGACGACCCCACGGCGTCGGCGACGACCATCGCGGCCGATCCCGCCAGCAGCCCGCAGGCGATCGTCGCGTCGCCGCCGAGCCGGTCCTCGATCTGTCGTTCCAACCCGAACGCCGCCGCGACGGCCGGCAGCGAGGCGAGCAGGATGCCGCCGACCGCCCGGCCCGTGAGGCGCGGATCCGAGACGGCGCCGCGCGTGACCTCCCACGCCTCGCGCCGGAGGCCGACCGCCAATCCGGCGAGCGTGCCGGCGTGGGCGCTGACCTCGAGGCTCTTGGCCGTCTCGGGGTCGGCCGGCCGGCGACCACGACGACCGGCGGCGAGCCGCGCGACGAAGGCGACGTGCGCCGACGACGAGATCGGCAGCGTCTCGGCGGGACCATGGAGCAAGCCCGCCAGGACCGCCGCGGCGAAGCTGCGGCGCGGGCTGATGGTCGCGGTCGGCACCTGTCGCAGGGTAGGGATCGGCGGCGCGGGCCGGGTCACCGCGGCCGCGCGCCATACGGGGTGCGAGCCGCGCGGGTGGACTCGCGCCGCACCGCGGCCGAGCCGTTGAGGTTCTGCCCGTACTGCTGGCAGAACCTCAACGGGTCCGCCGCTCGCCGCCGCGCTAGCGGATCCGGATCGCGAAGTTCGTCGTCCGCTTGCCGGATCCCAGGCGCAGCGTGTAGCGGCCGCGCCCGACCTCGCGGGACGAGCGCACCTTCAGCGTCGTGCGCTGGTTGCCGAGCCGTCCGCTCGCGTACGTGCGGCCCTTGCGCGTCAGCCGCGCCCGGGCGCTCGACTCGCCGTCCTTGGTGCGCACCGTGCAGGTCACGCGGCGGTCGCGCTTGCCGCCGACGCGGCAGGTGACGCGGGCGGACTCGCGCCGGTCGGCACAGACCACCCGCAGGTTCCGCTTCTTGCCGGTCACCCGGCACGCCAGCCGCTCAGGCTTGTCCGGCTTGGGATCGGCGTCCTCGCCCGCGGGCGGCGCCGGGACCGGAACGAACCGCGGCACCACGATGGTCGGGCCGGGGACGACCGGAGCGTCCGTCGACCGCTCGCGGCCGGCGCCGACCAGCGCGACCGTCGGCGCGATCGCGGCGCCCGACGGTCCCTCGACCGTCAGCGCCGCACTGCGGGCGCCGGTCGCCCCGGGGGCGAAGCGCACCGAGACCGCACAGCGCTGACCGGCGTCGAGCGTCGCGTCGACGCAGTCGTTGCGACCCACCAGGAAGTCGTCGACGTCGGCGCCCGAGAGGGCGACACGGCCGGTCCGGGTCCCGTCGGCGGTCGCGGTGAAGCTGACGGTCCGCGTGCCGCCGATCGTCCCCAGCGTCTGCGTCGCGAAGTCGACCGCGCTCTCGACCGTCGTCAGCTCGCGCACCAGCTCGAGCGCGACGACGTCGCCGAAGCCGACGGCCTGGTCGCGGGCGACGGCCGGGTTGCCGTCGGCGAAGCGGACGCGCCACTGCGTTCCGGTCTCGCCGTTGATCGTGGTGATCGCCGCGCCGTCGCTCGCCCAGTCGCTGACGCAGTCGCTCGGGACCGACGCCGTGCGGGCGGTCTCGAGCACCGCGGTCAGCGGGGCGCCCGACGGGATCTGGACCGCGCAGAAGCGGACGTCGCCGTTGCCGGGGTCGACCGACAGCGCCACGGGCACGGTCGTGCCGTCGGTGACGGTCGGGGTCGTGCGCCAGCGCGGGTCGGCCGGGTTCTCCCGCTCCGGCGGAGCGGAATACCACCGCGAGTTCGAGAGCGCGCGGATCCCCGATTCGGTCGCGTTCATGTCCTGGCCACCCGACGGGTACGTCGTCGTCGGCACGTACCTCATGCTGCCGACCGCGCCGGGGACCGCCGGGTCGGTCCGCTGCTGACCGAGCAGGAACGTGATCGGGTTCATCTCCGTGGGGGTCGTCCACTCCGGACCCTGGACGTCGACGCCACAGGCCTTGAGACCGATCACGGCCCAGGCCGCGGACGGCGTGTTGTTCTCGGCGATCCAGTTCTCCGGAGCGACCCCGAAGCCCCCCGTGGTGGGATTGAGTCGGCGGTGGAGGAAGTCGATGCCGCTGGCGACCGCGGGATCGGCCGGCGTCATGCCCTCCTGGCAGAGCATCGAGAGCACCGCGCCGGTCACGTCGATGTCCCCGGCGCCGGTGGTGCTCGACGAGAACGACCAACCGCCGACGGCGGTCCGGCCCTGGGCGTCCGGGGTCGTCCCGGTCTTCTGCGCGGACAGCAGGTTGGCGACGATCTTCTGGCGCACGCCCTTCGGCAGGTGCAGCGCCGGGCTGGCGAGCAGCGCGAAGCCGTCGCTGTTCGGCGCGAACGCGCCGAAGTCGCCCTGGGCGACGCGCCACTTGCTGGCCAGCGACGCCGTCAGGTTGAAGTTCGTGTCGAGCTTCGTGACGCGGAGCCCGGCGGCCGTCGCCATCAGCGCCTCGCGGCCGTAGTTGCCGGCCGCGCCGGCGCCGGGGAGGGCCGCCAGGTAGTCGTAGCTCCCCCCGGGCAGGTACATCGCCTGGCGGTAGCCCTGGAGGCTCAGCGGCACGCCGGGCTTCTGCACGTCGGCCGCGTGGATGCCGCCGGCGGCCAGCGTGGTGATCGCCCAGTCGTTGTTGAAGCCGGGCAGTCCGCCGGTCGGCGACGGGTTCGGGGCGCCGTTGCCGAGCTTGTCCTGCTGGTCGGCGATCCAGGCCACGCCGGACGCGACGGCCGCGTCGATCTCGGACTGCGGGGCGGGGGCGGCCGTCGCCGTGGCGGGCAGCGCCGCCGCGGCGGTCGCCACGGCGACGGCGAGCCATCGCCGACGAAGGGTGGGTGGTGCATGCATGTCGTTGCTCCTGTTCTGCGACGACATCACGCGGGGCACGGGCGGACCCGGCCGGCACGGACGCCGTCGGGTCGCGAGACGGGTGGCCTGTGGTGTCCGAGTGGATCTTCGGGCTCGGGATCGTCCTCACGGCTCGCCTTCCCAGACGGAGAGCTCCGTCCAGTGGCTGCTTCCGGGCCTGTCTCCAGGTCCCTCGAGCCGCTCGTCCCCCATACCGCTGCGCGTCAGCCCCGGACTCTCACCGGAGTTCCCCGCTCGGAACGGGACGGACGGTAGCAGGAGCCCGCGTCTCCGAATCGCGTACGCGGTCGATCGCCCCACCCGACCGGGCGGGGCCCGCACCGCCGTCTCGACCCCGGCGGAGCGCGGACGACACCGCGGAGCCCGACCAGCGGCGTGCTAGCGTCCCTGCGCAGTTCAGCGGATCGTGGTGCAGGGAAGACCGGTGGAAGACCGGCGCGGACCCGCCACTGTGAGCGATCAGGGACCCGCACGCCAGCGTGCAGCCACTCGGAGCCTCGGCCCCGGGGAAGGCGCGGACACCCCGCAGTCGCGAGCCAGGAAACCTCCCCGGCCGCCCCACGTCGATCGCCCCCTCGGGACTAGGGGAAAGGACACCATGGCTCAGGCCCCTTCCATCCTGGCGCTTCCGCGCGCCACCGCACTCCTCGCGACGTTCGCCGCGCTCGGCGTCGTCGGGCTGCTCGGCGCGCCGACCGTCGACCGGGCGGCCGCGGCGCCCAGCGACCAGGGCGTCCGGATCGAGGGTCGCGCCACCACGCTCTACGAGGGCGTCCTGCGGACCGACGGGCACGCCGTCGCCACCCCCGCGGACCGCCACGTGCCGCGCCGCTGCGACGGCACCAACAACGGGGCCGGCGCCGCGCCCGGGCCGACGCCCACCGCGGCCTCGGACGACGCGATGCGCAGCGTCGGGATGGGGTGGGACGGCTACTGGACCCCCGGGCTCGAGGACTTCTTCGTCCAGCAGTTCGGTCCCGACCGCGAGGACACCAACACGTACGCCCACTGGGGTCTCCTGGTCAACGGGATCCTGACGTCCGTCGGCGGCTGCCAGTACCGGCTGAATCCCGGCGACCAGACGTTGTGGGTCTACGACGCCTTCAACCGCCGCGACCTGTTGCGGCTCGACGGGCCCGGCTCGATCGGCGAGCCGACGGCCGACGCCGAGCGGGGACCCTCCCACGGACCGGTCCAGCGCATGTTCACCGTCGCGCTCGGGCAGCCGCTGACGGTGACGGCGGTCCGGACCCCGGCGACCGGCGAGATCGGCGCCGTCGGCGCGCGGCTCCCGGCCCCCGGCGTGCAGGTCGCCCCGGTGGTGACCGCCCCGAACGGGGTCCAGGCGACGGTCGAGAGCGACCCGGCGACGGTCACCACCAACGCGGCCGGTCAGGCCGCCCTGGCCTGGGCGACCCCGGGGTGGAAGCGGATCAAGGCGACGGCCCCCGGCTACGTCCGCTCCAACCGGCTCGACGTCTGCGTCCTCCACGCAGACGGGCGCGACTGCAACGCCCCGCCGCCGGACCTCGGACCGCGCGTCGTCCCGCCGTCCCCGGTGCCGACGCCGCCCGAGCGGCCGGTCGGGAGCGGCAGCCTGCTGATCAAGGGCGTCAAGCGCGCGCCCGCCTCGTTCTCGGTCGGTGACCTGCGGATCACGGGCCTGGGCGTCACCACCGACGGCAACCCCTCGGGCCTCGTCGGGGTCCGCTGGAACGCGACGGGCGGAGCGATCAAGGCCTGGCGGATCGACTACCGGGTGCCCACCGACCGCAAGCCGCGCTGGCGCCGAGCGGACCGCGGCAAGGCCCAGCTCTCCACGCTGCTCGACCTGCCGACCGGGCGCCGGGTCGACCTGCGGATCCGGATCACGCCGCCCCGCGGGAAGTCCGTCACCCGGACCATCGGCAGCGTCGTCGTGCCGATCGACGACCGGGTCCGCCAGGTCAGGATCAGCGGGTCGCGCAAGCGCGAGACCGACCCGCTGGCCTGGCGACGGACGATCACGGAGCTGCGGCGCGGCGCCACGATCCGCGCCAAGCTGCCGGCCGGACGCCCGACGGTGGTGGTCCGCAGCCACGCCAAGCGCGCGGTGATCCGGGTCCGCGCCGGCGCCAAGGGCCGCTGGCAGCGCCTGACGATCCGCGGTCGTGAGGACGGCCGCACCGCGATCGTCCGGGCGAAGAAGCAGCGCCGCACCTCGACCGTCCAGATCCGCGTCGTCTCCGGCACGGTGCGTCTCGACGGCGTGGCGGTCACGAGGTAGAACGCGCCTTCCGCTTGCGCCTGTCG
>JADMKN010000259.1 GCA_015478825.1 Patulibacter sp. | reverse complement strand
CCGCTGCTGCGCGCGCTCGCCGAGCTCGAAGTCCGGGCTCGAGCGGTCGCCGCCGGACGCGACGGGCTCCGTCTCTCGCTGCTGCGCACCGCCGATCCGGTCGGTCCCGCCGGCGCGGGCCTGCTGCAGGCGCTCGACCTGCTGCCGCTGTTCCCGACCGTGCTCGGCTTCGATCCGGCGGTTCAGGTCGTGCACGAGGACGACCTGGCCCGCGCGGCGGCGCACGTCGTCGGCGGCGGGCTGGACGGTGACTACCTGGTGGCGGCCGACGGCACGCTCGCCCTGACCGAGGCGCTGCGGGCGCTCGGCGTCAACCACGCCCCGGTGCTGCCGCCGTGGGGGACCGGCCTGCTCTCGCGGTTGCTCCAGCGGACCGGGCTGCGGTTCACCCAGGACGTCGCGGGGTTGCTGCGCCACGGCCGGGGGATCGACAACCGCAAGCTCAAGGCCACCGGCTTCACGTACCGGACGACCACCCGCGAGGCGTTGGCGACGGTGGTCCCCGGCCGGCGGCGGCGACTGGCGCTCGGCACGGGATCGAGTGCTCCCGACACCGCCTACGACCCCGACGTCGAGGCGTTCCTGCGGTACAGCCCGTCGGCGCAGCGCCCCGAGCCGCCGGCCGCGGACGAGCAGCGGCGCGGCATCGCGGCGCTCGATGCCGACGCGCTGCTGGTGCTGCTGCCGTCGCTCGACGCCGACGCGCTGCGCGCGTTGCGAGCGCACGAGCAGGCGGGTCCGCGACGGGAGCGGTTGATCGCCGAGATCGACCTGGTGCTCGCCGAGCGCTGAGCGCTTCCCCGGGCCCGCGGGACGCTCCTCCTGGACACACGTTCCGGCACATGCGGCGGCGGCGACCCACAGCCGCCGTTAACACCGTTACCATGGGCCGTCCCCCATGAGCAAGCGAATCGTCATCGCGCTCTCCAGCGTCCTCCTCGCCGTCCTGATCATGGCCGGCACCGTACTCGTGGCGGACGCTGCGGGCCCAGAGAAGATCCCGAACGGCGTCACGATCGGCGGCGTCGACGTCGGTGGCCTGACCGGCGAGCAGGCGCGGGAGCGCGTCGATCGGCAGTTGCTCGGCAAGCTGAGCCGCCCGATCCGCGTGACCCACAAGGGGCGTAGCTGGACGCTGACCCCCGCCTCCGCGAAGATCCGCGTCCACTTCGACGGAGCGATCGAGCAGGCGATTCAGCTCGGCGAGACCGGAAACGCCTTCTCGCGCGTCTACCGGCGACTGACCGGCGAGCGGACCGAGCGCGACCTGGACACGCGCAGCACGTACTCGAAGGCCGGGCTGACCCGGTTGCTCGATCGCGTCCAGAAGGGCGTCGCCCGCGATCCGAAGGACGCGTCGGTCGAGCTCGTTGGCGCGAAGCTCGAGCTGACGAAGAGCCGCGACGGCCTGCGACTGGACCGCGACCGGGTCGCGTCCCGCGTCCGCAAGGCGCTGCTCAACCCCTCGGCCCCGAGCCGGGTGCGGGCGGCCACGATCAAGCGGCAGCCGACGATCAGCACGGCAAAGATCCGGGCGCAGTACAAGACGGCGCTGGTCGCCAACCGCGGCACGTTCAAGCTGACGCTCTACAAGAACCTCAAGCCGGTCAAGAGCTACGGGATCTCGGTCGGCAAGGCGGGCAACGACACGCCGGCGGGCAAGTACGCGATCCAGAACAAGGCCGTGAACCCCGCGTGGAACGTGCCCCAGTCCGACTGGGCCGGCGACCTGGCCGGCACCGTGGTCCCCGGTGGCGTGCCGGAGAACCCGCTCAAGGCGCGCTGGATGGGGATCTACGACGGGGTCGGGATCCACGGCACCAGCGACGACTCCTCGATCGGCACCAACGCGTCGCACGGCTGCCTGCGGATGCACGTCCCCGACGTGATCGAGCTGTATTCGCGGGTCCCCGTCGGCACCCCGATCTGGATCGTCTGACCCACGGGACGTGGGCAACGACGGGACGCGGACCAGGGTGGAGAGCCGACCGGCGTCGGCGGGCGCGGCCGGGCCCTACGCGTTCTGCTCGTCGTCGAGCGCCGCCAGCTCGCCGAGGATCCGTACGGCGTCGCCGAGCTCCTCGTCCCGCTCGCTGACCTCGTTCGGCGCGGCCGGCCCGAAGGCCACGATCTCGTCGAGCGGGACCTCGCCCCACCCCTGCTCCAGCAGCAAGGAATGGTGGTCGCCGTGGCGAAACGTCAGGGTACCGAGCCAGATACCGCGCTCCTGCTTCCGCAGGACGGCGTACCACAGCGTCGACGCGTCGGCACTGGCCTGGATCCGGTGCCACGGCCGGGGCGGGGACGTCGTGGGATCCGCCAGTCCGGCGGCGCTCAGCTGCCGGAACGTGGCGACCCGTCCGGTGTCCGTGTCGATGAAGAACGTGCCCACAAGCGAACAGGATACGGAGCCGGAGCCGGCGGAGGACGCCCTCCCGGCCGCCTGGGCCGCGGCGCTGTCCACGTTCGGGGCGGACCTCGTCCGCCAGGACGTGGCCGACAAGACGCGGGTGGCCTACGGCGGCGACGTCGAGCGGTTCGCCCGCTGGTGCGCGGCGCGGGGGACGACCGGACCGGTCGCCGTCGAGGTCCGCACGATCCGTCGCTACACGCAGTCGCTGACCGAGCGGGGCGCGGCGGCGTCGACGGTGACCCGCGCGCTCGCGGCGCTGCGCTCGCTGTTCCGCACGCTCCAGCGCCACGAGGTCGTCGCGGGCAACCCCGCCGAGCTGACCCCCGGACCGCGCAAGCCGCGCCGGCTGCCGCGGGTCGTCAAGCCGGTCGACGCCGGCCGTCTGCTGGACGGGATCCCGGCCGACAGCGATCCGCTCGCGCTGCGCGATCGGGTGATGCTGGAACTGGCGTACGGCTGCGGACTGCGCGCGGCCGAGCTGGTGCGGCTGGACCACGATGCGGTCGACCTGGAGGAGCGCCAGGTCCGGGTGGTCGGCAAGGGGGAGAAGACGCGCACGGTGCCGCTCGGCGATCCGGCCGCCGACGCGATCCGCCGCTACCTGTGGCGGGGACGCCCGACGCTCGCCACGACGGACGGCGCCGGCACCGAGGACGCCGCGCTGCTGTTGTCGCGGCGGGGCCGGCGTCTGTCGACCAGCGACGTCCGCCGGCGGATGGATCGGTGGGTGCGGGAAGCCAACCTGCCCGGCGACCTGCACCCGCACGCGCTCCGGCATTCGTTCGCGACGCACCTGCTGGACGGCGGGGCGGACCTGCGAGCGATCCAGGAGCTGCTGGGACACGCGCGCCTGTCCACCACGCAGGTCTACACGCACGTGGAGTCGAGTCGGCTGAAGGCCGCGTACCGCAACAGCCATCCACGTGCCTGATCCACCCCGAACATCCGAGGACCTGCGCGAGCTCTGGAAGCGGTGGCTGGAGCGCGAGGATCACACCGCCCGCGAGAAGCTGATCGTCGCCTACTCGCCGCTGGTCAAGTGGATCGCCGGTCGCGTCGCGTCGACCCTGCCGCCGCACATCGAGGAGGGCGACCTGATCTCGTACGGGCTGCTCGGGCTGGCGAGCGCCGTCGACCGCTTCGACATCGACCGCCAGGTCAAGTTCGAGACCTTCGCGGCGACCCGGATCCACGGGGCGATCATCGACGAGCTGCGGTCCGAGGACTGGGTCCCGCGCTCGGTTCGCCACCGGGCCCGCCAGATCGAGCGCGCCCACGCGGCGCTGGAGCATCGCCTGCACCGGGTGCCGACCGACGACGAGATCGCCGACGAGATCGGGATCACGCTGGACGAGTTCCGCGAGTCGCTGCTGCTGGTCGCGCAGTCGCGGATGCACGCGCTCGACGAGATGTGGTCGGCGGGCGACGGCAGCGGCGAGTCGGTCTCGCTGCTGGAGGTCCTGGAGGACACGGACGCGGTCGATCCGGTCGCCGCGGTCGCCGCCCAGTCGCTGCGGGACGAGATCGGCAGCGCGATCCAGCGGCTGCCCGAGCGCGAGAA
Organism: Patulibacter sp.; assembly: GCA_015478825.1. GTDB lineage: Bacteria > Actinomycetota > Thermoleophilia > Solirubrobacterales > Solirubrobacteraceae > Patulibacter. The sequence continues at coordinate 7,133 of JADMKN010000259.1, read as the reverse complement.
GGTCGTCGTGGCGCTCTATTACTACGAGAACCTGACCCTGCGCGAGATCGGCGAGGTGCTCGGCGTGACCGAGTCTCGAGCGTCGCAGCTGCACTCCAAGGCGGTGCTGCGGCTGCGGTCGCGGCTGACGCTCGAGGGGCCCGAGACGATCTGAACGATCGGGCCGTTGCTAGGCTCGGTCGGTGGCGACCGCGGGAAATTACGAAGTCTGTGCCATGTGTGGCCGTCACCTGCTGCGCGGCGAGGCGCCCGAGGTCTTCCTCAGCGACGGTGAGCGCCGCGACGTCTGCGAGCTGTGCATTCCGCAGGCGCTGTTCGCCGGCTGGATCCGTGTGGGGGTGGGCGACGCTCCGACGCTCGAGCCCAACCGGCGGGGCGGTGGGCTGAAGAGCGTGATCGAGCGTCTGCCGCGGATCGGACGCAAGCCGTCGCGGCCGGAGCGGCAGGACTCGCCGGCCCGCCGGGCCGCCGAGCGCCAGCGTTCCGCTCAGCAGGCCGCCGAGGCGTCCGAGGCGCCCGCGGGCGGCAGCGCGTCGCGCGAGCGGCGCCCGCACCGGCTGGAGGACGAGATCGGCACGCTCGGCCTGCCCGCCGACGAGCCCGCCGCGCCGCTCGCCGCGTACCGGACGACCGCGACCGGGGCGCCCGCCCACGTGACGACGTCCGGCGCGCGGATGGCGGCCCGCGCGGTCGACCTCTACAACCACTCCGCGCACCCGCGGAAGCTGTCGGGAATTGCTCGCTCGCTGGGCGCGCCGTGGGTCACCGTCCGCCCCGTCGAGGGCTCGCAGATGCAGATCGTGATCGCCTGGGAGCTGAGCTGGTACCGGTTCGCGGTCGATCTGGCGCGCGAGTCGGAGGGCGTCCGCGCGGCTGGTCACGGCTCGTCGCTGCAGGATCTGGCGCCCGGCGAGGTCGAGCCGAACGCCGTCGCCGACGAGCACGGCTACCTGTACCTGAGCACCGCGGCGCCGACGAAGTAGCCGCGGCCGGGACGCCGAGGCCCCGCGCCCGGCGGCGATCGACCGGGAGGCAAGGAGAGCGAGCCGCGGGACTAGCCGCGCGGTCGGCGACCCTCGCCGATCCGCTGCTCGCGGGCGACCCGCTTCTCGTCGAGCTCCTCGATCTCGGCGCGCAGCTCGACGAACGAGCGACGGCGCGCGTCGGCGATCTCGCCGGCCTCGATCGCGGCCTGGACCGCGCAGCCGGCCTCGCCGTCGTGTCGGCAGTTGGCGAACCGGCAGTCGATCGCCAGCTCGTCGATGTCGACGAACGCCGCGGCCAGTCCGCCCGTGTCGCGAACCAGGCCCAGCTCGCGGGTTCCGGGGGTGTCGAGCAGGCAGGTTCCGCCGCCGAGCGGCACCAGCTCGCGAGCGGTGGTGGTGTGGCGGCCCTTGGCGTCCGAGCCGCGCACCGCCGCGGTCGCGAGCACCTCGGCCCCGAGCAGCGCGTTGACGATCGACGACTTTCCGGCGCCCGACTCGCCGATCAGGGCGGTCGTGCGACCGGCGGGCAGCAGCGATGTGAGGTCGTCGAAGCCGCGTCCGTCGCGCTTGCTGACCGCGACCACCGGCGTGCCCTTCGGAACCTCGGCCTGCACGGCCGCCCACTCCTCGGGCAGGTCCAGGTCGGCCTTGGTGGCGACGACGATCGGCTCGACGCCGCCCTCGTGGGCGAGGACGAGGGAGCGCTCGATCCGGCTGGGACGTAGCGGGCGGTCGAGCGCGTGGACGACGAGCACGGCGGCGCAGTTGGAGGCGAGCACCTGCTCCAGCAGCTCGCGGGAGGGGTCGCGGCGTCCGATCCGCTGCTCGCGGGGCATGACCTCGACGGCGAGCAGCCGGTCCTTGGTGTCGTCGTACTCGGCGGCGACCCAGTCGCCGACGGCGAGCGGGGTGGAGGAACGGTCGTCATCGTACACGCTGGTGCGGCCGAGGCGAGCGACCCCGGGACGCCGGCCGTCGGCGGTCACCAGGTGGCATCCGCCGTACTCGATCCGGGCGACGCGAGCTGGTTGGCGGTCGCCCGTCAGCAGGGGGCCCAACCGCTCGCGAATCTCGTCGTTCAGGCCCGCGGCGGCCAGCGGATCGTCGAGATCCCAGAGGTCCGACATCGCCTCTCCGTCGTGGACGGCATCGGCATCGGTCATCGGCCGGGGACCTCGAAGTGCATGCCCGGTCGATCCTACGCGTCGCGGCGCGCGAAGGGAACGGCGAGCCGACACGCCACGCGCCCGATCGCTATATTCCTCGAACCGCGCGGATGTAGCTCAGTTGGCTAGAGCGTCTGCTTGCCATGCAGAAGGTCGTGGGTTCGAGTCCCATCATCCGCTCCTCGCGCAGTAGTAGAAAGCCCCGCTGAGCGGGGCTTTTTGCGTGTTGGGGGACGGGTGCGGCGGCGGAACGAGGTGCGATTGCCCAGGCACTTTTAGCGAGAAGTGCCTGACGGGCTGTCAGAACCTTTTCACGCGGCTAAGATCTTACGCTTGCGCGTGGCGCACGTTGTGCGTACAGTTGAGTCATGTCATCCGTCAAGAGTCACCGCCTCAACGTCCGGGTCGAGCCGGCGGACGACGCGCTGTTCCGGCAGGCGGCCGAGACGGCGGGGCAGTCGTTGTCGTCGTTCGTGATCGAGAGCGCGCGTGAGCGGTCCGAGCGGGTGCTTGCCGACCGGACGCGGTTCGTGCTGAACGACGAGCAGTGGGACGCGTTCTGCGCCGCGCTGGATCGCCCGGCCGAGGTGATACCGGCGGTGCGTGACCTGTTCGCGCGGCCCCGCCCGGCGTGAGCGGCCCACGGTTCTCCGATCCTGAGCTGCTCGCGCGGCAGCGGACGGAGGGGTTTCGCTGCGGCCAACCAGCGCTCGACAAATGGCTGGTCGAGCACGCGCGGACGGCAACGGGGGCCGGATCGGCTCGGACGTATGTCGTCTGCGACCGAGAGCAGGAAGATCGCGTCGTCGGCTACTTCGCGCTGAACGCGGGTGGGGTGGAGCCCGCGTCAGCGCCACCGCGGGTTCGAGCTGGGATGCCCAGGCACCCGATCCCCGTCGTCCTGCTCGCGCGGTTGGCGATTGACGTGAGCGTCCAGGGACACGGTCTCGGGGCGTTCTTGCTGGCGGATGCAATGCGACGCTCGCTAGCGGCGGCGGAGTCGATCGGCGTTCGCGCGCTGCTGGTGCACGCGAAGGACGAGTCGGCTCGAGCGTTCTATTTGCGATTCGGGTTCGTCACGTCCCCGACCGATCCGCTGCACTTGATGCTCCTGATGAAGGACCTGCGGGCGAGCCTGCGTTGAAGGCCGCCGCAACGCCAGACCTGGCCGTCCTGGAGCACGCATTGGCGATCAGTCGGAAACGACGGTGGGGGAGCGCGAGGCTGGCTCTCTTCGACCCGAGCGCGGAGCCTGAAAGGTTTCGACGAGTTCGCGGTTGAGCGGTTGCGCTCGCGGAGTGGCGAGATCTCCAGCCGCACCTACGCGTTTGAGGAGTGGGCGCTCTACCTGCACCTGCAGCCGTACTTCACCGGCTGGGCGCTGGCGGACATCGATATCGAGGCGGTCGACGAGTACCGGCGCTTCAAGGTTCAGCAGTCAAACTGGGGCGAGAGGCGATCGAGGACGACAAGCCCCTGCGCGACCAGCACGGCTACCTGATCCGGCCGCTCTAGCAAGTCACGATCCATTACCGTCGTCAATCAGGAAGAGGCTCCAAAATTCCTCGCTCGATGAGAACTGAGAAGTGCCGGGCGAGGGTTAGAGCAACGGTTCGGTCGCGGGTAAGGAGTCCGACTTCGATGTTCTCGTCGAACGCTTTCTCCGTGAGATTTGCGGACGTCACGAACGCGATCTCGTCGTCGGCTACGACGGCTTTGGCGTGCAAGACCGCCTTCTCGGGTCCGTCTTTCAGCGCCCGCGGATCGTAGAACACGTCCGGGTGCCGGTCTCCGGGCCAGTGTCCCCAGAGCGTGCTCGCGAAGGCGGAAGCAAGCTGACTGGCGGCCGCGTTATCGCCCTTTGGGCGTTGGACGTTGAGCAACAACTTGACGTGTAGATCCGGCGTCACATCCATGTGTTCGGCTAGCTTGGCAAAGGCCTGCGATCCGTCCCAGTAGGTGTACGAGCTGATCCACAGCGAGCGTCTGGCACTGCAGGTCAGCTCGTCGAACACCTGGCGGGTCTTTCGGGCGTGCACGCCAGGTACCGTTGCTCCAGACCAGACAAGCTCGGGTGCGCGGATGCTTGCGCGAGCGTCGTCAGCGAGCGTGAGTGCGTACGCGGTGGCCGCACCGTTGATCCCCTGCGCGTTGAGCGCGCGGAGTTCTGTCGCGATCCGCGTCGTGTTCGCCTCGGCACCTAGCGCAGCGCGAACCGCGATGTCCGGATACGGCGGAGCGAGCGTCTTCGTTCTCAGCGCAGAGATGAGCTTCTGACGCTGATTGGCCGGTAGCTGCAGCAGCGGTGTCGTCATGCGAGGGGAACGAAAAACGCCGCGGCCGGCACCGCGAGGGTCGGAACGACGAGTGCGCGGTCAAGGTGGTCGTTGCGCATCTCGCACGAGGTCTCGGCGATCAGAGCACATCCGTGGCACGCAGCGCCGTGGAGCCAACGCGCCTCGAAGCCTTCGCCGGGACTGTGTTGCGCGCAGATCGGATCGTTGGAGCACAGCCCGCCGGAACGCACCGCGGCCGCAAGGTGCTCCTCGATGTCACGTGCCTGCTGGACAAGGCCGCCGAGCGTCCCTTCCGCGTCCGAGCTTGCCGTGTAGAGCATCAGTCCATAACGATCGCCGTCCGTATCGACATAGATCCGCTCCCGGATCGAGCTGGCGGGATAGCCGCAGCGCATCGACAACGACTGGAGCATCAGGTGCGACAGCGTGTGCAGTAGGACATACGGCCCGCCCGGATACGGGCGTTGGACCTTGCGATCGGCGGCCCACCGGTCAAAGCCGTCGCGCAACTGATCGACTCGCTTCTTGACCTCGGATCGCGCGAGCCAGCTCTGTACGGCAGCAGAGGCGAGCAGGAGAAAGATCCCCTCACCGCGGTTCTCCACGGCCGGGAACCAGGTCGGCTCGTCGGCAAGCTCGGCTCGCACAACATCCGTGTCGTACTCGCCGTCGATGTCCGGGACTACAGCCTCGAACCGCGTGAACCCCGTCAGCGTGAGGACTTCGCGCAGCCGGTGGACCTGGATGACCGCGGCGATCCCGTCGCTGAGCGGTGTCTTGCGCCAGACCAGCTCGGGTAGCCGTCGCGCGTGGAAGTTCGGATCGACCGGCACGTCGTCACCGAATCCCTCGGGAACATGAAGGATGGCGTCAAGCTCGACCTGCTTGACCGGTCGCTCCGCTGTGCCGCCGCCCTTGAGGTCCTTGATCGCGGCGACGACGTCGGCGTCGTCGTGTCCGGAGAGCTTCGCTGCGATCGTCGGCTTCTTCTTGAAGACCGCGAGGTCGCTCTCGTCGTCGACCATCTCGAGGAAGTCCCAGAGGCCGGCGACGAGCTTCGTTAGCCCGGTTTGCCTATCGGGCAGCGACAGCGCGCTGAGGACCTGCGGGAAGTATGCGTTCGCCGCCGTGCGGATCAGCAGGCGGCCCGGCAGCTCACAATCCTCCCGCGCCTCCCACCCGATCCACGGTCGCGTACCCGGGCAACGACCGAGCGCGAAGCTCTCGAACTCGGCAGCCTCGTGGAGTCCGCGCTTCTTGCCGCACTCGCAGCGGACGGTTAGATCGCCGAGGTCCCCGCCCGTCCCTTGCTCGTCGAGCCAGAGCTGCTGCAAGCAGCCGTTGTCGTCCGTGCGGTGGACGAACCTCCGCCAGGGTAGGTCAGCGACGTGGCCGCGCGGGCAGGCTCGCACGAATCGGGTGGGGACAACTTCCAGGCCATCGAATCGCCAGCGCTCGTCCAGAGCCTTGTGCTGAACGAGGCGGCGGGAACGAAAGCTGCCGCTCGAGGCCGCGTTCTCCTGGACGAGGAACCACTGCGGGAAGCGCTTGACGCCGATGCCCTGGTCCTTCTCGCCTGGCGCGGCGGTGTCGGGCGGCGGCGCGTAGAGCTTCGGTGCTGCGATCCCCATGAAGAGCGCGAGCTTCTGCGCGATCCGCTGGTCGACGATCTCCTCGAGGTCACCGGGGTTCGGCCAGGCTTCCAGGCTCCCAACGATCCCGGCGTGGCGCGGGAGGTCGATGAGCGCACCCGGCCCCCACGTCGTGATGACCTGACTGCGGCGGACGGTCGGGTACTTACTGCTCATTCGTCGACCTCCACGAACGTCCCGTCGAGATCCCGGACGAAGAGGTTTACCCCGGGCTCGACGTCGCGGAGCGAGCGGTTCACGCGAAAGAGCTGTTCCTCGGCGGACAGGCCCGTCTCGAGCATGTCGTGGAGAAGCGGTTTGGGTCCTTTGACCTGCTCGTACTTCTGATACTGCATCTCGACTCCGTTGGAGTGGTGCTCCTCGTAGATCGCCTCCCAGCCGTCGAGGATTTCGGAGACCCGCGACTCGACGCTCTGCACGACTTCGGCGTGCTCGTCGGGCGCGAGCTGCTGCTGGTCGACCCGGCGACGAACCGCGTCCTTGAGCAACTGCTCTAGCGGCACACGCACTTTTTCGATCTGCTCCACGCCCCGCGGCTTGGTCAGCTCCGGCCGGGCGTGGCGGGCCAGGGCGAGGATGGCTCCGGCGAAGCCTCGGTCGAGTGCCCGCGCTGAGAACGGCGTGACGCTGCCGACCTCGACGGAGCGATAGAAGGTCGCGTGGAAGTGGCGAAAGCGCTCGTAGTGGGAGCGGTCACGCGGCTTGTGGATGTTCAGCAGCGTCACGACGAGTCCCGGCCCGCGCTTCTCGTCACGTCCCACACGGCTGGTCGCCTGAATGTACTCCGCGGCGGTCTTGGGCTGGCCGAGCACACCCATTAGTCCGAGGCGGGGTATGTCCAAGCCTACGGAGATCATGTTCGTCGCGATCGCGCAGTCCACGCGGTCCCTCTCGGTAAAACTCTGGCCGAGCCGGCGCCGCGCGTCAGCGACCTTTGCGGTCGATACGCGGGAGGTCAGCTCGACGACCTCGGAAAACGTCGTGCGGTCTTGAAAGAGCCGGGTCGGCTCGTCGATGCGGCGACGCGCCCCG
>JADMKN010000258.1 GCA_015478825.1 Patulibacter sp. | reverse complement strand
GCAAGGCGTTCAAGACCGCCCAGACCGAGCGTCCCGGCGCCGTCTACGTGGCGATCCCGGCCGACGTCGAGGCGGCCGACGTGCCCGACGAGCTGGCCCCGCTCGAGATCGACCGGGTCCGGCCGAACGAGCCGGCCGACGACCAGGTCGCCCGGGCGGTCGAGGTCCTCGCGAACGCCGAGCGGCCGATCCTGCTGGCGGGACACGGCGCGGCCCGCGAGGGCGCGACCGACGCGTTGATCCGGTTCGCCGAGCACACCGGGATCCCGGTCGCGACCACCTTCCACGGCAAGGGCGTGTTCCCCGACGACCATCCGCTCGGGCTCGGCGCGGTCGGGTTCATGCAGCACGACTACGTCAACTTCGGGTTCGACGCGGCCGACGCGATCGTCGCGGTCGGCTACGAGCTGCAGGAGTTCGATCCCCGGAAGATCAACCCCGACGCCGACGCCCGGATCATCCACGTCCACCGGGGGCCGGCCGAGGTCGACGCGCACTACCCGGTCGCCGTCGGGCTGCACGGATCGATCGTGCGCTCGCTCGACCTGCTGGTCGCGGCGACGTCGGCGGACGGCGACGCCACGCGCGACGTCCCGGTCACCGCCGAGTGCCACGCGTCGAAGATGCTGGCCGAGGAGCTCGAGCGCGGCGCCGGCGACGACCGCTTCCCGCTGTCCCCCCAGCGGGTGATCGCCGACACCCGGGCAGCGCTCGGTCGGGAGGACATCGTGCTCGCCGACACCGGCGCGGTCAAGATGTGGATGGCTCGGCTCTACCCGACCTATGCCGCCAACACCTGCCTGATCTCCAACGGCCTGTCGACGATGGGCTTCGCGCTGCCGGGCGCGCTCGGCGCGTGGCTGGCGAACGGCGACGAGCATCCCGAACGCAAGGTGCTGGCGGTGGCCGGCGACGGCGCCTTCCACATGCACGCGCAGGAGATCGAGACCGCGATCCGCGAGCGGATCCCGCTCTGCGTGCTGATCTGGGACGACGGCGGCTACGGCCTGATCGAGTGGAAGATGGAGATCGACCTGGGTCGTTCGTCCTCGGTCCGCTTCGGCAACCCCGACATCGTGCCGTTCGCCGCGAGCTTCGGCGCGAAGGGCGTCCAGATCGGCGCCGCCGACGAGCTGCTGCCCGCGCTCCGCGAGGGGCTCGCGTCCGACGGCGTGACGGTGATCAACTGCCCCGTCGACTACCGCGAGAACATGCGCCTGACCGACCGCCTGGGCGCGCTCGACGACGCGCTCTGAGGTCGCACGGCAAGCGGGAGACCGTGATAGGGCGTCAGCCAAGCGCCCGCTCCCGCGTGCGTCGGGGCAGCGGAAGGCATCGCAGGCCGCGCGGCGTATGTGGCACGGATGCCCTCCGCCCCGCGCTTCCCGGCCCTCCGTGCGATCGTCGACACCCGCGCCGGACGGCTGCTCGTCGGCGTGGTGCTCGTGGTGGCGCTGCTGACCATCGTCGGCCTGGTCGCGCTCTGGCCCTCGGGCTCGGGTCCCACGGTGGCCGGCGCGGTCCCGAGCACCGTCGGCGGCACCGTCACCGACGTCCGCTCCGCGTCGTGCGGCGGTCCGACCGACCAGCAGTGCCGGACCGCCCGGGTCCGCGTCGACGACGGTCCCGACGAAGGCGCCGAGGTCGAGGTCGTGCTCGGTCCGGTCGAGGTCAGCCCCGAGTTGGAGGTCGACCAGGGCGTGCGGCTCGTCGACCAGTCCCCCGCTCCCGGGACACCGGGAGCCGACGATGCGGACGCCGGACCGACCTACGGGTTCAGCGGCGTCGACCGGCGCACGCCGCTGCTGATCCTGGCGCTGCTCTTCGGCATCCTCGGGGCGGTCGTCGCGCGCGGCCGCGGGCTGCTGGCTCTGATCGGCACCGGTCTCAGCCTGTCGCTCGTGATCCTCTGGCTCGTCCCGGCCATCCTCGACGGCCATCCGCCGCTGCTGGTCGCCACGGTCGGGGCGCTGGCGGTGATGTTCGTCACCACGGTGCTGACCTACGGGGTCACCGCGCAGAGCCTGGCGGCGGTGACCGGGATCGGCGTCTCGCTGCTGGTCGCCGGGCTGCTCGGCGCGTTCTGGACCGGGGCGACCGGACTCGACGGCAAGGAGAGCGAGCTGAGCTCGTTCGCGCTCCAGTCCGGCGGCGAGCTGCCGCTCGGCGGGATCCTGCTGGCGGGGATGGTGATCGGGGCGCTCGGGGTGATCACGGACACCGTCGTCTCGCAGGTCTCGACGGTGGCGGCCCTGCACCGGGCCAACCCGCGGCTCTCCCCGCGCGTGCTCTACCGCGAGGCGTTCGTCGTCGGCCGGGACCACCTGTCCGCGACGATCCACACCCTGGTCCTGGCCTACGCCGGGGCGACCCTGCCGCTGCTGCTCGTGGCGTCCGCGTCCGGCGTCGGCTTCGGGGACGCGATCAACGACGCGGGGCTGGCCGAGCCGATCGTCTCGACGCTGGTCGGCAGCGCGGCGCTGGTGCTCTCGGTGCCGCTGTCGACCGCGCTGGCCGCCGCGCTCGTCGGTCGCCTGCCGGTCGAGGCGATTCCGGACGCGCACCACCACCATCACCACTGAGGACGGGCTCGTCGGGGGCTCCGCGTCGGCCCCGGCCGCCGAGCGCTCAGTCGTCCGCGTGCAGCCCGCGGTAGATCTCGTTGGCGCCGTGGCCGGTCAGCTCGGCCACCACGCGTGACGCGGTGCGGGCTCGCGCGCCGTCCTCGACCAACCGCCGGGCGGCGTCGACGGCCCGCGCGACGTCGGTCTGCTCGACCACCGCGGCCTCGGCCCCGGCGATCACGAGCGTGATCTCGCCGCGCACGCCGTCGGCGGCGAACCGCTCGGCGACCTCGGCCGCCGGTCCGCGGACCACCTGCTCGTGGAGCTTGGTCAGCTCGCGGCAGACCGCGACCAGCCGCGCCGGGTCCTCGTCGGCGATGGCCCGCAGGGCCGCCACCAGCCGCTTGGGCGACTCGAACGCCACGGTCACCGCCGGGTCCCGCAGCAGCGTCACCAGCTGCTCGGCCCGGCGGGGCAGGAAGCCGACGAACCGCCACTGCTCGGCCGCGATCCCCGCCGCCGCGATCGCGGTCACCGGCGCACTCGGTCCCGGAAGCACCTCGACGGGCAGGCCCGCGTCGCGCGCGGCGGCGACCAGCCGGCCCCCGGGGTCGCTGACCACTGGCATCCCGGCGTCGGAGACCACCGCGACCCGCTCCCCCGCACGGACCCGGTCGAGCAGCTCGGGCGCCCGCGACGCCTCGTTGTGCTCGTGCAGGCTGACCGTCGCGACCCGGATCGCGAAGCGATCGAGCAGCCGTCGCGTGTGGCGGGTGTCCTCGCAGGCGACCACGTCGGCGTCGCGCAGCGCCTCCAGCACCCGCGCGGTGATGTCGTCGAGGTTGCCGATCGGCGTCGCGCAGACGGTCAGGCGGCCGCGATTCGCGTCGGTGCCCGCGGGCGGGGCGTGCGTGCTCGTCATACCGTGCTCCTGCGCAGCCAGAGGGTGAAGAGCGGATCGATCAGCCACCACCGACGTCCATCACGACCCAGGTGCTGACCGTCCTCGACCAGGCGCTCCGCCGCCTGGCCGAGCGTCGAGGCGGACAGACCGGTGATCCGCTGAGCGTCCGCGCCGGTCGGCGACACGCCTTCGGCGACGAGCCGCAGCACGTGCCCCTCGGCGGCGGCGCGGGCCCCCCAGGTGGCCCGGTGCAGGTCGGCCGTCGCTCGCAGCGCATCGTCGATGGCGCGCTCGAACAGCTCGTCGGGATCGCCGACGTCGCCGTCCTGGAGGCGGCGCAGCAGGCGGTCGGCCACCAACATCACGCGCTGAGGATGTCCGCCGAGCTCCGACACCAGCAGATCCAGCGCGGCGCCGTGGTCCTCGGAGCCGAAGCCCTCGTCGTCGAAGATCCGGACCAGGGCATCGACGGTCTCGTCTTCGGGCAGCGGACCGAGCTCGAGTGGCAGGGCCTGCGCGAACAACGGCCGCTCCCGGTCCACGAACAGGGCCCGCAGCAGCGACGGATGGCTCCCCGCGTAGACGTAGGCGGCAGCATCGCCGTGGTGCTGGATCACGGACCGCAGCACGCCGTCCAGCCCGGAGCCTCCGCGCAGGAGATCCTGGAACTCGTCGAAGCAGACGACCGTCAGAATGCGGTCGTCGCGGTGCAGCACCGCCGGGATGTCCAGGAGCTGCAGCAGGACGGGCTCGAGCTGCTCCCGACTGGGGAAGGTCGACGCCGCGCGCTCCAGCGTCAGCGACAGGCCCGTCGGGGCGACGCTGATGCCGGCTCGACGCGTCACGCGCGAGACCAGCCGCGCCGCGGACGGGTGCAGACCACGGTACGCGTGCGCCACCCGCGCTACGACGGCCGCCAGATCACCGACGTCCGAGAGGTCCACGAGCACCGCTCGGTGCCCAGCATCGAGCGCGGCGGCGACATGCGCCTTGAGCAGGCTCGTCTTCCCGAAGCGCCGGGGCGCTGCCAGACGGATCGCGGTACGGCGTGCCGCCGCGCGCCCGAGTTCCGCCAACTCGGAGCGGCGGTCGATCATACGGTCGGGACCGACGGGCACGTCGAAGCGCAAGGGGATGGCCACCTCCACGCCGCCTACCGTACCAAAATCCACTTCGGCAGGATAGAATAATCCGCTCCTTCCGGACTTTAAAATACAGTCACGACGGATTATTTACTCCGTGTTCAACGGAATGGTCTCGACGGCAGCTCTGCCCCTTCCGGCACGGTCATCGACGCTCCCACGCCAGCAGTCCCGCGCCGATCATGCCGGCGTCGGCGCCGAGCCGGGCAACCTCGACGCGGGCCTCGCAGGCCGGCGGGCGGGCGCGGGCCTGCGCCTCGTCGCGCGCCGAGGCCAGCAGCAGCTCGCCCGCGGCCGACACCCCGCCGCCGATCAGCACGACCTCGGGGTTGAAGATGTTCATCGCGTTCGAGATGCCGACGCCGAGCAGGCGGCCGACCCGATCGAGGGCGACCGTCGCCGCCGGGTCCTCGCGCGCCGCCGCGTCGACGACGTGCTCGCCCCAGATCGGCTCGCCGGCCGCGACCCTCCGCGCCAACTCGGATCCCGGGTGCAACGCGGCCATCCGCGCTCCCTCCCGGCCGAGCGCGCTGCCGGACGCCAGCGCTTCCAGGCAGCCGCGGCTGTGGCAGTTGCCCTGGCACGGCGGGCCGTCGAAGTCGATCACCGTGTGCCCCAGCTCCGTCGCCGCCCCCGTCGCGCCCCGCAGGAGCTGCCCGCCGGCGACCACGCCGCTGCCGATCCCGGTGCCGATCGTCAGCAGCACCGCGTCGTCGCAGCCGACTGCCCCGCCGGTCCGCCACTCCGCGAGCATCGCGCAGTTGGCGTCGTTGTCGAGCGTGACCGGAAGCTGGAGGCGTTCCTGCAGGATCGCGCGCACCGGCACGCCGTCGAGCGGCTGGTGCACGGTCGAGACGGCGATGCCCCGCGCCTGGTCGATCAGCGAGGGGATCCCCAGGCCGACGGCGGCCACCGCGCGCCCGTCCGTCCGGGCCGCGGCGACCAGCCGCTCGATCGACCCGGCGACGAACTCCAGCACCGCCTCGGGATCGTCGGTCACGGGCGCGACCCGGTAGGTCCGGCGGCGCACCTCGGCGTCGGCGTCGACCAGCCCGGCGAGGAGCTTGGTCCCGCCCAGATCGACCCCGATGACGCAGGAGGACGGCACGGGCGGCACCATATCCCCTTGGGGTCGCTCGACCATCACGGCCCCGCCCCCATCGGAACAGACCTTTGATGCACCGCCCCGACGACGACGGCGCGACCGGCCGCGACCACCCGGACGACGACTCGCACCCCGACGACGCGCCCCACACCGTCTACGGTGGCGGGGCGGGCGGGCGCGGCTCTTCACGTCGCCCGACGCCACGACAGCCGTCCCCGGCGGCCCGGCCACGCTCCGGCGACGAGCCGGCTCGCGCGCCGCGATCCACCGACCGGCCGCCGCGGTCCGCGCGTCCGGCGCGGCCGTCCGCCGACGACCAGCCCTACACGGTCTACCGCGCGCAGCCCGCCCGCTTCGGCCGGCGGAGCGGACCCGCCACGCCCGGCGACGACGACCAGCGCTGGGACGGCGAGCGCGGTGGCGGAGGTGGCGGTGGCCCCGCGGGACCGCGCGAGCGCCGTCGTCGCGGACGGCGAGGACTGCCCCTGCCGCGTCGGCGCTGGGTGTGCCTGGCCGGCAAGCTCGTCGTCGGCTGGGTGGTGCTGTCCGCGGTGCTGTTCGTGGTCTCGGCGACGGTGCACCAGAACCGCGGGGACGCCGACGCGCTGCTCGGCGGCGGGGGCGCGCCGTTCACCCCGACCAACCTGCTGGTGCTCGGCACCGACTCGCGCCCGCCGGGCTCGAAGGAGCCGGGCGCCGAGGGCAGTCAAGGCTCGGCCCGGACCGACACGATGATGCTGCTGCGGACCGGCGGCTTCGCCAACGCCAAGCTCTCGATCCCGCGCGACACGCTGGTCGAGATCCCCGGTCACGGTACCCAGAAGATCAACGCGGCCTACGCCTTCGACGGGGTCCGCGGCGCGGTCCGGGCGGTCGAGACCCTGACCGGCATCGACGTGAACCACGTCGCGACGATCGACTTCGAGAACTTCCCGCAGCTCATCGACGCGATGGGCGGGGTCCGGATCACGGCCGAGAGCTGCCTCACGGCCGACGTCAGCGGCGGGGCGAAGCGTCCCCGCAAGGGCGTGACGATCGGCTACGACAAGTTCAAGGGCGGGACGTCGTTCCGGCTCGAGGAGGGCGAGACCTACAGGATGCCCGGCAGCGCGGCGCTCGCCTACGCCCGCGTGCGGAAGAACGAGTGCGACGCGGGACAGGACGACCTCAACCGCGCCGAACGGCAGCAGCAGGTGCTCGGGGCGATGAAGCGCCGCATCCTGTCGCCGACGGGGTTCCTGCGGATGCCGATGATCGCCTGGAAGGCCCCGCAGGCCGTGACCACCGACATGGGCGGCTTCTCGCTGCTCGGCGTCGCGGTCGGCCAGTTCCTGCCGGGCAAGGGCACCCAGACCGTGCTCAAGCCGTCCGGCGTGGGGAACGACGCCAGCGGCGGGGTCGGCCTGGTCGTCAGCTCCGAGGAGGTCGCCCGGGCGCGTCGGAAGTTCGAGAAGTAGCGCTCGACGGGTCCGCCGCCGGTCGCGCGTCGACTTCTGTACCGCGGCGGTACGCGAGGAGACCTGCTCGCCCGAGCTACGGCGCGGACGGCCGCTTCGGCGGCTTCGGCTTCGCCTCGGCCTTCGCCTTCTCGCGCTCCCGCCGCTGGGCCCGCATCTTGTCGTCGTGCGCGTCGGCTCCCGCTTCCGCGGCCCGCTCGAGCTCGCGGTTGCCCTTGGCCGTGCCGACGTCGTTGGCGTAGAAGCCGCTGCCCTTGAAGTGGATCGCCGGAGCGTGCAGCACGCGCTGGACCGGGACCCCGCTGTCGGGGTCGTGGGTCAGCGCGTCGTCGGAGAACTTCTGCAGGACCTCGAAGGTGGTGCCGTCGGGCCGGCGGTACTCATAGATCGGCATGGCTGCTCCCCCGCGGTCGCCGAGCGTCCGGCGCGGCCCCGCCCGTGACTAGCTGGACGTCGTCGTCGAGGACGACGTCGAGCTCGACGACCCGCTGTCGCTCGTGCTCGTGCTCGTGCTGCTCGACGATCCACCGTCGGACGACTTCGACTCGCCGGACGAGCCGCCGGAGCCCTCGCCGCTCGAGCCGCTGCCCTCGGACGACGACGAGCCGCTGTCGCTGCCGCCGCCAACCGGGCGCTTCTTCGTGCCGTAGTCGGTGTTGTGGAACCCCTTGCCCTTGAAGTGGATCGCCGGAGCGCTCAGTACGCGCTGCACGGGGACCCCCGTCTCGGGGTCGTGGGTCAGGGCATCGTCGGAGAACTTCTGCAGGACATCGAACGTGGTCCCGTCGGGGCGGCGATACTCGTAGATCGGCATGACGCTCCAAGCATAGGCCAGATCCACCGCCCGAGCCTTGGCACTCTCTCACCCCGAGTGCCAGCGTCGGCCTCACGCGCCGGACCTCGCCCTCCTCGCCGGCGCGACCTCGAGCATGCCGCGGGTCATTCCCACGACCTCGAGCATCGTCTCCCGCGAGCGCCGACCGACGCCGAGCGTGTTGGCGAAGCCGTGGATCAGGTCCGGGATCCGTCGCGCGAGCACCGGCACGCCGGCCTCGGACAGCCGCCGGGCGTACGCCTCGCCCTCGTCGCGCAGCGGGTCGAATCCCGCGGTCACCACGATCGCCGGCGCGACCCCCCGCAGGTCGTCCACGCTCGCTCGCACGGGCGAGAGCCTCGGGTCGGCCCGGTCGAACTCCTCCGACTGCGTCGCCTCCGGCGGCAGGTAGTTGGCCTCGACCCAGTCCATCGAGCCGGCCTCCAGGTAGAAACCCCTGCCGAACCGCTCCCGCGACGCCGAACGGTCGACGAAGTCGACCGCCGGGTAGAGCAGGACCTGAAGCGCCAGCGCCGGACGCTCGGACCGGGCGTCGGCCTGAGCGACCACGGCGGAGAAGTTGCCACCCGCGCTGTCCCCGCCGACCGCGATCCGGTCGGCGTCCGCGCCCAGCGAGGCGGCGTTGTCGACCGCCCAGCGGAACGACGCGATCGCGTCGTCGACGCCTGCGGGGAAGGGATGCTCGGGCGCCAGCCGGTAGGCCACTGACAGCACCAGCATTCCGCCGAAGCGGCAGAACATCCGGCAGACCGCGTCGTGCGAGTCGAGGTCGCCGAGGATGAACCCGCCGCCGTGGAAGAAGACGAGCAGCGGCAGCCGCTCGTCCTCCGCCTGCCAGGTGACCGTCGGCTCGTTGGGGCCGCCGGGGCGGTAGAGCCGGGCCGGCAGCGGACCGTCGCCGCCGTCGACCTCGAGCTCCTCGACCGCGGCGACCGGGATCGCCGGGCCCGCCGCCAGCAGCGCCTCGCGGCGCATCGTCGCGCGGCCCTCGGCGAAGCTCTGCTCGTGCCAGGACGGGTACTTCATCCGCGCCCGGACCCCGAGCATCGTCTGGGTCGCGACGTCGAGCGTCTGGCCGTCCATCCGGATCGGGCGTCCGACGCGGAACCGTCGATCGCTGCGGTTGGCGTCCCCGAACCGACCGATCGCGGCGAGCGCGCGGCGCTCCATCCGTCCTCGCGGATCGAGCCGGGGCGGCGGGACGGACGACGAGCGGGCGCGCGGCATCGCCCGATACTACCCGGGGTCGCAACAGGCGGGCGAGGGACACGCCCGTAGACGCTCGATCGATCGTCTGCGGACGAGACCGAGGTACGCGCGGGCGATTGCGTACGCTCCGCTGATGGCCTCCGACGTCGTGACCATGGACAAGATCGTCGCCCTCTGCAAGCGGCGAGGCTTCGTGTTCCCCGCGTCGGAGATCTACGGCGGAATCGCCAACACCTACGACTACGGCCACTACGGCGTGCTGCTGGTGCAGAACGTCAAGGCCGAGTGGTGGAAGGCGATGCTCCAGGATCGCGACGACATCGTCGCGCTGGACTCGGCGATCATCCAGCACCCCAGCGTCTGGAAGTCCTCGGGCCACCTGGACGGCTTCAGCGATCCGCTCGTGCAGTGCATGGGCAAGTGCAAGAAGCGCTTCCGCCTGGACCACCTGCAGGAAGCTGCGGTCGAGGCCGGTGAAGACCCCGACGCCGTGGTCTGCCCGACCTGCGGCGGCGAGCTGTCGGAGCCGCGCGAGTTCAACCTGATGTTCAAGACCCAGATCGGCACGGTCGAGGACACCGCGTCGACGGTCTACCTGCGGCCCGAGACCGCCCAGGGCATCTTCGTCGACTTCAAGCAGGTCCTGGCGATCGCCCGCAAGAAGCCGCCGTTCGGGATCGCCCAGATCGGCAAGTCGTTCCGCAACGAGATCACCCCGGGCAACTTCATCTTCCGCACGCTCGAGTTCGAGCAGATGGAGATGGAGTTCTTCATCCCGCCGACCGAGTCGACGGAGTGGTACGAGCACTGGAAGCAGGCCCGCTTCGACTGGTACACGGGCCTCGGCATCCGCCCCGACCACCTGCGGCTGCGCCCGCACGAGGACGACGAGCTGAGCCACTACAGCTCGCGCACCGCCGACGTGGAGTACCTCTTCCCGATCGGCTGGTCCGAGCTGGAGGGCGTCGCGGACCGCGGCAACTTCGACCTGACCCAGCACGCGGCGGGCGCGAAGACCAAGATCGAGGTCTACGACGAGGCGACGAAGGAGCGCTACGTCCCGCACGTGATCGAGCCGGCCGCCGGCGTCGGCCGCGCGACGCTGGCGTTCCTGGTCGACGCCTACGACGAGGAGCACATCGAGGGCAGCGCCGACGACGTCCGGACCGTCCTGCGCCTGCATCCGCGCCTGGCCCCGATCAAGGTCGCGATCTTCCCGCTGGTCAAGAAGGACGGCCAGCCGGAGCTCGCCCAGGAGATCCGCGACAGCCTGCGCAACGTCGGCCAGACCGAGTACGACGAGTCCGGCGCGATCGGCAAGCGCTACCGCCGCCAGGACGAGATCGGCACCCCGTGGTGCGTGACCGTCGACCACCAGTCGCTCGAGGACCGGACGGTCACCGTCCGCGACCGCGACTCGCTGGAGCAGGTCCGCGTGGCGATCGACGAGCTGCCGTCGCTGTTCGCGGGCCGCCTCGCCCAGGAGTGGGTCTCCCCGAAGCAGCCGCAGGGCTGAGCGGCCCCTATCGACGACGCCGGCGTTCGGGTACGGTCGACCCGTGAACGCCGACACCGTCGACCACCCCTGGTTCTCTCGCGTCTGGACGCTGATGATGCGTCACCAGCCGGAGGACGTGCTGCGGGCGCGGCAGGAGCTGCTCGAGGGCCTGAGTGGCCGGGTGCTGGAGGTCGGAGCCGGCACCGGGAGCAACTTTCCGCTCTACCCGCCGACGGTCACCGAGGTCGTCGCAACCGAGCCCGACCGCGCGCTGCGGCGTGAGGCCGAGCGCGTCGCCGCCACGCTCCAGGGCGCGGGGCCGACGACCCGGATCCAGGTCAGCGACGCGACCTTCGAGGCGCTCCCGGACGACATCGGGGGCCCGTTTGACGCGGTCGTCTGCTCGCTCGTGCTCTGCAGCGTCCGCGACGTGCCGGGATCGCTG
>JADMKN010000257.1 GCA_015478825.1 Patulibacter sp. | reverse complement strand
AGAGCACGTCGTTGCGGTCCTCGCGCAGGTCGAACCGGTCCGCCAGCTCCAGGCGCAGGACGCCGAGCACGTTGGCCGCGACCGGAGCCTGGTCCGCGACGATCAACAGCAGGTCGCCGGGTGACGCGTCGAGCGTCGCCTTGATCGCGTCGACCTCCTCGGGCGTGAGGAACTTGGCGATCGGCGAGCGCCACGAGCCGTCCGGTTCGACGAAGCCCCAGACCAGTCCCCCGGCGCCGGCCTTCTTGGCGATCTCGGTCAGCTCGTCGAGCTGCTTGCGCGGGACGGTCAGGCCGCCGGCGTTGATCCCGCGGACGACGCCGCCGGACGCGAGCGTCCCTGCGAAGACCTTGAACTCCGTGTCCTTCAGCGCCGTCGAGAGCTCCTGGATCTCCAGGCCGAAGCGTCGGTCCGGGCGGTCGTTGCCATAGCGCAGGACGGCATCGTCGTAGGACATCCGCTCCCAGGCGGGGGCACCGACGTCCAGGCCACCGGCCTCGAACGCCTTCGCCATCACGCGCTCGAACGTCCCCATCACGTCGTCCTGGTCGACGAAGCTCAGCTCGGCGTCGAGCTGGGTGAACTCGGGCTGCCGGTCGGCGCGCAGATCCTCGTCGCGGAAGCAGCGGACGACCTGGTAGTAGCGCTCGAAGCCGGCGACCATGAAGAGCTGCTTGAACAGCTGCGGCGACTGCGGCAACGCGTAGAAGGTCCCGGGCTGCAGGCGCGACGGCACCAGGAAGTCGCGCGCGCCCTCCGGCGTCGAGCGGGTCAGGTATGGGGTCTCGATGTCGAGGAAGCCCTCCTCGTCCATCGCCTCGCGGATCGCGCGGACGATCCGCGAGCGCAGCAGGATCGCGTCCTTGGTGCGCTCGCGCCGCAGGTCGATCACGCGCTGCTTGAGCCGCAGCAGCTCGTCGACCGGGCCGTCCTCGTCCACGGCGAAGGCGGGCGTCTCGGCCTCGGCCAGCACGTCGAGCTCGCGGGCGCGCAGCTCGACCGTGCCGGTCGCCATCTTCGGGTTGACGTGCTCGGCGCCGCGGCCGGTCAGCGCCCCGGAGACCGACAGGACGTGCTCCGGTCGCAGCCGCTCGGCGGCGGCGAACGCCTCCGGCCCACAGGTGTCCGGATCGAAGACGACCTGGAGCAGGCCGGAACGATCGCGCAGGTCGACGAAGATCAACCCGCCGTGGTCGCGACGGCGATGGACCCACCCGGCGACCCGCAGCGTCTGCCCGACCTGGCCGTCGTCGACCAGACCCGCCCAGGTCGACCGGTAGCGGTTGGGGGCGACCGGCGCACTCCCGACCGTGTCGCGCACGAGGTCGCGGATCCGGTCGTCGTGCGCGGCGGAGGAACGGTCGGTGGCAGCGGATTCCGGCGCAGACATGACCCGCTACGGTACCGGCCGCTCCCGCCGCGCGGCGGGTCGTGTTGCGGGAGCCGCGGTCAGGCGCCGGGAGCGCCGTTGGCGAGGATGTCGAGCACGAACGGATTGCTCCGCCGCTCGGCGCCCAGGGTCGTGACGCCCATGTGTCCCGGGCAGACCGTGGTCGCGTCGTCGAACCGCTCCAGCAGCGTGGCGATCGATCGCATCAGCGTGTCGTGGTCGGCCCCGGGCAGATCGGTCCGCCCGACCGAGTTCTGGAACAGCACGTCGCCCGAGAACAGGCCGCCCTCGTCCGGCAGCGCGTAGGTCACGTGGTCGGGGCTGTGGCCCGGGGTCGAGACGACCTGGAAGTCGAAGCCCGCGACCGAGACCACGTCGCCGCCCCTGACCAGGTGCTCGGGGTCGTAGCCGCGGAACGGGCCGAAGCCCTCCCAGCGCATGACGGCGTTGGGGTCGCGCAGGGTCTCGACCTCGCCCGCCGGGCACCAGACCTCGGCTCCGGTCGCGTCGTGCAGGTCCGCGACCGCGCCGATGTGGTCGAAGTGCGTGTGGGTGATCAGGATCGCCTCGAGGGTCAGGCCCTTGTCGGCGATCTCCTTGGCCAACCGCTCGCCCTCGTCGCCCGGGTCGACGATCACGGCGGCGGTCGATCCGGTCTGGTTCAGGAGGAAGGTGTTCTCCTGGATCGGACCGACGCTGTACATGTGGACGTCCATGACGGGCTCCTTCGGTCGGGCGCGGTGGCGCGGGGCGCCCTACCGCTTGCGCTTGCGCTTGCCGGCGGTGTCGCCGGTCGTCGCCTTGGCCGGCTTGGCCGCGGCCGGGATCGTCATGCCCAGCTTGGCCATCCGCCGGCGGTACAGGAAGAGGTCGAAGTAGTAGCCGAACGGCGTGTAGATGCCGAGCAGCAGCACCGTGGTGATCAGCACGCCCCCGGGCTTGGCGTCCATCAGCAGGATCATCACCAGCGCGAACACCGCGGCAGCGAACACCGCGCGGATGAAGGCGGAGCGCCAGGTCGGTGTGCGTAGGCGCGGATCGCTCGGCCGCTGCGAGTTCTTCCCACCCCCACCGCTGCCGTTCTTCGCGCGGGCGCTGGTCACGCCTCGGGCTTCGACGACTCCCGCTGCGTTGCCCCGGTGCTTCGTACGACGTTTGGTGGATCGAGCCATGTCCCCTCCCAGCGTATCCGACCGCCCCGTGAAAGCTCCCTGCCGGGCCACCGCCACCGCTCGCGTACTCTGACGAGCGATGTCCCGTCATCGCCTTGGCCTGGTTCTCACCGGGGGAACGATCGGATCGACCGCCGCCGAGGACGCCGACGTCGTGCAGCTCGTCCGGGCCAACCCCGTCGCGGTGATGCCGGGGTGGCTCGCTGGCCCGCTGGCCGCGTTCGGGGCCCACCAGCTAACGATCCGCCAGCCGGTGTCGCTGCACTCCGAGGAGGCGCGGCCGGCCGACTGGACCGCGATCGCCGGCGCCTGTCGGACGCTGGCCGATCGCGGAGCGGACGCGATCTGCATCCTCCACGGCTCCGACACGATGGCCTACTGCGCCGCGGCCCTGGCCTTCGCGCTCTCGGACCTGAACGTCCCGATCGTGCTCACCGGCAGCAACGTGCCGCCGGACGCGCCCGACAGCGACGCGCGCAACAACGTCCGCAGCGCGCTGATCGCCCTGCGGACGCTTCCCGCGGGGGTCTACGTGGTCTTCGGGGGCAGCGAGGACGGCGACGCGCTGGTCCATCTCGGCACCCGCGTGCGCAAGGAACGGGCCTCGGGGACCGCCTTCGTGTCGCCCAACGGCGGACCCGTCGCGGTCGTCTCCGGCGGACGGCTCCGCACGCTGGTGCCGTGGTCGGCCCCGCAGCCGGTGGTCCCGCTGCGCACGACCACGGAGTTCAGCCCGACCGTGCTCGAGCTACGCGTCCATCCCGGGCTGCCGTTCGGCGCGTTGGAGCCCGCCGTAGACACCGGCGGCGTGCGGGGGGTCGTCGCCGAGCTGTACCCGTGCGCCACCGGTCCGACGGGGGACGACGATGCCTCGCTGGCGCGGTTCGCCCGCTACGTGACCGATCGCGGCGGCGTCGTCGTCGCGACCGTGGCGGCCGCTCCGGACGTGGCGGGCTCGTACTACCCGTCGCTGCCGGCACTGGCGGCCGCCGGCGTGACGTTCCTGCCGGGCGTCCTGAGCACCGCCGCGACGGTCAAGCTGATGTGGGCGCTGGCGCGCACCGACGGCGACCCGGACGCCACCCGCCGCCTGATGCGACGCCCGATCGCCGGCGAGATCGCCCTGATCGGCCGCAAGCCGGCGACGTCGCGGCGGTCGCTGGTCAAGTTCTAGCGACGAGCGCGTCCTCCAGGGTCCGCCGCCCGCGCACCATCAGGTCGTCCGGGAACCCCTCGAACGCGGCGGCAGGCGGTAGCCCGATCACCTCGCACGCGGCGACGTCGGCGTGGTGGGCCACCGCTGCCACGAGCCGCGCCAGCGGCACCGCGCGGTGGTCCTCGACGTTGCACGAGACCTGAGCGACCGGCGCGCCGACCGTCGCCGCCAGCCCGTCGTCGTGGTCGAGCTGCAGGCCGATCGCGCGCACGCCCGGCAGGCCCTCGCTCCCACCCTCGCGGATCACGGCGGCGATCCGGCGCGCGTCCTCGACGGTCGCGGGCGCCGCCAGCTCGACGTTGAAGGCCAGCAGCGGCGGCCGCACGCCGACCAGCGCCGCGCCGGCGCGGTCGTGGATCCGCGCCGGTCCGAAGTCGGGTCGCAGCTCCCCGGACAGCAGCCGCTCGGCCAGTCCGGCCGGTCCGCCGCGCCGCAGCTCCGCGCGGGTCCGCCCGTCGCCGAGCGCCCCGTAGAGCAGCACCGGGACGCCGAGCCGTCCGATCCGCTCGGCGGCGATCAGCGCCTCGAGCACCGCGGCGCCCTCCCGGGCCGGATCGAGGTAGACGACCGGGCAGACGTCGAGCGCCCCGACGTGCGGATGGATCCCCCGCGGCGTGCGCAGGTCGATCTGGCGGATCGTCTCCTCGGCGCCCGCAGCGAGCGCCGGGCCGAGCGCGCCGGGCACGCCGGCCAGCGTGTGGACGGCGCGGTGGTGGTCCGGGTCGACGTGCGTGTCGAGCAGCCGTGCGCCACCGGCCACGTACGCCGCCCCGATCGCCTGGACCGCCGCCCGGTTGCGTCCCTCGCTGACGTTGGGAACGGCGATCAGCAGCCGGGGATCGGAGGCGTCGGTCGGGATCTCGCTCGCGACGCCGACGTCATCGGCCGGGAGTGCAGCGTCGGTCTCGTCCGCGGGGCGCGCCATCGCCGGCCACGGTAGCCGACCGGCGGCCGCCACCCGCGACGCCCGTACGATGGGCCGATGTCCGACGTCGAGCCCGCTACCGGCCGCGCCGACGAGATCTCCAGCCCCAGCCCGGCTCGCCGGCCTGCCGACGAGCCGACCGCCGACGTCGTCCACGAGCAGCTCTCGCCGCGCGCCGTCGGTTACTGGCGCGCCTCGCTGACGTTGCGTCTGCTGCCGCTCGCGGTCGTGGTCACCGTCGCGGCGCTGCTGCTGTCGTCCCTGCCGGGGGGACTGCGAGCCGCCGCGGCCATCGTCGCATGGGGCGGCGGACTGCTCGCGATCGTGGTCGTGCCGCCGATCCGCCATCGGATCTGGTGGTTCGCGATCGGCGACGAGGAGGTCGACCTGCACCACGGCCTGCTCACGATCACCCGCACGGTCGTCCCGATGGTGCGGGTCCAGCACGTCGACCTGCACCGCGGGCCGCTCGCCGAGCGCTTCCGCCTGGCGGAGATCGAGCTGCACACCGCCGCCGGCTCGCTGACGATCCCCGCCCTCGACCAGGAGCAGGCCGAGCGGATCCGGCGTCAGGTCGCCGTGCTCGCGCGGGTGCCCGACGATGTCTGAGCCTGCCGGTCCGATGACGAACGAGGACGGCAGCCCCGGTCCGCCGGCGGGGTCCGCCCCCGAGGACGAGCGCCGGCAGCACGTCGCCTTCGTGCTGGTCCGGATCATGCGCATCGTCCGGGCCGCCTTCCCGAGCGCGATCGGCATCGGCGTCGGCTTGCGTGCCATCGGGGTCCCAGGAGGCGGCAGCACGATCGCGATCGGCGTGACGCTGATCGCCACCGCCGCGATCGTGGCGGTCGCCGTCGAGTGGTGGCGCACCCGCTACGCGGTCGTCGACGGCAGCCTGCGCCTGCGCCAAGGCCTGTTCCGCCGCTCCGAGCGGATCGTGCCGCGCTCCCGGATCGCCGCGCTCGACACCTCGCGGGGGGTGCTGCAGCGGCTCTTCGGACTGGTCTCGCTGAAGGTCCAGACGGCGGGCGGCGGCAAGGCGGCCGAGGTCGAGCTGCCGACGATCTCGTTCTCGGAGGTCGACCGGCTTCGCGGCCTGCTCGGCGACGGTGCGCCGGGCGGCGGCCCTCCGGTCGATGCCCACGTCGGCGCGACGAGCGCGACGCGGGCGCCGGTCTACGCGATCGGCGCCCGCGAGCTGGTCGTCGCCGCGCTCAGCGGCCCGCAGATCGGCGTCGTCGCCGTGCTGATCGGGTCGGTGGCCTCGCAGGTCGACGACGTCCTGCCCCGCGGCGTGCGGGACGAGGCCGGGGACCTCGTGCTCTCCTCCTCCGCCACGACGCTGCTGTTCCTGGCGCTCGGCCTGCTGGTGGTCGCGGGCGTGCTGGCGTTCGTCGGCACCGTCCTCGCCTACGCCCGGTTCACCGTCGAGCGCGACGGATCGCGGCTGCGGATCCGCCGCGGGCTCGTGACCGACCGGACCGCCACGGTGACGCTCGACCGGATCCACGGCGTGCGGATCGTCGAGGGGCTGCTGCGCCGTCGGCTCGGCTACGTCGCGCTGCAGGTGGAGGTCGCCGGCTACCGGCGCGAGGACGAGGACGAGTTCACGCGGACGCTCGTGCCGCTGGTCCGTCGCGACCGACTGGCGGAGCTGCTGCCGGCGCTCGTCCCCGGCCTCGAATGGACCGCCGATGCGCTCCAGCGACCGCCGGCGCGGGCCCGTCGGCGGTACTGGATCGGCCCGTTGCGGCTCTTCCTGTTGCCCTCGCTGGCGGCGGCCGCCCTGCTGCCCGGAGCCTGGAAGCTGCTGGCGCTGCTGGGCGTGATCGTGGGCGTCGGGCTGGGTGAGCGCCGGTGGCGCGGCGCGGGCTGGCGGATCGACGGCGGCACGTTGGTGGCGCGCTGGCAGCTCCTGGCCCGCACGACGCTGCTGGTGCGGATCGACCGGATCCAGTTCGCCCGGACCCGCGCCACCGCGTTCCAGCGCCGCGCCGGGCTGGCGGGCTTCAGCGCCGCGCTCGCCACCCGGCGGCGTGCGATCGTCAGTCACCTCGACGTCGACGTCGCGGTGACGCTCCGGGAAGCCGTGATCGGTCGTGCCTCGCTACACTCCTCCGACCCCGCCGGAGTAGCTCAGTCGGTTAGAGCAGCGGAATCATAATCCGCGTGTCGGGGGTTCAAGTCCCTCCTCCGGCATTCCAGAAGCGCCTGCTCGTCGGGCGTTTCTTGTGTTCTGGTGCCCGGAAGGACGGCCGCTGGTCGTTCGTCACTCGCCGTTCGGGTCTTCAGTCGCGATGGTCCTCCCCATACCGGACGAGCGCGTCGTCCGGGTCGTCTACGCGCAGGCCGAACGGTCCGTCGCGCAGCGTCCCGCCGAGCTGCTGCAGGGACGTCCTCACCGCCTCGGCCGCGCCGGTGATCTCGGCCGGTAGGTCGTCCCTCGCCACCATCCGCCGCAGCCGGGGCAGCGCCGCGGCGAGCGAGAGCTGCTTCGACGGCGCGGAGAAGAAGTAGCTCGACGGGTACTGCATCAGGTCGACCTGGGCCTTTCCGATGTCGTCCGCCAAGCCGTAGAGCGCAGACGCGTAGGCCGACGACCCACCGGCCCGAAGCAGACCGCCGTCGTCGTCCACCAGCGTGCTGATGTATCCAGCCAGCGCCCGCCGCCGGAGCAGCGCCGGATAGATCGAGAGCACCCATGTGATGCCGGATGTCAGCAGCGCAAACCCGGTCACGGCCTCGAGGACGAGCGCGAAGCGGAGCGGTGTCGTCTCGGCGACGACGTCGCCGAAGCCCAGCGTCGACAGCGCCACCGCGGACACGTAGATGGCGTCCGGCACGCCGCTCTGCGCGTCCGCCGGGATACCCGCGGAGATCTGGAAGTGCTCGGGCAGATGCGGCCAGTAGACGAGGCCCCATCCCACCGTGAGCAGCAACACCCAGAGACCGACGCTGCCCACCATGCCCAGCGGCCCGGCGACCCCGCGGGCCCGTCGACTACGACGGGTGAGCCGCCACACGCCCCGGAACAGCCAGGTGGTCAGCTCGCCGATTCCCGCCGGTTGGAGCAGCGTGTGAAACAGCTCGCGCAGGCCGCCGACCACGAGCACGATGCCGACCCCGGTGGAGAGCCACTCCACGGCGCTCATCGGGCGCTCGGAGGCGGCGGCACGGACGTTCGAAGGGCGACGCGCACGATCGTCCTCGTCCTACCCGAAAATCCGCGGGCCATCCCAGAACGCGGCGCGACGGCGAACTGCCTTCGGTACGTAGCGGCGTCGTCCGCCGTCCGTAGACTCCCGCCGATGACCGACTGGGGCACCGGCCGCTACGAGCACACCGCCGCGCAGCTCGCGCCCGCCGCGGCCCGTGCCGTCGAGGCCGCTGACGTCCAGCCCGGCGATCGGGTGCTCGACCTCGCGTGCGGCACCGGCAACGCGGCGCTGCTGGCGGCGATGCGCGGAGCCCAGGTCACCGGACTCGATCCGGCGGAGCGCCTGCTCGACGTCGCCGCCGGACGGGCGCGGGCCGCGGGCGTCGAGGTCGCGTGGGCTCCGGGTGTCGCGACGGAACTGCCGTTCGACGACGGCGCCTTCGACGCGGTGCTCTCCGTCTTCGGCGTGATCTTCGCCGCGCCCGCCGAGGACGCCGTCGCCGAGCTCGTCCGGGTGACCGCGGACGGCGGGCGGATCGTGCTGACGACCTGGACGGACGGCGGAGCGATCGCGGCCGGCAGCGGGGTGCTGATGCGGGCGGTCGTGGCGGCCACGGGAGCGTCCTCGACCGCGGGCCCGGCCCCGCGGAGCTGGGGCGATCCGGACTACGTCGCCGGACTCTTCGCCCCGCACGGGCTCGTCCCGCAGATCGAGCGCATCCCCCACGTCTTCGAAGCCGCGTCCCCGGACGCGTTCGCGGACGAATGGCTCGAGCAGCATCCGATGTGGTTGGCGGCCCGTCCGCTGCTCGGCGACGACGGCTACGCTGGCCTTCGCGAGCCGCTGATCGCCGCGCTCAGCGCCGGGAACGAGGATCCCGCCGCGTTCCGCGTGACCAGCGAGGCGCTGCTGATCCGGATCGACCGGGCCTGACGTCGCCCGGTACGCTCGCTCGATGGCGGCCCGGTGGTTCAGGCGCGAGCGACGGTCCGCGGAGGTCGGTGCGACCGACGACGACGAAGCGCGGATCGAGCGGCAGGCCGCGCGGGCCGGACGGTCCGTCGAGGAGGAGCAGGAGTCGATCCTGCGCGAGGTCCTGCCCAACGTGCGCAGGGCGGTCGCCGAGACCGGCCTGACGATGAGCCAGTACCTGCAGCTCAACCGCGTCGAGTACCACGACCTGCTCGCTGCCCACCCCGGACGCTCGCTGCTCGGTCGCGGTGGCGGCCTGGTCGACTACGACTCGTTCGTCCGGCTTCGCCGCTGGATCCAGGAGGCCGCCGAGCGCGCCGGCGAGGACGTCGAATCGTGGGTCGTACGGGCGGGCACCAGCGCACCACGGCGGCCGTGGGAGCGCAAGCCGGCGGCGGCCGGTGGCGCGCCGCCGGCCGTGGGCCCGCCCGCGCTCGATGCGGAGACCGCGACGCCGGCCATGCCCGCGGCCGACCGTCATCGCTCGGAGGACGACCTCCTCGATCGTCTCGAGCGGCTCGCCGCGCTCCGCGACTCCGGCGCCCTCACCGAGGACGAGTTCCGGGCGCAGAAGCGGCGGCTGCTCGGCGGCGACGGCTGACCGACCGAGCGCGCGGCTCGGTCGGTTGCGGATTCAGCGGATCAGCCGCCCACCAGCACCGGACGCGGAACGCCGATGCCGTTGTCGCCGGGCTTCGGTCGCCCCTCGAAGGCCGTGACCGCATCCGGCACGCGGACGAGGCCCTTGACCTGC
This sequence comes from Patulibacter sp., assembly GCA_015478825.1. Lineage (GTDB taxonomy): Bacteria > Actinomycetota > Thermoleophilia > Solirubrobacterales > Solirubrobacteraceae > Patulibacter. Next base: position 1,706 of record JADMKN010000257.1, on the reverse strand, counting down.
AGCTTCCGGCCCTTCTTCGAGTAGGCGCTGGCCCGCTCGCGGCAGTTCGTCTTGGCCTTCACCCGTCCCCAGACCACGGTGCCCTTGGCGCCGTCGAGGCAGCGGATCACCGGCCGGCGCCGGCTCGTGAACGCCTCGACGTAGGCGCGGCCGCCGCGGATCGTGATCGTGTTGCGCCCCGAACCGCGCAGGCGGATCACCTGGGCCCCGCCGCGCGTGGTGATCCGGGTGTCGCCCTCGGCGCCGCGGATCACGTTGTTCCCGCTGCCGACGGTGATCGTGACCGAGCCGCGCCCGCCGTAGATCGTGTTGTCACCGTTGCCGGCGGTGATCTTCGACTCGGCCTCGCGCGCCCGCTTGCCCCCGGACTCCTTGAGGTGGTCGGACCAGAGCACGTTGTTGCCGCCCCGTCCGTCGATCGTGCCGGAACCGTGGCCGCCGAGCAACGTGTCGTTGCGGTCCTCGGTGCCGGTCAGGTCGTAGGAGCCGAAGCCGCGCTCGATCCTGGTCACGCCCTTGCTGGGATCCGACGGCGTCGGTTGGGCGATCACGTTGGCGCAGTTGCGGTACTGCCCCTTCTTCAGCCCACCCGCGTGGCCCCGTCCGCCCTTGGTGTTGATCGGGTTGATGTAGAGCACGGACGCCGGGTTGCCGCCGCAGTCGATCAGCTTCGGCTTGCTGCCGGTGTTGATGTAGATGATGTTGACGCCGGTCCCGGCCGTGATCGAAGCCGGACCGCTGCCGAAGAAGATCACGTTGTTGCCGTTGCCGACCCGGTAGGCGCCCCCACCGCTGCCGGTGTGGAGCACGTTGTTGCCGTGCCCCGCGACCACGTCGTCCGGGCCGCCCCCGGCGTCGATGTAGTTGTTGCCGTTGCCCAGCTCGATCCGGTCGTGGCCGCTGCCGGTGTGCACGGTGTTGGCCCCGTCGCCGGCCGTGACCCGGTCGTCGCCGGTTCCGCCCTCGATCACGTTGTTGCCCGCGCCGGCCCGGATCGTGTTGCCGGATCGCACGCCGTAGAACTGGTCGTTGCCGGGTCCGCCGATCAACGTGTCGTGTCCCCCGCCGCCCACCAGCACGTCGCCCGCGGCCGACTTGGCGACCAAGCGGTCGCGTCCCGGGGTACCCACGATGGTCGCCGCGGCGGCGCTGTCGGCAGCGACCAGGCCGATGGCCAGGGCAAGCAGCACGAGCGCGCGCCCCCAGCGCCGGTTGTCCATGTTCCGTATACGGCTCGTCGTGCCGGCGCGATGGGATCTGCTCACCCACCGGATCGTACGGACTGCGATCGGCGGGCGACGCGGTATCGGGGAGGATCGCCGCTCGCTGCCGGGCCACGGCGACGATCCGCGATGCTCTTTCGGCGGTCCGGACTGCCGGTGCCGGCCCGCACCGATCATCCGTCCGCTCCGATCCGAGGCCACGTCCATGTCGCTCGACGCCACCTTCTACATCGATCCCGCCTGCCCCTTCGGGTACAACGCCACCCCGGACCTCACGGCGCTGCGTTGGCGGTACGGCAGCGACCTGCAATGGCGGATCGTCGTGATCGGCCTGTCGGAGGACACCGGCGAGCCGCGGACGAGCTCCGACTTCACGCCGACGATGGCCGCGCAGTTCTCCGCGAAGCTCAGCGCTCGGTTCGGGATGCCGGCGACGATCGCCCGGCAGGCTCGACCGGACGTCGCGTGCCGATCGCGCGGGGC
>JADMKN010000256.1 GCA_015478825.1 Patulibacter sp. | reverse complement strand
CGATGGCGTCGCGGGCCGGTGAGCTGATCGGCGTCGAGATCGTCGAGGAGTCGGTCGCAGACGCGGCGACCAACGCGCTGAACAACGACATCCGCTCGGCGCGGTTCCTGGCGTCCGACGCGCGGACCGGTCTGCCGGACGCGATCGAGGAGGTCGGCCGCCCCGACGTGCTGATCGTCGATCCGCCGCGCGCCGGCCTGGGGCCGCGGGTCTGCCGGCGGATCATCGAGGCCGCGCCGAAGCGGGTGGTCTACGTCTCGTGCAACCCGACGACGCTCGCCCCCGACGCGGCGCGGCTGGTCGAGGCCGGCTACACGCTGCGCAAGGTGCGCCCGGTCGACCTGTTCCCGCAGACCCCGCACGTCGAGTGCGTGGCGGTGCTGGACCGCAACCCGGACGCTCCGACCCCGGAGAAGGGGCCGCTGGCCAAGCCCACCAAGTAGTTCCGCGTCGGGCGGCGCCGCTTCGGGGGCGCCGGCCGATGACCGCGTTGATGCCGTCCGTCCGCCGTGGACGGCCCGCCGCTCAGCTCGCGGCGGTGACCGCGTCCTCGACCGGGCGCCCCTCGGCGGCGCGGCCGACGGTCAGCGTGCCGTTGAGATCCTCGAGCAGCTCCGCGAGCTGCTCGACCTTCGCCGGGTCCCAGTCCGCGAGCTGGGCGCGCATGTAGGCGACCCGGGCCTCGCGGACCGTCTGGCGCTCACGCTGTCCCGCGGGGGTGATCGAGACCAGCGTGGCGCGACGATCCTCGTCGCTCCGGGAGCGCACGACGAAGCCGCGGCGCTCCAGCGGGGCGATCTGCCGGGTCACTGTCGAGGCATCCAGGTCGAACGCCGCGGCGAGCTGGCTCATCGTCTGCTCGCCCTCGGTCTCCAGCAGCACGAGCAGCAGGTAGCCCGAGCGATCGAGCGGCGACCGCGCGATGTCCAGGGCGGCGACGCGCGCCCGCTCCGCCCGGCGGGCCAGCACGGCGAGCTCCAGCTGCAGGTGGTCGTAGGGATCGGGGTTGCGAACCGGCATCGAGCCGCGAGAGTATACGACTTACAACCACCAGCATGCGTGTGTGAACCGGGACGTCGCGCGGCGGGGAGCTACGGTGTCGGGATGCGCGCTGTGACGTTCCGTGACGGAGAGGTCGTTCTCGACACCCACCCGGACCCGGAAGCGGGCGTCGGCGAGGTCCTGGTCCGGGTCCGGGCGGCGGGGCTGAACGGCGCCGATCTGCTGCAGGCCAAGGGCGGGTATCCCGCTCCGGTCGGCAGTCCGCAGGACATCCCGGGCCTGGAGCTGGCGGGCGAGGTGGCCGCCTGCGGTCCCGGCGCGATGCGGTTCGCGGTCGGCGATCGCGTCACCGGAATCGTCGGCGGCGGCGGGCAGGCGGAGTTGATCGCCGTCCACGAACGCCAGGTCTCCCCGGTGGCGAACGCCCTGACGTGGACCCAGGCGGGAGGGTTCAGCGAGGTGACGATCACCGCTCACGACGCGATCGTCGGTCAGGCGGGACTGCGCCCGGGCGAGCGGTTGCTCGTCCACGGCGCCGCCGGCGGCGTGGGGACGGCCGCGGTCCAGCTCGGTCGCGCGCTCGGCGCCCACGTCACGGCCAGCGTGCGCAACCCGGAGCTGCGCGAGGCGGTCGCCGCGCTCGGCGCGCACGACGTCGTCGACCCGGAGGACCTGGAGGGCGACGGCGGACCGGACGCGCCGTTCGACGTGGTGCTCGAGCTCGTCGGCGCGCCGAACATGCGGACCAACCTGCGGCGGCTCGCGACCGGCGGCCGGATCGTCGTGATCGGCGTCGGCGCGGGCTTCAAGGCCGAGGTCAACCTGCTCGCGCTGATGGGCAAGCGCGGGGCGCTGATGGGCTCGACGCTGCGGGCGCGACCGCTCGAGGAGAAGGCCGCGGCGACCCGGGCGGTCGAGCGCGAGGTGCTGCCGCTCGTCGAGCGCGGCCTGATCACGGTCCCCGTCGCCGCCACGTTCCCGATCGACGACGCGGCCGCCGCCTACGCGCGGTTCGCGGCGGGCGGCAAGCTCGGCAAGATCGTGCTGGAGATGGCCGCCGACTAGTACGGCGGCAGGGCGTCGTGCCAGGCGCCGACCTCGCGGAACGCCAGCCAGAAGGCCTGCTTGGCCGCCTGGTCGTCGAGCGCGTCGTCGATCGTCGGCGTGACGATCGCGGTGCACGCCGGGGTGAACCGCTGGTGCACGCCCGGATCGGCGGTCAGCGGGACCGACAGCGGGACGTCGGCGCGGTTGAGCGCCTCGACGGCGTCCTCGCCCATCACGACGATCAGCCGCGGCTGGACGATCGCGATCTCCTCGGCCAGCAGCCGGATCGACGCCTGCTCGCCGGTCGCGTCGAGCTCGTCCAGCGGCAGCTTCACGGCGAGCGTGCCGTAGACCGTCGTCGGGTCGATCCCGAGTCGCGCGAAGCTCTTGGTCAGTGCCTGGCCGGAGCGACCGTAGAACGCGACGCCCTCCTCCAGCTCGGACCGCGTGGCGTGGTGCTTGAGCAGCAGCACGTCCGCCTGGGGGTGCCCTGACCCGATGACGGCCATACCGTCCTCCGACGCCAGGTCCTGGACGTCGTGGTTGAGCGCGTTGATCTCGCGGATCGCGCGCTCGAGGTACTTCTCGTGGATCTCGTCGTCGGTCACGGGCATCGCGACGTGATTTGGCCGCGCCGCGCCGTCGTCCTCGCGGTTGCACCGAGCGTTGCCGGATGCAGCACGGATTGCTGCACGCGCGCCCAGGCAGGAATCACCGGACGTGCGCCGGACGCGCGCCCACCCGCCCGCGGCGCCCGCGGCGTACCGGAGCGCGGACCCGGCGACACGCGACGCGCCACGATCGGCCCCTACGACGTGACCGGGGCGCGGCGCCGGAACGTCCACGCGTCCGGTCGCAACCGCCCGAGCTGGTACGCGCCGAACGCCGCGATCGCGACCGCGCCGGCCCCGAATACCGCGTCGAGGAAGAAGTGGTTGCCGGTCGCCATGATCACGAACAGCACGATCAGCGGGTAGATCGCCCAGAAGACCTTCACCGGGCGGTGCTTGGTCAGCTTGGACAGCGGGATCCCGACCATCAGCGCGAACCCGATGTGCATCGACGGCACGGCCGCGTACGGGTTGTAGAGGTTGCTGGTGCTGTGGTTGGTCGGATCCACGCCCGTCATCCGCGCGATCGAGTCGAAGATGTCCAGGCCCGGGACCAGGCGCGGCGGCGCGGTCGGCATCGCGATGTAGCCGACGAGGGCCAGCATCCAGGCGATGATGAACATGTTGCGGACGAACCCGAACGCCTTGTTGTGCGCGATGTAGATGTAGATCATCGAGCCGAACGTCAGGAAGAAGTGCGCGTTCAGGTAGAACAGGCTGGCGCCGTCGAGCAGCCCCGGCACGCTGCCGGCGAAGCTCTGGACCCCACGCTCCATGTCCAGGTGCAACGCGCGCTCGACCGAGACGATCCAGTCGGCGTTGGCGAACGCGACGCTCGCCCCGATCTGGTGATCGACCATGCCCCGGGTGTTCTGGTAGAGCTTGTACGCGACCACCACCACGAGGAGCTGCACCAGCGCGTCGACGATCCCGTTGGGGAGGAATCGGCGGGGACGGGTGAGGGCTTCGGGCATACGCGGGGGCGCGGAAGATCAGCTCGCCCGGTGCTCTCGATCAGGGAGCGCAGGCGACGGGGGGCGAACGGTGCCAGGGTCCCGGGAGGCCAGAACCCACGGATACTCTACCGGGCGCGCGCGGGACGACGCGTGTCCAACCGTCCTCGTCCTCGTGCAGACAGGCACGGCCGGCCGTGATCCGCAGGTACGGGCTCCACCGCAGTCGCACGCGCAGCGGAACGCCGTCGACCGCGCCCGTGAAGCTCAGGCGGTCGGCGCCGAGGTCGGTCACGCGGACGTTCGGCTCCGCCCGGCCGTCCTCCGGGGCGACCAGCGGACGAGCGCCCTCGACCCGCCAGACCGTCCAGTGCTCGTCCCCCCAGACGCGCGTCAGCCCCGGCACCGCGCCGCTGCGCAGCAGCGCGACCACCCGCCGCGACGCGTAGTCCGGCGGGGCGTCGGGCAGCGCGACCCAGCGGATCGCGTTGGCGTCGAGCCAGCCCCGGTAGTCGGCGGCGCTGATCGGCGCGGCATCGTGGTCGCCGTCGCCGTAGAACAGCGCGTTCCGGTGCCGGTCGAGCTGGCGGATCCAACCGCGGGCCAGCGGGACCTCGGGCGAGATCCAGCGCGCCTCGCCGCGGCGGGCGGTCGGCGGCACGTCGACCCGCCCCGGCTCGGCGGCGACCAGCGCCCGCAGTGCGCGATCGGCGGGCTGCCAGTAGGCCGCGCGGGCGCTGTCGTCGCTCCACGCCTGGGCCGCGTCGCGGACCGGCGGATAGAGCTGCCAGTAGAGGAACGGCAGCGCGAGCACCGCGACGACCAGCGGCCGACGGCCCCAGAGCGCCGCGACGAGCAGCGGCCCGCCGACCAGAGCGCCCAGCCGGGTCGCGTTGCCGCCCATCGGGGTGTCGAGCACTCCGGCCAGCACGATCCCCGCCAGGTAGAGCGCGACCCCGACCCGCAGGCCGCGCTGGTCCCGCGGGAGCGCGACGAGCACGACCAGCAGCGCGGCGATCGCCGGGAACAGCGCTGACGGGACGAACGGCTCCGTGCCGCCGCCGGGGAACGCCACGGCCAGGGCCAGCGCGGCCGCGAACGCGATGCCGGCCAGCAGCAGGGCTGTCCACCGCGTCGAACGCTCGACCCGTCCGGCCGCGACCGCCGCCCCGACCAGCGCCAGGAACAGCGCGGCGACCGGGCTGGCGAGCGCGGTCAGCGTCGCTCCGGCGATCGCGCCGACCGCCGGAGCGAGCGTCCGTCCCGGTCGCGCGGTCAGGCAGAGCAGCGCGACCAGCCCGATCCCGAGCCCCAGCAGGAAGGTGATCCGTCCCGTGAACAGCAGCGCGCCGATGCCCCCGGCGAACCACCACGCGGCGGCCGTCGCGCCGGTGTCCGACCCCGGGTCGGCGCCCGTGGCGGTGGCGGAGCTCGATCCCGTTGCCGCCCGTCCCCACGCGGACCCCGGTCCCCACGTCCGCCCCACGAGCCGCTCGAACGCCCACGCCCCGGCCACCGCGGCCAGCACGCCGACCAACAACGTCCCGAGCCAGTCACCGAGCAGCGGCGACAGCACGCTGTAGCTCGGAAGATGGTGTCCGCCGAACCACGAGAAGTCGAGGCTCCAGACGCCGCGCTCGGCCAGCGCGGTGCGGTGCGCCTGCGCGGCCAGGTCGGTGGTCGGCGGCGCGACGAGCAGGTAGACGAGCCCGATCAGCGCGGTCAGCGCCCACGGGCGGAGCAGCGCGCGCCGCACGTTCAGGAACCCGTCGAAGAACTCGGCGGCCCGTCTGCGGGCCCCTCGCGGCGCCGGATCTCCGCCCGATCATCCATCAAGACCACCAGTATTGATCGGATGACCGGACGAACCCCGGCATCCACGATCGACCCACATTCAGACCACCTCGTCATCTTCGACGGGTTCCTCGTCAGTCGCGGGTTGCGCGCCGCACGCGCCGCTCGCGGACCAGCCGGCGCGCCGAGGCGGGCGTCGCCTTGGTCTCCCAGAACTTCAGCGCCTGCACATAGACCAGCGTGCCGAGCTTGGTGCTGATCTCGGCCATCGAAAGCGACGCGAGGAACTCCTCCGGCCCGTCGAAGTCGTGCATCCGCAGCCGCACCGACCCGAGGCCCTGCGCGACGTGGCTGTCGGAGCCCGCGCCGGCGACCATCCGGTACTTGTGGGCGAAGCGGGCCGCCTCCTCGTTGAACGAGCCGATCGCCACGCGCGGGTTGAAGATCTCGACCGCGTCGATCTCGTCGACGATGTCGAGCATGTGCTCGTAGTCGGGCACCGAGTGCATCCGGTCGAACGGATGCGGCACGTAGACCAGCCCGCCCTGGCGGCGGATGTCGGCGATCGCCTCCTGCAGCGTCACGCCCTTCGGGATCTGCTCATCGATGAACAGCCCGATCACCTCGCCCTGGTCGGCGGTCTTGACCTCCTCGCCGATGATCACCTTGATCCCGTACTCGGCGGCCTTGGCGGCGGCCTCGTGGGCGCCCGAGACGAGGTTGTGGTCGGTCACCGCGATCGCGCCGAGCCCCTGCCGACGCGCGGCGTCCAGCAGCACCTCGACCGGCGTGGCGCAGTCGTGGCTGTGGTCGGTGTGCATGTGCAGGTCGACATCGATCAGCGGCCGCTCGCGCAGCCGGGCGAGCAGCTCGGGAGCGAAGCGGTCCGGATCGTGCCGGCGGGCGAGCAACGCGTCGTAGCGGTCGACGACCCACGCGACGTACGGATCCCACGAATCCTCGGTCAGCGGCCGTTCGCGGTTGGCGTTGCGGTGCGCCTGCAACGTGTCCGGCTCGGCGATCAGCCGCTCGAGCTGGGCGACCAGCACGTCGACGTCCGCGACGCCGAACAGCGGGCCGCGGGCGCCGCCGTCGGTCAGCTCCTGGTGGACGTCGATCCCGCTGGCGACCGGTACCGCGCCGCGGGCGAGCGCTTCGACGAGCACGTGCGGGGCGGGACGGGCTCCGGCGGACGCCAGCACGACCACGTCGGCGTCGGCGGGGATCGCGTCGGTCGACGCCAGTGCGATCCGCGCGCGCCGCTCCGGGGTCATCGTCGGCAGCGCGAACGGCACCGCATCGTCGTCGGGGACGAGGACCGTGACCCGCCACGGCCGGTCGAGCCGGAGCCGGCGGATCGCCCGCAGCGCGGTTCGGCGGGCGGCGCGCTCCTCGTCCCGCGGCAGCACGATGTGCAGCGGCGCGGGGCCGGCGGTGGTCACGTCGGAAGCGGGGGTGGCCGGGGTCGGTGGGCCGGGCAGCGGTCGGGTCGATCCGTCGGTGGCCAGGGCCTCCCGGCCGAGCGTCGGGGGCGGCGGGACGCGCGGGGCGTAGCCGCGGTTGATCGGGAAGCTGCGGGCGACCAGCGACGCGGTCGTCGAGCTGGCCGCGACCCGGTCGTCGAGCCGTCCGAGCAGGCGCTCGGAGCGCTTGCGGCCGATCGCGGGGCCGCTGCCCATCCCGGCGATGAACCGCTCGGCGGGCAGGTGGAAGCTGCCGACGTTCAGCGAGCGGCTGTGGCGCAGCGCGGCGGTCGAGATCGACGGGCCGAATGGCTCGTGCACGTGCACCAGGTCCAGCGGCAGCGCGTCGAGGACGTCCTCGACGGCTCGGGTCGCGTCGACCGCGAGCGTGGGGACCCGGCCGACGCCGGGGATCGCGGTCGCGCTGGTCGGGGCGCTGCCGACCGCGAGGATCGTCGGGGCGTCGCCGGGCTCGGGAAGCGCCGTCTGCGGGGCGTCCTGGAGTCGCCGCTGGGTCGCGGCGACCCGCTGCGGATCGCGGGACGGGCCGAGCACCACCACGCGGTGCCCCGCCGCGGCGAGCTCGTCGGCGAGCCGCAGCACGTGCGCGGTCACCGGGTGCGACGACTCGAGCGGGTAGGGCGTTACCTGGGCGATCGCCAGGGGGACGGCGGAGCTCACGCTCATCAGGATAGGCCGCCGGGAGGCACACGGATCGCCTCCTCGATCGACGCGCGCACGCGAAGAGTCGATCGAGGGTGCTGGAGTCGACGTTCGCGGTACCGGTCACGCAGCATCGCGTCGAGGAGCCGATCGAGGTGCGAAGCGCACGTCCCCGAACGACGAAGCGGCCCCGGAGGGCCGCTTCGAAGGCGGTGGCCACGTCGAACGCGGCCGCGATGCGAGCCAGGGACTAGGCCTTGAGCCCGGCCTTCTTGCCCTTGTTCTTGGCGATGAACGTCTCGGTGTCCTGGCGAGCGATGTCGTCGGGACGCTGGTTCTGCGGCGACTTCATCAGGTACGACGAGGGACCGTCGAGCTGACCGGCGACGCCGTTGTTCAGGCCGATCTTGATCAGACGGGCGGCGTCGATGATCACGCCGGCCGAGTTCGGCGAATCCCAGACCTCGAGCTTGAGCTCGACGTTCAGCGGCACCTCGCCGAAGGCCTTGCCCTCGAGGCGGATGTGCGCCCACTTGCGGTCCGTCAGCCACGGCACGTAGTCCGACGGGCCGACGTGGACCTGATCGGCCGGCAGGTCCAGCCCGGCGACCGACGTCACGGCGTTGGTCTTGGAGATCTTCTTCGACTCGAGGCGCTCGCGCTCGAGCATGTTGAAGAAGTCCATGTTGCCGCCGACGTTCAGCTGCGACGTGTTCTGCAGCTTGACGCCACGCTCGTGGAACAGGCGGACCAGCGAGCGGTGGACGATCGTCGCGCCGACCTGCGACTTGATGTCGTCGCCGATGATCGGCAGGCCCTTGTCCTGGAAGCGCTTGTCCCAGTACTCCTCGCGGGCGATGAAGACGGGGATGCAGTTGACGAAGCCGCAGCCGGCCTCGAGCACCTGCTCGACGTACCACTTGGTGGCCTGCTCGGAGCCGACCGGCAGGTAGGAGACGACGACGTCGGTCTTCGTCTCCTTGAGGATCTTGACGATGTCGGCGGTCTCGCCCGGCGCCTTGGTGATCTTCTGCTTCAGGTACTTGCCGAGGCCGTCGTGCGTCATCCCGCGGTGCACGGGGACGTTCAGCTTCGGGACGTCGGCGAACTTGATCGTGTCGTTCGGGTACGCCCAGATCGCCTCGGAGAGGTCCTTGCCGACCTTGGTCTCGTTGACGTCGAAGGCCGCGGTGAACTCGATGTCCTTGACGTGGTACCCGCCGAGGTCGACGTGCATCAGGCCGGGGACCTGCTGGGAGGGATCGGCGTTCTTGTAGAACTCGACGCCCTGGACGAAGGAGTTGGCGCAGTTGCCGACCCCGATGATCGCCACGCGGACCTTGTCACGCTGGTAGCGACCGCTGTCGTTCTGGCCGTCGGAAGCTGCGGCGTTGCCGTTCGGAGGCGTCTTGCTCACGGTGATTCTCGAAGTCCTAGTCTCGTTTGAAGCCTGCTGCGGAGACGCGACCTCAGACAGAGGGCGAGGCGCCACCTTCTGGTGCCTCCACCCGTACGGCCGGAGACCCAGAGCCACAAACCCCGCATCGCGGGGGCGGTTACAGCCCGGGATCTTAGGCTGTTCGCCGACCGCGAGCCACGCGGGGTGGCCCGGAGCTACCGACCGTCGGGCTTGGGCGCGGCGTTGGGCGGGCCATCATTCAGCTACGACCGCACGTGCCACATCCGCTGCGCGGTGGTGAAGACGCCCAGCGCGGCGAGCACCCAGATCGAGGCGGGGAGCAGGTCGACGCCGCCGATCAGCTCCTCGCCGCCGAGGCAGAGACCGACCGAGAGGATGACCACGCGGACCGCGCGGCTGCCGACCCCGGCCTTGCCGTCCAGCCCGAGTCCTTCCGCGCGGGCGCGGGTGTAGCTGACCAACAACGAGCTGACCGCCGCCAGGGCCGCGATCCCGGCGTTGACGTCGTCACCGTGCTTGGCGTAGACCATCACCACCGCGACCAGGACGATGCCCTCCTCGATCCGGTCGAGCGTCGAGTCGAGGAACGCGCCGAAGGTCGTGCCCTTGCCCGACATTCGCGAGTAGCGACCGTCGAGGGTGTCCATCACGGACCCGAGGATGAACGCGATGCCGGCGAGCAGGAAGTGCTCCTGCCAGATCAGCACGGCGGCGACGAGGTTGCCGATCAGCCCCGCCAGCGAGATCGCGTTCGGGGTCAGCGGCAGGTCGATCAGCCACTGCTGGAACGGGGTCCGGGACGGGGCCGCACCGGGGGCGGAGGGATCGGGAGCGGTACTCATGGGCGGATGGGAGCCTACGGCGCAGCACGGTCGTACGCGCGCTCGGTGGGTTGGCGCGCCCGCGCCGGCCACCGGGCGCCGCTACCCTGGACGACGACTGCGCGGTGCGATCTGCGGTCCCCTTGCGGTTGGCACGAGCCGACCCCGACCCCGATCGATCGATGACGCACCTTCCTCACCAGGACTCGACGACCCTCGTCGCCTCCGACGCCCCGCCCGGCATCGACCCGGCCGACCTCGAGGTCGCGGTCCGCGTGCTCGCGGCGGTCGACGACCTGCCGCTCGACCATCCCGACGCGCTCGCCGTCCAGCGGGCGACGTCGCGGTTGTACAAGACGGTCAAGCAGCGGCGGAAGACCGAGAAGCGCCAGGCGATCCTCGCCCACGACGAGGCGGTGACGGCCAAGACCGCGACCGGCGCGCCGGGGCGGATCGACGACGAGACCCAGGGCCTGCCGCTCGTCTCGTCCGTCCAGGGCGCGATCGCGGGGGTCCTGAAGCAGGACCGCGCCTGCTACGTCTGCAAGCAGGCGTTCCGCCAGGTCGACGCCTTCTACCACCAGCTCTGCCCGCGCTGCGCGGAGCTCAACCACGCGCGCCGCGACGCCCGCACCGACCTGACCGGCCGCCGCGCGCTGCTGACCGGCGGCCGGGCGAAGATCGGGATGTACATCGCGCTGCGGCTCCTGCGCGACGGGGCGCAGCTCACGATCACGACGCGGTTCCCCAACGACGCCGCACGGCGCTTCTCGGCGATGCCCGACAGCGCCGACTGGATCGACCGGCTGCGGATCGTCGGGATCGACCTGCGCGACCCCGGCCAGGTGATCGCGCTCGCCGACTCGGTCGCCGCCGCTGGCCCGCTCGACATCCTGGTCAACAACGCGGCGCAGACCGTCCGCCGCTCGCCGCAGGCCTACGCCCTGCTGGCCGAGGCCGAGGCCGCCCCGTTCGAGGCGCTCCCCGGCCGCGGCACGCCAGAGTTCGTGGTGCTCGGTCGGCCGGAGGTCGGCTCGGGACGGGTGGCCGGTGGCGCGTCGCTCGGCGCGAACGAGCGGGTTGCCGGGGCGGCGTTGGAAGACCCCGCGCTCGCCGCGGCCGTCGTGCCCGGCGGCCACTGGGCGCCGACCCCGCACGCGCTCAGCGCGCTGGCGCTGCAGGTGGGCTCGGCCTCGCCCGACCGGGTCGCGACGGGCACCGCGATCGACGCGGGGGGCCTGGTCCCGGACCTGCACCACACCAATAGCTGGGTCCAGACCGTGGACGAGGTCGACGCGACCGAGCTGCTCGAGGTCCAGCTCTGCAACCAGACCGCGCCGTTCATCCTGATCGGCCGGCTGCGGCCGGCGCTGCGCGCGTCAGCGGCACGGCGGACCTACGTGGTCAACGTGTCGGCGATGGAGGGCCAGTTCTCTCGCGGCTACAAGGGCCCCGGCCATCCGCACACGAACATGTCGAAGGCCGCGCTGAACATGCTCACGCGGACCAGCGCCCAGGAGATGCTCGAGTC
>JADMKN010000255.1 GCA_015478825.1 Patulibacter sp. | reverse complement strand
CCGCCACCGGCGCGCCTGGAGCCCGGACGCCGCGAGCGCCGACGGGCCGGACCTGATCCGCGGGATCAGCGAGGTCGGGATCACCACCCCGGACGTCGGCGCGCTGGTCGACCGGCTCGAGGCGCTGGGCCTGCCGCTCTGGTTCGGCGACCCCGCGTCCGGCTTCGCGGCCGTGGGCGACGAGTCCGGCCTGCTGATCTGCGCGCGCGAGTGGCGCCCGTGGTTCCCGACCGACCGTTCGGCGGCCCCCGGCGCGGTGGCCATCGAGCTGCACGGCGTGTCCGGCCTGACGCTCGGGGCCCCGGTGCCGGTGGGGAGCGCGACCGAGCTGTGGGCCGTTCCCTGGTGATCGGGCCGGCCGTTCCGCCGCGGTGCTTGGCGAGTTCGTTCCGATAATCGGAACCAACTCGACAAGCACGATCCCACGTACCGCTGGTCAGCAGCCCGGCGGTGCGCTATACCGGTCCGCACGAGGCCCGATCTTCCCCGACGCGAGGACACCAACGATGAGCACCCCGACCGCCCCCGGAGCCCGCCGCTCCGTCGGCACCTACGCCAACTACCGCGAGGCCGAGCAGGCGGTCGACCGTCTGTCCGACGCCGGCTTCCCGGTCGAGCACGTCGCGATCGTGGGCAGCGGTCTGCGCACCGTCGAGCAGGTGACGACCCGGATGACGACCGCGCGGGCGGCGGGGATGGGCGCCGGGCAGGGCGCGATCATCGGCCTGTTCTTCGCGCTGCTGTTCGGCCTCTTCTTCGAGGGTCCGGACTTCCTCGGCTTGCTGATCTACGCGGTCGTGCTGTCCGCGATCTTCGGTGCGATCTTCGGCGCGATGGGTCACGCGGCGACCGGTGGCCGGCGGGACTTTGCGAGCTTCCGGACGATGGAGGCCGAGCGCTACGAGGTGATGGTCGACCACGAGGTCTCCGCCCGCGCGATCCAGATCCTCGGCGGGGGAGAGCCGGACACCCCGCCGGCCGCGGAGGGCGCGCCCGTCTGAGCGGCCCCGCCGCGGTGCTTGGCGAGTTCGTTCCGATAATCGGAACCAACTCGCCAACCACCGGCTTCCGTCGTACCTCTGGAGCGCTACAGCGCGACGGCGCGCCCGCGCATCGCGGCGACGACGCGCGGGTGCAGGTCGAGCAGCGAGCCGAGGTCGTCGATCGAGTCGAAGCCGTTCAGCTCGCCCCGCAGGTGGACGATCTCCGCGGCGGTCTCGTTGTTGATCCCGGGGAGGGACGCGAGGACTCCGGCCGGGGCGTGGTTGACGTCGATGACGTAGCCGTGGCGCGAGCCGGGGAGGTCGGGGCGGCCGACGCCGAGCGCGAGGGCGCGCGCGGGGTCCTTGCGAGCGAGGTCGATGACGGTCCGGCGCTCCTCGTCGACGTGCTCGGCCTCTGCGACCTGCGTCTCGTAGCGGGCGCGCACGGCCATTCGCCGCTGGTACGGCTTCATCAGCGCGAACGACGTCGCACCGTGGAGGATCCACGAGACGATCAGCAGACCGCCCCCGTAGTTGGTCTCCTCGCCTTCGACGGTCGAGACGGCGAAGCCGACGATCGTGAAGAGGACGATGAACGTGCCCCAGGCGATCCACTCGCGCTTGTGGGCCTTGAAGCCGGCGACGAGCGGGACCCAGGCGCCGAAGCCGATCGGCGCCATGCCCCACCACATCCAGCGGGTCGAGACCGGCTCGGGCGACGCGGCGGAACCGGGGACGTCAGCGGTGCTCACACGAGAACCGTAGCGTGGCCCGCGGTGGCCCACCACGTGCCGCGCTGCCCCCGGGCTTGGCGAGTTCGCCCCGATAATCGGAACGAACTCGACAAGCAGCGGATTCTCGGGCCAGCCTCAGTTGGTGTGCTTGACGGTGATCACGTCGCCGTCCTGCATCACGTAGTCGCGCCCCTCGGTCCGCAACGTGCCCTTGTCGCGGGCCTGGCTGTAGCCGCCGGCCTCCAGCAGCTCGTTCCAGCCGACCACGTCCGCGCGGACGAAGCCCTGCTGGATGTCGGTGTGGATCTCGCCGGCCGCGTGCCAGACGGTCAGCCCGCGCCGCAGGTGCCACGACTGGCCGCGGACGCCGGACCCGACGGTGAAGAACGTGATCAGGTCGAGGAGCTGGAAGGCGCCGTGGGCGATCCGCTGGAGCCCGGACTCGGCGAAGCCCATCTCCTCGCGCATCGCGGCCGCCTCCTCGTCGTCCATCTCGACCAGCTCGGCCTCGAGCCGCGACGAGACGGCCACGGCGACGGCGCCCATCGCCGCGGCGTGCTCGGCGATCGCGGTGGGGACCGCGCCGGACGCGTCGTTCTCGTCGACGTTGGCGACGAACAGCACCGGCTTCGCGGTCAGCGGCGAGAGCGTCTTGACGACGTTCGGATGGTCCTCCGGGACCGGCACCATCCGCGCGGGCTTGCCGTCGTTGAGGGCCGGGATCAGCTCCTCCAGCCAGGCCAGCTCGGCGATCGCCTCGGCGTCGCCTCCGCCGCGGGCCTGCTTGCGGACCCGCTCGATCCGGCGCTCGGCCTGCTCCAGGTCGGCCATCAGCAGCTCGGTCTCGATCGTCTCGACGTCCCGCAGGGGATTCACCGAGCCGTCCGGGTGGATGATGTTCTGGTCGTCGTGGGCGCGCACGACGTGGACGATCGCGTCGGTCTCGCGGATGTTGGCCAGGAACTTGTTGCCCAGGCCCTCGCCCTTGTGGGCGCCCGCGACCAGGCCGGCGATGTCGTGGAAGTCGATGTGGTCGTAGACGATCTCCGACGCGCCGATCGTCTCGGCGATCTGCTTCAGCCGGTCGTCCTCGACGGGGACCACCGCGACGTTCGGCTCGATCGTCGTGAACGGGTAGTTCGCGGCCTCGGCCCCGGACTTGGTCAGGGCGTTGAACAGGGACGACTTGCCCGCGTTGGGCATGCCGACGATGCCGATCTTCATCGGGTCGGTCCTTCGGGGTCGGTGGAGGTGTCGGCGCCGGAGGGCGGGGACGGGAAGCGCGGGTCGCCGCAGTCGTTGCCGCAGGCCGCGCGCGCGGCGGCTCGGCGGGCGATCACGCGGTCGCCGACGTCGCGCACGGCGCTGCCGACGACGCAGCCGAGGGCGGCTCCGACGGCGATGTCGGTCGGGTAGTGCACGCCGAGATGGACGCGCGACAGGGCCATCGCGCCGGCGGTCGCCAGCAGCGGGCCGCGCGGCAGCAGACCGGAGTAGGCGGTGGCGGCGGCGAACGACGACGCCGAGTGCGACGACGGGAACGAGAGCTGGGTCGGCGTCGGGATCAGCGGCGGCAGGTCGCGGAGCTGCGGGCGCGGACGGCGGGCGAACTGCTTGAACGTGCTGTTCGCCAGGTACGCGGTGCCGACGGCGGCCAGTCCGACCGCCCAGCGGTCGCGGCGCTCGCGGTCGAGCGCCATCCCCGCGGCGCCGGTGGCGAGCCAGAACGCGCCGTGCTCGCCGCTGCGCGAGAAGATCACGATCGCGCGCGTCGCTCGGCGCGATCGCGCGGTCGAGCGGATCAGTCGCATGCCCGCCATGTCGGCGCGGACGAAGGCCCGCCCTGCCGGTCCGCGCAGCGCGCGGGCGAGCAGACTGCGCCGGGCGTCGATCGCCTCGCGGCGCAGCCGGGGGTCCGGCGTCAGGAACGACAGGGGAACGGCCACGCAGTCAGGGTAGGCGTCCGGCAACATGGATGCCGTGCAGCTCGCGCTCGTCGCCAATCCCAAGTCCGGCGCGGGCCGTTCGCCGGACGAGATCGCGGCGAGCCTGCGCGAGCTCGGCCACGACGTCTCCACCTTCACGCTCGACGACGCGGACGCCGCGGCGACCAGCGGCGCCGATCGTGTGGTGGTGGCGGGTGGCGACGGTTCGATCGGCTGCGTGTTCGCGGCCTGCGCCGGCACCGGGACCCCGCTGGCGGTGCTGCCCGCCGGGACGGCCAACGACTTCGCGCGGGCGATCGGCGTGCCCGCCGACTTCGAGGCCGCGCTCGCCGTCGCGGCCGACCCGGAGGCCGACCGGATCGCGGTCTGGGGCGCGTCGATCGACGGCCGCCCGTTCGTCAACGTGGCCTCGATCGGCCTGGCCGTCAATGCCGCCGAGGAGGCCGCGCCGCTCAAGAAGTTGCTCGGCCCGGTCGCCTACGCGATCGGCGCCGGGATCGCGGCCGCTAGGGGCAAGCACATCAGCACGCGACTGACGGTCGACGGGACCGAGCAGTTCTGCGGGGACGCCTGGCAGGTGCTCGTCGCCTCGACCGGGACGTTCGGCGGGATCGCCCAGCTCCCGGAGTCCGACCCGGAGACCGCCGCGATCGAGGCCTACGTGATCGAGGCGGGCACGCGACTCGGCCTGCTGCGCCAGGTCTGGGGGATGCGCCGGGGCGGCGACCAGGACGGGGTCCGCCGGTTCCGCGGTCACCGGATCACGGTCGACGTGCAGCCCGAGCCCCGCTGGAACGTCGACGGCGAGGTCTGCGAGCTGGGCGACGTGACCGCGCGGCCGCTCGGCCCCGTCCGGGTGCTGATTCCCCACGACGCCGACGGGAGCGCGACGCGATGACCACCGAACCGCCCGAGGAACGGGACGACGACGGGCTGCCGCCGCTCGCCGACCATCTTCGCAACCACCCGGACCGCCCGGGCGAGGGTCGCAAGGCCCGCTCGCAGAACCGGCTGCTGCTGATGACGCTGTTCGCGGTGATCCCGCTGCTGGTGGTCTTCGCCGTGGTGCTCGGGTCCCTGGCCTCGGGGCCGCCGTCGACCGACCCCGAGCCGGGCGGCGGGTCCAGCAGCGGGCTGGCCCAGGTCACCCGCTACTGCAACTACGTGGCCCAGACCGAGGAGGCGTTCCAGCCGTGCCTCGACGAGAACCGCGACCGGGCGTTCCTCGACGAGGACACCAACCCGGCGCGCTACGCCAAGGGCGAGCTCACCGAGTGCGGTCCCGACGCCGGCCCGCGCTGCACGGCCCGGCAGGGAGTCAGACCGGAGTAGCTACAAGCCGAAGCCGATCTTCGGCTCGTCCTTGTCGATCCGGATGAAGACGACCTTGTCGAGGTTCAGGTGGACCTGGGCGTCCTCGCCCTCCACGTCGGTCCAGCCGCCGCCGGGAAGCGCGTCCTGGAGCGTCTTGAGCTGGGCGGCGGTGAGGCGGACGGACAGCGGCGGAGCGCTGTCGAGGCCGATGCTGACGCGGAGCTTGTCGTCGGACACGGTCTCTCCTGGGGTTCGGTGGGCGGGTGGGCGCGCGGCGCGCGCCCAGCTTGCAGACTAGTGGTGCGCCGGCTCGGTCAGCTCGGTCAGGACCTTGCCGGTCGACTTCGGGTGCAGGAACGCGACGCGGCTGTTGCGAATGCCGACCCGGGCCTCGCGGTCGATCATCGTGACTCCGCGCTGCTCCAGGGTCGCGATCGCCTGGTCGATGTCCTGCGTCTGGTAGGCGACGTGGTGCAGCCCCGGCCCGTTCTTGGCGAGGAACTTCGCCACGCCCGTGTCCGGCCCCAGCGGCGCGATCAGCTCGACGTGGTTCTCGCCGACGTCGAACAGCACCGCCTCGACCCCTTGCGACTCGACGGTCTCGCGGTGGACCAGCTCGAACCCGAAGGTGTCCCGGTAGAGCGCGATCTGCTCGTCGAGGTCCTCGGGGGCGACGGCGATTCCAAGATGATCGATGCGGTCGAACATCGGCGGGAGTCTAGCGGTGGACGGGGGCTCGCCGGTCGCGGCTCGGCGCGGTGGACAGGTGTCACCCGACGCTGGTCCGGGGCGACCAGAACGGGTAGCTTCGGGGACATGGGATTGCTCTCGATCGCCCTGCTCCCGGCCCGCGCGGCGGTCGCGTCCGCCGAGCTGGTGGTGGCCGCCCGCGACCTGCTCGTCGAGGACGGGCCGCTGCGGCGACCCGGCGGCCTGATCGAGCGGACGCAGACGTTGATCGCCGAAGGCGGCGTGCTCGACCAGCTCGCGCGGCTGGCGGCGCCGGACGGGCCGCTGCTCCGGATCGAGCAGCTCGCGGCGTTGACCGCGGACGACCGGCCGTTGGGGCGGGCGCTGGCGGCCGGGGGACCGCTGGATCGGGTGCTGCAGGACGGCGGTCCGTTGGAGCGGGCGCTGCAGGAGGGAGGGCCGCTCGATCGCGTGCTCGCCGACGGCGGGGCGGTGGAGCGGCTGGTCGCGGAGAACGGTCCGCTCGACCGGTTGCTGGAGCCCGACGGCCCACTGGAGCGCCTGCTCGCCGACGGCGGGCCGCTCGACCGCCTGACCGTGCCGGGCGGGACGCTGGAGCGGGCGCTGCACGAGGGCGGGATCGTCGAGCGGTTGATGACGGACGGCGGCACCGTCGACCGGCTGCTGGCCGAGGACGGCGGCGTCGAGCGACTGCTCGCGGTGGGCGGTCCGCTCGACCAGCTCTCGGACCTCTCGGACGCGCTGGCGCAGCTCGAGAACCTGACCGACACCCTTCAGCGCTTGGGCGCCCTCGAGGAGACGCTCCGCCCGCTGGCGCGCCTCGAGGAGGGCCTGCGCCCGTTGGCCTCGCTCAACGAGACGTTGGAGCCGCTGCGCACGCTCGGTCCGTCGCTGGACGGGATCGAGGGCACGGTCGGCGAGATGCGCGACGCCGCCGACGCGCTGCGCGACGCGGTGGTGCCGATCGGCCGGGTCGCGGGCCGGATCCCCGGTGGACGGCGGCGAGCGGGCCTCGAGTCCCGGCCGCCGGCCCCGTCGTCCGCGTCGGGGGATGCCGGCGAAGCCCCGACCGAGTAGCGCTCGGCCGCGACGCCTGCCGTTCGAGTCGCGGCGCCGCGAACGTCCGTCGATCGGCTGCCTGCCTAGAGCGTGCCGACCGGCTCCAGCCAGCGACCCTCGGTGGGCAAGCTGTGGAAGGTCAGGCGCGGCAGCGGCGACTCGAACAGGCCGGGGACGTCCTCCAGGTCGACGACCTCGAGCCCGTCGACCTGGCAGAGCTGGTGCGCGTGCTCGGGGAAGACCAGGGCAGTGACCGCGACGCCGCTCGCCAGCAGGGTCTTCGCCGCCTCGACGAAGGCCATCCCGTCGTGCGACATCAGGATCGCCTCGCGCAGGCCGCCCTCCTGATGGCGCTGCGAGAGCAGGTCGAGGATGTCGTCGTCGACGTCGCTGTCGTCCCGCAGCTTTGGCTTGAGGAACATCCGGAAGCCGGCCTGACGGACGACCTCGGCCCAACCGACGACCCCGTTGAACGTCCGCTCGGTGACGTTGGCGAAGACGGCGGCCTCGATCAGCGGCCGGTCCTGCTCGCGCTCACCGATCCCGTCCGCGCGCTCGCGCAGCCAGTCGGCGAGCGCGTCGATCCGCGGCCGCTCACGGCCCGTCGGCTTGCGCCGCAGGATCAGCTGCCCGAGCACCATGTCGATGTTCGGGGAGTCCCAAAGCAGCAGCATCCGCGAGTCGGTCACCCAACGGATCCTCTCACCCCGCTCGGCCGATGGTCTTCCGCCGCGGGCACCGGGTCGGGACGCCGGCCGGCCGGGCCGTGTACCGCAGCGGTACGGAAGCCGACGCGGCTCGGCCGCCCGGACGGTCTCCCCGCCCCCCCTCGGCCGATTGGGCACCGCAGCGGTACAGAAGTCGACGCGGCTCGCGCTACCCGAGGATTTCGACGGTCACGTCTCGGAAGCAGCGCGTCGCGAAGTCCAGGTCCTCGACGTCGATCCGCTCGTTCTTCGCGTGCATCCGGCCGGCCTGCTCGCCGAGCTCCAGGTTGCGGTGGGGGAAGAACCCGTAGGCGACGCAGTCGGGGAACGCCTGCCGCCACGTCCGCGAGTCGGTGAACCCGGGCAGGAAGGTCGGCACGATCCCGGCCTCGGGGGCGTGCTCGACCAGCCAGCCGCGCAGCGCGTCGAACAGCGGCCCCTCGGCGGGCGAGTGGTTGCCGGGGACGGTCATGCCCCACTCGACGGTGACGCCGTCGGGCAGCGGGGCGAGCGCGTCGAGGATCCGTTGCTGGGCCTGCTCGGTGGTCAGGTTCGGGGGGACGCGGCAGTCGACGCGCAGCTCGGCGCGGTCAGGGATCACGTTGATCTTGTCGCCGGCCGAGACGATGTTCGGCGAGAACGTGATCCGTCCCATCGGCTCGATCGCGGCCGACAGCGCGGGCGCCTCGGCGCGGAGCGCGGCGTAGGCGGCGGCCGGGTCGCCCGCGTCCAGGCCGAGCCCGTCGAGCATCGCGACGATCGCCGGGTCGACGTCGAACGGCAGCTCGGCCTCGGCCAGCCGCGTGATCAGCGGGGCGAGCCGGACCAGCGCGTTGTCGCCGAGCCCGGGGGTGGCCGCGTGGGCCGCGGTCCCGCTCGCGTGCAGCGTGAACCGCAGCGGTCCCTTCTCGCCGGTGCAGATCCCGTAGTGCCGCCGGCCGCGGAAGCTCAGCGGTGCGCCGCCACCCTCGTTGAGCAGCAGGTCGCAGCGGGCCAGGTCGGGACGGTTGGCGCAGAGCCAGACGGCGCCCTCGGATCCACCGGTCTCCTCGTCGACGACCACGAAGACCTTCAACGTCCCGCGGGCCGGCCGCCAGCCGGAGCGCGCCAGCTCGAGCGCGGCCCAGACCTCGGCGGCGGTCTGCGACTTCATGTCGATCGCGCCCCGACCCCAGATCTCGCCGTCGACGAGCGCGCCGGACCATGGGTCGTGCTGCCAGTCCTCGGGCGCGGCGAGCACCGTGTCGACGTGCGACAGCAGGCCGAGGACCGGCCCGGCATCGGCGGCGCCCGGATCGTCCGCCCGCAGCTCGGCGACCAGGTTCGGCCGCTCCGGCGTGCGGCCGACGAGCGTGACCGCGAACCCGGCGTCCTCCAGCAATCCCGCGAGGAACGCGTTCGCCGTCCGTTCGTTGCCGGGCGGGTTGACCGTGTTCAACCGGATCAACCGTTGGAGCAGCTCGGTGGCGGATCGGGGCGCGGTCTCGGTCTCGGAGCTGCTCACGTTCCCGAGGCTATAGGCGCAGCCGCGAGATGTCAGCCATGCCTATCCGGCGGGCGCGTCAGGCGGCTCTGAACCGCTTACGCAGTTCGCGCACGAGCTCGGGGTTGTCGGAACCCACCGACGATCCACTACGCGGCCGGCGCTCCTTCGAGGCCTGGACGGGCTTGACCGGGCGTTCCGCTGCCTTGACGAAGTAGTAGCCGCTTCTCGGCAGCTTGATGTCGTCCTTCATATCCATGCCTCCCTACAGCGTACAGGCGTCCGAGAAGCCTACGGCGGGGACCGGACGGCCGACCATGTCAGCCGCAGTGCGGCGAAGATGGCCAGCGCTGCCGCGACCGCCCAGACGCTCACCGGGCTCGCACAGGGGTACTCCAGCGCGAGCGTGGCGGACCCGGTCAGGGCGGCCACGGTGGTGACCAGCAACCACCTCTGTCGGCTGGCGAAGATCGTGCGCACGAGCTTGTGGTGTCCCGTTCCCGCGGCGAATCCCGAGTAGAGCGCGGTACCAGCCAGCACGATCGAGACAGCAGCCCCGGGGTTCGTCGTGTCGAGTCCGGAAAGGACCCCCAGTCCCAGCAGAATCGCCGCGATCCAACTGGTGAGCGCGGCCTGGATGACCTGCCCCGTGCGTTCAGCCGCGATCTCGACGAACGTGATCACACTGGTGTGCAGGGCCAGCGGATCGGCGGCATAGAGCGAGGCGCGGTTGGTATCGCGATCCTGCCCGCTGAGGTTGGCTTCGGTCTCCGAGTCGAGCAACACGGCCCGGCAGATGCGCAACTCCTCGGGGATGGCGACCTCGACGTGGAAGCTCGCCGCTCGGGAGGCGCCCGGACATGAGACAGCGAACCGTTGCCGATCGGGCCGCCAGAGCCGCTTGCCGAGGTCGCGGAGGATCTGCCCTCGTCGTCCGTCGACGCTGACCACGTCCAGATCGAAGTCCTCACCGTACGAATACTTCAGGATGCGTCGGGCGGGTCCGCCCGACGCCAGGACCGCGAAGAGGACGTAGTGCTCGGCGAGCGTGGACAGGACGTCGCGAAAGCTCGAATCGCGCCACAGACCTGTCGAACCGGGTTCATCTCCGCTGCGTCGAACGCGAAGTCCGCCGCAGCGGCCAGCGCCTCGACGGGAGATCCGGTGATGACATCGCGAAGGTCGCTCAGGAGCAGGTCGAGCTCATAGTCGTCGAGGTTGATCTTCGCTTCGTCGAGGACCCGCGCTGCGAGCTCGGCGACCGACGCCAGCACGAGCTCGCCGTTCTGGCGCTTGCTGAGCGCCGGGATCGCTCGCCCGGACTCGTCTCTCAGGTCGAAGTTCCGGCGGGCCTCTTTGGTGAGGGTCGCGATCGGTACGACTACGCCGTCGGGAGTCGTCAGGGCAGCTTGCCGGTCCGGGGGGATCGAGAAGTCGATGCTGACGCGCCTCCGTGTCTCTTCGTGGGTCAGGAGCTCGATCGTCTCGACGCGGCGGTGAATCCACTGCGCCGGGTGCGCGATCAGCGTTGCGGCTGCGAAGCCTGCGTCGGCGGAGGGACTGTCGGGTGCGGAGGCATTCACGCCCGAGACAGCGTATATGGAAGGGTGTTGCCGTTCGAGACTCGGTCGTGACGATCGGCGCGCGGATGAGTGCGGCTATACGACCGGCGCCGGACGCCCGTGCGGGGTCCAGGCGACCGTCGACGGGAGCACCCGCCAGAGCACGGTGCGGGACCAGGTGCCGACGGCGGCGATCGCCAGGTCGCGGCCGGGGTTCCACGGCAGCCCGAACCCGCGGCGGACGTTTGGCGGCAGCAGCGACGTGGTGACGTCGTTGACGAGCTTCAGCGCGGGCCGCAGGTGCAGTGGCACCGGCGGGCGCATCACGATCCGCCGACCGGCGTCGCGCGCCTCGGGCATCACCCAGATCTTGTCCGACGCGAGCGTCTCGGCGATGTAGGCGTCGAACTGACCGATCGTCGCCGGCATGTCGTCGGCGGTCAGGCCGAACAGCTCGCCGACCACGCGGTAGTCGCGCCAGAACGCGGACCGCTCCTCCGGTCGCAGCGGGCGGACGAAGCGGTCGTGGACGACCATCGCCGAGTCGACGAGGGTCGCGAGGATCCACAGCAGCAGCTCGGGATCGTCGGCGCGCCACGGCGTTCCGGCCGGCCACGGGCCGGCGTCGACGCTCGTCACGCCAGTGATCCGGCTGTGGATCCCGCGGACGCGGCGGCCCATCGCCTCGGCGTCGTCGGCGCTGCCGAAGACCGCGGTGGCCATCGCCTCGGCGGTCCGCTGCAGTCGCGGGTAGGCCTCGGCCGGCTCCTTCGCCGCGGTCGATCCCCAGAACCCGACGAAGGCGAGCGGGTGGCTGGCCTGCATCAGCAGGGTGCGGGGACCGTGGAGCGCGAGCGGGTCGTCGCGCTCCACGGTCCCCGCACCCTGCTGATGCAGGCCAG
>JADMKN010000254.1 GCA_015478825.1 Patulibacter sp. | reverse complement strand
GCGCGGCGCTGACGGCGCTGGACGACGAGGGCAACGAGGCGCTCGACGAGCTGAAGAAGTCCGGCGCGCCCGGCCTGAGCAAGGGCGACATCGCGGCGCTCGACCAGCTCGCCAACGCTCCGATCCCCGACTTCGACGGGACGGTCGCCATGGCCGTGCTGCCCAAGCCCGGCGAGATCAAGGTCGAGGTCGGCGGCACGATGCCGAAGCCCGAGAGCGGGTCCCTCGAGCAGATCGCCAAGGCCGGCAGCGACGCGACCGCGTCGCTGCCGTCGGGCTCTTGGCTGGCCTTCGGCGCCAGCATGGACGCCGCCAACAGCATGCCCGGGTACTCGCTCGAGGATCAGTTGAAGCAGATCGAGGAGCTGACCGGCGAGAAGTTGCCCGCCGGCCTGACGTCCTCGCTCGAGAAGATCAAGACGCTCGCCGTCGGGATCAAGGGCGACAGCCTGCTCGCGATCGGCGGCGCGGCCCTCGTGCAGACCGCCGACGCGGCCGCCGCAGCCGACCTGCTCGCGACGATCGAGCGGGAGCTGCAGAAGGACCGCACGCTGACCGTCGACAAGACCCCGATCCCCGGCGCCGACGACGGCGTCGTCGTCCGGACCGCCCAGCTACCGATCCGGATCGCGGTCGGCATCAAGGGCGACCGCCTGGTGATCGGGCTCGGCGCCGAGGCCGTCACCAACGCGCTGGAGGGCACGAAGACGCTCGGCGGCGACGCCGCGTACAAGCAGGCGCAGGACGCGCTCGGCGGTGACGCCCCGACGATGCTCGTCAACCCGGCGCCGCTCGCGCAGCTCCTCAGCGACCTGCCGGCCGGCTCCGGCGACGCGAACGAGATGGCCGAGATCGTCAACGCGGTCAAGGGCATCAAGCTGATGACGGCATCGCAGGTCGGAACCGGCGACACCACCTGGCGTGGCGCCTTCGTGCTCCGCTACGACGCCGCGCTGCTCGAGCAGACGTTCAGCGGCCTCAGCGGCGGAAGCAAGAAGAGCGCGCCGCCCACCGTCACCGACGCGCAGCCGGGCCGCTAAGAACCCGTTTCAGCGCGGCTCGCCCGGGCCGGCGCTCGCCCGCCGGTCCGGGCTTGCCACCTCGTCGGTAGACGGCGTATCTCTGATCAGAATATATTCTGTACAATCCTCGAAACCGCCCGCGCCGAACGAGGAATCGGGGGATATGAGCTACGCCGAGGTCGTGCTGATACTGGTAGCCGCTACGGGCTATCTCCTGGTGGTGGGCCACCACGCTCGCCGATGAGCCCGTGATCCCGAGGGGACGAGACCCGACGGACGCCCTCACCCCGCCCGCAACTGCAGCAGCGCCGCCGCGATCAGCAGCATCGCGGCCGGCACCAGCAGCAGCGCGACGACGAGCTGGATCTTCGGCGCGGCGCGCGCGGCGCGGTCGATCGCGGCCCGGGCCCGTCGGTCGCGCAGGTCGTCGGCGAGCGCCTGCAGGCCGTCACCGACGGGCGACCCCTGATGGTGAGCGCGGCGCAGCAGCGCCGCGAGCTCCGCGGCGCCCTCGGCGGGGCAGCGCCGCCGCAGGCCCGTCAGCGCCACGTCGACCGGAACGCCGATTCGGACCTCACCCGCCGTGCGCCGCAGCTCGGCTCCGAGCTCGCCGTGATGGTGCGCTCCGACCCGCGCCAGCGCATCGGGCACCGAGCGTCCGCTGCGCAGGGCGATCCGCAGCAGGTCGATGGTGTCCGGCAACGCCCGCAGCATCGCCGCCGCCCGGCGCGTCGTCCGCCGCCGCAGCACCAGATCGGGCACGAGGCCGAGGGCCGCGGGAACGGCGACCACCAGCAGCAGCCCGCCCCCGCCGACCGCGGGCATCGCGACGACTCCCGCCCCCAGCCCCACGACGATCGCTGCCCCGCGCACGGCGCGCAGGTCGGACGGCCGCACCGTCGGCGACAACCCGGCCGCGTCGATCCGCCGGGCGGCGTCGGTCGGCGTCGGCGCCAGCCGGCGGACCACCGGGCCCGCCCAGCGGGCCACCCGCAGCACGCGCGACCCGCGATCGGGCCCGCTGCTCGCCCGGGCGCCTCGCCCGGCCCATTCGGCGACCAGCAGGGCGATCGCCGCTCCGGCCAGAGCCCCGCTGGCGATCCCCACCAGCACGATCACGGTCACGACCGGATCACCCCTGATCGCCCGCGGCCAGCCGACGCACCGCCACGAGCGCGACGACCTGCAGCCCGACCGCGGCGGCGACCAGCAGCGCGCCCAGCGGGGTCGCCGTCATCTCCCGCACGGCCTCCGGGGCCAGTACGAGCGCCGCAGCGGTCGCTAGCACGGGGATCCCACCGACGATCCGCGCGGCGGCCCGGGCCTGGACGATCGCGCTCTCCGCTTCGGCGGCCTGTCGCCGCGCCCGGTCGAGCGCCGCCGCCTGCCCCCGCAGGACGTCGGCCAGCTCGCCGCCCGCCTCGCCGTGCAGCAGCAGCCCCGCGATCAGCGTCGCGTGGGCGGGCTCGTCGGTCCGTCGCCGCCAGCCGTCGAGCGCCGAAGGCAGCGGGTCCCCCGCGCCCAGCCGCGCCGCGACCACGTGCAGATCCTCCCCCGCGGGCCCGTCGACAGCGGCGGTTCGTGCCGCGTCGGTGATCGCCCGACGTACCCCGAGTCCGGCGTCGAGACCATCGGCGATCGCCCGAGCGACCAGCGGCGCCCCGGCCGAGACGGCGCGCCGCCGCCGGATCCGGCGGCCCCGCCGCAGCGCCCGACCGACGATCGGCGGCCCGACGAGCAGCGCCGCCGGCTGCGGCGCGCCGAGCGCCAGCAGCAGGACCGCGGCGCCGCTGGACAGCACCACCAGGCCCGTCAGCCGCCGGTCGGTGACGGCGCGATCGTGCGACCGCGTCGCGCTCCACCGACGTACCCATCGGATCCCCCGATCGACGTCGGGCAGCAGCCCGCCGAGTCCCTTGGCGAGGAGGGCGGCGGCCGTCAGCACGAGCAGCACCGTCGGGCTCACGGGGAGACCGGCTCCACGGTCCAGCCGTCGTCATGAGCGAGCACGCGACCGACCGCCGTGACCCGCCGCCGGCCATCCGGTCCGCGGGTCTGCTGGACGACCAGGTCGATCGCCTCGCCAACCATCCGGGCGACGGCGGCGTGCGGCAGCCCGACGTCCGCGAGCAGGCACAGCGTCTCCAACCGCCGCAGCGCCGCGGCCGGACCACGAGCGTGGATCGTCGACAGCGATCCGTCGTGCCCGGTGGTCAGCGCCAGGACCATGTCGAGCGCCTCGCTCCCGCGGACCTCGCCGACGACGATCCGGTCTGGCCGCATCCGTAGCGCGTTGCGCACCAGCTCGCGGATCGTGACCTCGCCGCGCCCGTCGCTGCGGGCGGGCTGGGCCTCGAGTCGCACGACGTGCGGGTGCGACAGCCGCAGCTCGGCGGTGTCCTCGACGGTCACGATCCGCGCGGCCGGTGGCAGCAGGCCGGCGACCGCTCCGAGCGTGGTCGTCTTACCCGTGCCCGTGCCGCCGCTGATCAGGACGGACCGGCGGGCGGCGACCGCGGCCGCGATCTCGTCGGCGTAGCGCGCGGCGCAGGTCCCGTCGGCGACCAGCTCGGCCAGCGACCAGCCGCGGGCCCGGAACCGCCGGATCGTCACCACCGGCCCGTCGACCGCCAACGGCGGCAGCGCGACGTGGATCCGCGAGCCGTCCGGCAGGCGGGCATCGCACAGCGGCTCGGACCGGTCGACCCGGCGCCCCGCGCCGGCCAGCATCCGCTCGATCGCGTGCAGCAGCTCGTGCTCCCGCGCGAACCGCACGTCGGTGACCTCCAACCGCCCGCGACGCTCGACCCAGACCGGTCGCGTGCCGCTGATCATGATCTCGTCGACGTCCGGATCGTCGAACAGCGTCTCGAGCGGACCGAGCCCGACGGTTCGCGCTTCCAGCAATCGCCGCACCTCGGCGCGGTCCTCGGGCGGCAACAGCGGCGCGTCGCGGGCGACCACGTGCTCCACCAGCTCGTCGACCTCGGGGCGCACGCCGTCGCGGGCCGGCGCCGCGGCCCGCGCGACGAGCTCGTGGTGCAGACGCTCGGCGATCCGCCGGTGCACGTTCATCGCACGCCCTCCAGCGCGTCGGAGGCGGCCAGGCCGGTGGCCCCGCGCGCGTCGTCGTCGGGGCTCCGCGGCAGCACGCGCAGCTCGGTGGCGAAGTTCTGGGCCGCCGCCAGGTAGACGGCCTGCCGGACCGTCACCCGCAGGGCGACCGCGATCCGCATCCCGGTCGTGTCGCCGCCGTCCCCGGGCGCCGCCGAGACCCCTACGACCTCGGCGTCCTCGAGCGCCAGCCGCGTGCCGCCGGCCCGCTCCCCGCGATCCCGGGTCACCAGCACGTCGACGCGGACGCCGGGCCGGACCAGCGCCGCGTCGCCGATCGCGACGATGTCCGCGATCCGCTCGCCGGCCCGCAGCACGGCCCCGGCACCGTCGTCCAGGACGCTCGGACCGACGTCGTGACCGGCGGCAACGGCGACCCGCGGACGGAGCCCGACCAGCAGCCTGGGATCGGAAGCCACGTCCCGGGGCGCGTAGCGTCGGGGGACCGTGCGCACCGTCAGCCGGTCGATCGTGAGCGGCTCGCCGGCCGGCAGCGGCCGAGCGGCGACCACGACCGTGGTGCTCGGCCCGATCGTCGTCCGCAGCGCCCGTTCGCGCCGCGAGACGTCGGCGCCGGCGAACGCCCCGAGGACGACGGCCAGTCCGATCATCAGCAGCGCCCGCCGTCGCCGGCTCACCGGCCGGCGCCGCCGATCCGTGCCTGGACACGGCTCACGCCGCGACCGGCTGGTCGGCGGGATCGCGGTCCTCGATGGACTGCTCGATGTGGTTGCGGCGTTCGGTGGACTGCTCGACACGGACCCGGTCGTCGACGGGGTGGGCGATCGCGACCGGCGCGTCGATCAAGCGGTACCCAACGCCCCAAACGTTTACGATGTACTCGTCGCCGTGGATTCCGAGCTTGCGGCGTAGGCGGCACGCGTGCGAATCGATCGTCCGGGTCACGCTCGAGGTCTCGTAGCCCCAGACCGTGTGCAGCAGCTCGGCCTTGGTCATCACCCGCGTCGGCTCGCGGACCAGCGCCAGCAGCAGCGTGTACTCCTTCTGCGTCAGGGTGATCGGCGAGTCTCGCACGGACACGGTGCGGCGGGACGGATCGAGCAGCAGCGCGCCGATCCGCACGACCCCCGCCGTCGGTCGGCGCGCCGCGCGCCGCAGCAGCCCGGCGATCCGCAGGCGCAGCTCGGGATAGCTGTACGGCCGGACGAGCACGTCGTCGCTGCCGCTCTCCAGGCTGCGCACCCGGTCGAGCTCGTCGCCGCGGGCGGAGAGCATGATGATCGGCGTCGTCGGGTCGGCCTGCGAGATGATCCCGTCGGCTTCGCGGATCTCGCGGACCAGCGCGTGGCCGGACCCGTCGGGCAGCGTGCTGTCGCAGACGACCAGGTGCGGGCTGAGCCCCTCCCGCAGGGCGAGCCGCGCATCCTCCAGCGACTCGACCGCGAGCGGCCGGTAGCCGTCGGCGGTCAGGTTGTCGGTCAGGAAGTCGTGGGTCAGGTCGTCCGGGTCGACGATCAGAAGCGTGGCGTGGTGATGGCTCATAGTGCCCAACCTGACCCGTCACGCTCGAAGAACTCGCCCCCCGAATCTGTTGCCTTGCGACGCGTCGACCGGTCAGGTCCCCTCGCCCACGGGAGCCAGCGCGTCGGCCAGCGCGGTCAGCGCGTGCTGGACGGCGCGGTGGTCGGGCATCGGGGGGACCGGGACGACCGACGGGGTCCGGTGGCCCTGCACGATCAGCGCCATCACGGTCAGGGCGGCGTCGAGCCGGTCGACCAGCTCGCGGTCCGGCGCGGCGTCGGGCGGGGCGTCGACCGCCATCGTCGCGTGCGCGAGCCGCTGGACCGCGACCGTCGTCGGCCACCGCGCGTCGGCGGCGGCCGACGACCAGACCAGGTCGCCGATCGCGTCGTGGTGCACGGCACGCAGGTTGAGCATCGCGGTCTGCAGGCTGCGCTTGGTCCGCCGGACCAGGCTGCTCGACGGCGCGTCGGCCCGGGTCAGCGCGGCGGCCAGCGCGGCGTGCGCCGCCTCGATCGCCTCGCCCTGGGCCTTCGGAAGTTGGGTCGCCGCGGTCCGTGGCCAGAGCAGCCGGCGGGCCGCGAAGCCGATCGCCACACCCACCAGCGTGTCGAGCACCCGCTCGCGCAGCAAGCTCTCGGCCGGCGTGCCGGGCTGGCCGATCTCGACGATCATCAGCGCGATCGGCGTGGTGAAGGCCACCGCCACGCCGTAGGCGTGCTGGATCGTCGCCTGCGCCAGCGTCTGGCAGACGAGCAGCGCGACTACCAGCACGAGCAGCGACGGATCGCCGATCAGCAGGGCCGCGGCGACGCCGACCCCGACCACGGTGCCGAGCGTCCGCTGCAACGTGCGGGTCCGCGCCACGCTGACGTTGGTCGCCTGCAGCACCGCAGACGCCGAGAGCCCGACCCAGACGCCGTGGTCGACGCCGAGCAGCAGACCGACGCCGGTGCCGACGCCGACCGCGATGCCGACCCGGATCGCCGTCGGCACGACCAGCGATCCGGGATGGAGCGCGCGCCGGATCGTGGTGTTCCAGCGGCGGCTGCTGCGCCGAGCGAACGGCACCAGCGTGGCGTCCATCGCGCGCTCGGGGTCGGCGGCGCGCGCGGCCCGCTCGATCGCCGCGGCCAGCCGCGCGCCGTCGGCGCCTTCGGGTGCGACGTCGGGGACGTCGAGCCCGCGGGCGACCGCCGGGTCCGGCAGGCTGCGGGCGATCGTGCGCACCGTCGCGGCCCACGCCGGATCGAGCGGCTCGTGGTTGTGCCACGCCAGGCTCAGCGTGCTGTCCATCACGGCCTCGCCGGCGATCGCGATCTCGGCCAGCCGGTCGCCGCGCACCCGCACGCCCGACGCCTTGGCCAGCACCGACCGCGCGTGCTGCAGCGCCAGGAGCGCCCGGTGTCGCGCCTCGCGGACGTGATCGGTACCGACCGCGTCCATCATCGTCGCGAGCGCGAGCAACGCGCTGCGGATGGCGTTCTCCTCCGGGCCGCGGGGTCGCGAGAAGTAGCCGACCCCGGCGATGGCGGTGACGATCAGGCCGCCGGCGAGCACCAGTCCCGCGCGCAGCGGGACGTCGCCGGCGTCCCCCGGATAGGTCGTCGCGGCCAGGTACGCCAGCACGATCATGAACTCGCGTGGCGGTCCCGTCTCCCACGCCAGCCCGGCGAGCGCCGCCGATCCGGCGACCACGGCCGCGCCGACGGCCATCGCGACCGGCGCCCCGGCGGTCAGCGTGCCGAGGACCACCGCGGCGGTCAGGCCGCCGGTGACCGCGAGCATCACCCGCATCCGCTGGCGGTACGGCAGATCCCGCGCGTAGGTGGCGGCAAAGGCCCCCAGCGTGGCGATGGCGCCGTACTCCACGTGCCCGAGAGCCGCAGCGATCGCCAACGGGATCACGAAGCTGATGCCGATCCGCAACGCCACCCAGCGCGACGCCCACCCCGCGTCGAGCACCCGGCGAACCGCGGAAAGCACCTGCACATCCCCACCGTACCCCTTCGCCGGGCGCGCATCGCGTACGCGCCGGATCGCTCCGGAGGCACCGTCCATACAGCATTCGCGGCCGTGCAACATCGAACCCAGCCCTCCCAGGCTGCGACCCCGCCTGACTAGGATGGCGACCACGTCTTGGGATGCGGTTGCCGCCGTGCGTCCCAGGAGCAACAACGATCTGTCGTGTGGGCCGGCTCGGTTGCCGCCTCCGTCCCAGCACGTCGCACGGGTTACATGGATTCCACCTTTCGCGGGGACTACAACTCCGGCGAGGACTTCGTCCTCGAGTACGGAGACTTGCGGTTCACCTTCAACGAGCGCGACTTCGCCGAGCGCTGTGAGCAAGCCGCCACCAAGCTCGGCTTCGTCCACGACCGCCTGGACCACGACGAGGTCCAGGACCTGGTCGAGCTGACGGTCGGCGGCGAGGTGCGCGAGCCCGTGTCAGCCCTGGGCGAGCACATCAACGCCTGCTGGACCGAGTTGTCGGGCCCGTCGGACCGCTCGCTCGTCCATTGGATGCGCCGCCTGGTCTTCCGCGGCGCCTGGATGGATCAGCGCGTCAAGGAGGGCGAGCTGGAGATCCGCTTCCGCGACGAGGATCAGCGGTTCGAGTACGTGCAACCAGCGCGCAACGACCAGCCGGTCGAGCTGGCCCCACCACCATCGTGGTTCCAGGTCTCGTACCTGCCGTCGGAGCGTTGAACGACGAAGGGCCCCGCGATTCGCGGGGCCCTTCGTCGTTGGGCTACCCCATGGGGTGCACGTAGACCAAGGAGGTCGGTGCGGATGGGGCGAGAGCTGTACGGGCGTACTGCCGAGCCCCGTCCGTGCCGAGATCCGCCGCGTATACGTGCGCCTCAGCGCAGCTCGGCGCGGGCCTTGGCAATCGCCTTCGCGCCCTCGTCCCCGACGAGCAGCTCGGGGCGCAGGGTGCCCGAGTTGGCCAGGTCGAGCGACGGGAAGCGGTCCGTCGACGTCAGCGCGTGGTCCAGGCGGACGACGGTGCTCTCGCCGCCGACCGGCGCTTCGCGGGTGGCGATGATCGTCAACGACCCGCCGGCCTGCAGCTTGCGGGCCGCAGCGAGGATCCGGCGTGCGGCGCCCTCCGGCAGCCCGTCCAGCGTGTCGATCAGCACGACGGCGTGGCCGCCGCGGCCGGCGATCCGGCGGCCCTGGTCGACGGCCTCGTCGATCGCCTTGGCACGCTGGTCGGGGCCGGCGGACAGGTCGAGCTCGACGGTCGGGGTCAGGCCGGCGTCGCGCCAGTCCCCGAGCTCCTCGGGGCGGACCCCGGCGAGCACGGTCAGCAGCTCGACGTCGTCGATGCCCTTCAGCGCGGCGCCGAGCCGGCGCAGCGCCTCGCTCTTGCCGGAGGCGTGCGGACCGGCGATCACGGCGCGCGAGCCGCGGCCGAGCGGGGTCAGCCAGGCGATCGCGGCGACCGTGGGGTCGTCGCTCTCGATCGCCAGCAGCTCGTGCGGGCGAACCGCGGTCTGGACCTCGGGCTTCGGGCCCGGGGCGACCTCGTCGGCCGAGCGGCCGTTGATCGACTCGACGCGGATCAGCGACGCGTAGCGCTCGCTGTTGCGGGCGGGACGGGTCGGACCCGACACGCGGTCGCCGTCGACGAGCTCGCAGCGACGGACCTGGCCGGCGGACACGTAGACCTCGGCGCCGTCGCCGGTGGTCAGCAGCGCGGAGCCGCTGGCACCGATCGCAATCGCGCCCTCGACGTTCTCGCCCTGCTCGTTGCGGTCGCGGTCGTTGCGGTCGCGGTCACCGCGGTCGCGTCCGCGATCGCGGTCGCGGCCGTTGTCGGACGGGGCGGCGGAGCTCTCGTCTCCCCCGCGGCGACGACGGCGCGACGGGCGCTCGTCGCCCTCGCGGTCGTCGCCCTGGCGCTCGCCGCGTCCACCGTTCTCGGGTGTGGCGTCGGCGTCCCCGCCTCGGCCCCCGCGGCGGCGACGGCGGCCGGCGGGCCGCTCGTCGGCGTCGCCCGCGTCGCCGGAACGGCGCTCGCTGATCCGGTCGATCAGCTCCTCGCGGCGCAGGCGGCGGAAGCCGTCGATCGCCAGCTCGCTCGCCAGCGCGTGCAGGTCAGCCAGCGGGCTGGACGTCAGCAGGTCGCGCGTCAATACCGTCATATGCGGCAGTCTCCTTCGGAAGTCGTTGCGTCGGTAGGCCCCACCCGCGTTGTGCGCAGCGCGTGGCGACTGGGCACAGCCTAGACAACCGCGGGGCCGGAACGCGCCCAGGTACGGCGAATCGTCCTGCATCCGGCGGGGAACGGCGGCGTCTGAGACGAACCGTGGGACCCGAGGCCGCGCGACCGTCCAGGCGCGACCTCGGGCGGAACCAGCGGCGCGAACGGCCGCCGGAGGTCCTACGCCTCGTTGGCGGCGACCAGGCCCTTGAGCCAGTCCGCGAACTCCGGACGGGTCTTCCAGTCCGCGGTGAACGTCTCGATCCCGGACGTCGTCAGCGGGTGGTTGAGCATTTGCCGCAGGACCTTGCCGGGGATCGTGGCGACGTCCGCGCCGAGCGTCGCGGAGACCGTCGCGTGGATCGGGTTGCGGATCGACGCGGCGAGCACCTGAGCGCCGGTCGAGTTGTCGGCGACGGCCTCGACGATCTCGCGCAGCGAGTCGACCGAGTCCATGCCGATGTCGTCGAGCCGGCCGAGGAAGGCCGAGATGTAGGTGGCCCCGGCCTCGGCGGCAAGGATCGCCTGCGGCGCCGAGAAGACCAGCGTCATGTTGACCTTGTGACCCAGCGCGTGGAGCCGCGACGTGGCCTCGAGCCCGGCGGCCGAGAACGGCACCTTGACGACGACGCGCGGATCGATTCCGGCCAGCGCGATGCCCTCGGAGACCATGCCGTCGGCGTCGTCGCTGACGACCTCGGCGGACGTCGGACCGTCGACGAGCTCGGCGATCCGGCGGATGATGTCGCCCGGGTCCCCCTGCTCCTTGGCGAGCAGCGACGGGTTCGTGGTGGCGCCGGCGAGCACGCCCCAACGGGCGATCTCCTCGACCTCGGCGACCGATCCGGTGTCGATGAACAGCTTCATGCGGGGTGCTCCCAGTGCGGGTGGTGGTAGGACAGCGGCGGCGCGACGGCGCCGGCTTCGGAGTGGCCCCTAGCGTACCGCGGGCTCGCGGCTGCCCCCGCCGTCGCCGTCCTCGTCGTCGTCATCGTCGCTGTCGTCGTGCAGCCACTGCAGCCGGACGTCCTCGTACGAGTCGCGATCGAACTCCGGGAACGGCTCGCGACCGTCGAGCACCGCGCGGACCTTCAGGTAGTCGGCGGCCTCGCGGACGTCGTGCATCCGGGCGATCGAGTACTTGGCGCGCTCGGCGGCCCAGCCGAGCGCGGCGAGGGTGCCGGCCAGTCGCTGGTGCGGCTCGCGGTTGATGATCGTGCCGACGAAGTACTTCCGGGACACGGCCAGCAGCAGCGGGTGACCGTGGACGGCCAGGTTGGGCAGGTCGCGCAGCACATCGACCGTCTCGGCGGGCATCTTGGCGAAGTCGGGCCCCGGATCGAGCACGATCGAGTCCGACCGGACACCGGCCTGGAGCGCTCGCTCGCGCAGGTTGCCGAGCACGTTGCGCACGTCGTCGACCACCCGTCCGCCGTAGTCGGGGAAGTGCTCGGTCTTGGGCTCGGCGCGGGTGTGCATCAGCACCATCCCGGCGCCGCGCGCGGCGACCACGCTGGCCAGCCGCGCGTGGTAGAGCCCGCTGACGTCGTTGATCAGGTGGGCGCCGGCGTCGAGCACCGCCTCAGCGACCTCGGGCTTCCAGG
>JADMKN010000253.1:7275-11514 GCA_015478825.1 Patulibacter sp. | reverse complement strand
GAAGGTGCTGCTGGTGCTCGGCGTCGGTCGGTCGACGATCGCGTTCCTGCCCAATAGCTGGGGTGGCGACATGATCAGCTACGCCGGGGGCCGGCTGGTCACCGCGGGCCTCAAGCCGTCCTACAACGCCGGCATCCCGGGCAGCTTCGCCCCGCTCAGCGACGAGCGCGTGCTGACCATGAACCCGGACGTGATCATCGTGGTGCCGCACGGCCGCAAGTCCTCGCTGCCGAACACCGCCTCGTTCTTCCGCAACAAGCCAGGCTGGAAGCGCACCAAGGCGGCGCGCAACAACCGCATCCACATCGCGGACGCCGACAGCCTGCTCCAGGCCTCGGACAACCCCGGCGCCGTGATCCGGCACGTGCGACGCACCTTCCTGCGCAACTAAGCCTCTTCAGTGCCCGTACGCCAGACCTTCGTGCTGGCGACATCGGCGGTCGCCCTCGTGGCGGCCGCTCTGCTGTCGCTGGCCCTCGGCTCGACCACGATCGCCGTGGCCGACATCTTCGACGTCCTGCCGGTGGTCGGCCACAAGGACGTCGACAACCCGATCTACCAGATCGTCAACGACCTGCGGATCCCCCGCATGGTGTCCGCGATCGTCGTCGGGGCGGCGCTCTCCGTGGCCGGCGCCCTCCTACAGGGGGCGCTCGCCAACCCGCTCGCCTCGCCCGACATCATCGGGGTCACGGCCGGGGCCGGGTTCGGCGCGATGCTGCTGCTGCTCGCGATCCCGGACTCGGTCGCGCTCGTGCCGATCAGCGCGCTGGTCTTCGGCCTGATCGCCGCGGCGATGGTCTTCTCGGTCGCCTGGGCCGGGCGCGGCGGGGGCGGCGTGGCCCGGCTCGTGCTGGCCGGCATCGCGGTCAGCGCGATCTTCACCGCCGGCACCACGATGCTGATGGCCGCCTACCCGGACCGGGTCTCGTCGGCGGTGTTCTTCATCGCCGGCTACCTGCCCTACGACGGCTGGAGCACGTTGTCGCAGGTCTGGCCCTACGCCGCCGTGGGCTTCGTGCTCGCGGTGCTGCTGATCCGGCCACTCGACCGCCTGGCGCTCGGCGACGACGTCGCCCAGTCGCTCGGCGCCCGGCCACGCGTGATCCGCCTGCAGGCCGCGATCGCCGCGGCCCTGCTCGCCGCCGCGGCCGCCGCGATGGCCGGCCTGCTCGGATTCCTCGGGCTGGTCGTGCCGCACGTCGTCCGGCTGGCCGGCGGGACGTCCAGCCACCGCTTCGTCGTTCCGGCGTCGGCGGTGGCCGGAGCAGCGCTGCTGCTGCTCGCCGACACCTTCGCGCGCCGGATCGCCGCGCCGATCGACCTGCCGGTCGGCCCGTTCATGGTCGTGCTCGGCGTGCCCCTGTTCCTCTGGCTGCTGCGGAAGGCGATATGAGCGCGGTGACCAACGACGCTCCGCTGCTGGAGGTCTCCGGCCTGCAGGTCGCGATCGGCGGCGTCGAGATCCTCCACCACGCCGACATGACGCTGCACCGCGGCGAGCTGCTCGCCGTGGTCGGTCCGAACGGCGCCGGCAAGTCGACGATGGTCCGCGCGGCGGCCGGCCTGACGCGACCCACCGGCGGCGCCGTCCACTGGAACGGCGCCTCGCTGCGCAAGCTGTCGTCCCGGCAGCTCGCCAAGCTGCGGGCGTTCGTCCCGCAACGTCCGCAGGTGCCGGTCGGGATCGCGGTCCACGAGGCGGTGATGATCGGCCGCTCGCCGCACATCGGCCCGTTCCGCCGCGCCGGGGCGAGCGACCGGGCCGCGGCCGACGTCGCGCTCGCCCGGGCCGACGCCGCCGACCTGCGCGATCGGCAGCTCTCGACGCTCTCCGGCGGCGAGCTGCAGCGGGTCCAGCTCGCGGTCGGCCTGGCGCAGGACGCCCCGGTGCTGATCGCCGACGAGCCGACGTCGGCGCTCGACCTCGGCGCCACCGCCACGATGGCGCGCCGGCTGCGTGCGCTGGCCGACGACGGCCTGGCGGTCCTGCTCGTCGTGCACGACCTGGCGCTCGCCGCGGCCGTCGCCGACCGCGTCGTGGTGATGGCGGACGGTCGCACGGTCGCCGCCGGTCCCCCGACCGCCGTGCTCGACCAGCAGCGGCTGGCGGAGATCTGGCACGTCGACGCCGAGCTCCACGCCGACGACGCGGGGCGGACCGCGCTGCGCGTGTCGTGGCTCGACGAGCCGCCGGTCGTCGCGCGACGACCGGACGACGGGGACGGCGCCGCGGCCCCAACGAACCTTTAGGGTTTCCGAACATGACACGGATGCTCTCCCCGGTCCCGCGTCGTTCGACGCGCTCGCTGCTCGTCCCCGCCGCGCTGACGCTGGTCGCGGGCCTCGCCGCGGGCGGCGCGGCGAGCCCGGCGACGGCCGCCGACTTCGGCGCCGGCTCGGTGAGCCTGACCAACGGCTCCACGGGGCTCAAGGGTCAAGGCGTCCGCTGGTCGGCGTCATCGCCGGTGAAGCTGCGAAACGGCCGCTCCCGAGCGGTCCTGCCGGTCGAGAGCGGCGCGGTCACCACCACCGCGACGCTCGGCCTGAAGGGCACCGTGCGGCTGACCAAGGGCAAGCGCCGGGTGACCCTGACCGGCTTGCAGGTGCGGCTCGGCAAGCGCTCGACCGTCACCGGCGAGGTCGACGGCGGTCAGCGCCGGACGATCGGGCGGCTGAGCATGCCCGCGAAGCGGCTCAAGCTCGACCGCGACGCCGCGACCGCGAGCGCCAGCAACGCCCGACTGAAGCTGACGACGAGCACCGCGCGCACCGTCCGCAAGCGGCTCGAGCTCCGGCGGACGCCGACCGGCAACGTCGCCACCGTCGCCGTCACGGGCCACGTCAAGGACGCGCCCGCGCCGTCGTCGTGCTCGGCGGCGTACTGCGCCACCGGACTCGGCGCCGAGCCGCCCGTCCTCGACCGGCCCAGCGGCGCCGTCGACGTGCGCTCCGCCAGCCTGGTCTGGACGCCGCTCGACAGCTTCGTCCGCTACATCAACACCGGTGAGGGCACGTCGGTGAGTGGCGGCGCGACGGACGGCCCGCGCGAGGTCCTGCCCGGCAGCTCCAGCGCCTTCGTCTACCGCTTCGGGTTCCCGTTCCAGCGCGGATGGTTCGACGCCGCCACGGGCACCGCCGCGACGACGTTCCGCGGCAAGGTCGCGTTCCGCTTCAAGACCCACACGATCGACATGTCGGCCGCCGACCCCGAGATCGAGATCAACGGTGGCAAGTCGCGCGTGATCTTCCGGATGGACGGTAAGGACGGCACGCAGCTCGGCGGCACCCGCGGCGTGCTGATCGACCTCGACCTGGGCAAGGCCGCCGCAACGGCGGTCAGCCCCGACGGCAAGACCCACAGCTACGTCGGGGTCCCGGGCACGATCCCCGCCAAGGCCGGGTCGTCGGTCTTCGCCGGCTTCTACGCCCCCGGCGAGCGCTTCGGCTCGGTCACGCTGAGCTTCACCACCGGCTGAGCCCGCGCCGGTCGCCCGAGCGGCGACCGGCGAGGCGCAGGTCAGGTTCAGGCGAAGATCCGCTGCGCCTCCGAGAGGGCGTCGACCAGCGCGTCGATCTCCTCGCGGACGGTGTGGATCGCGTAGCTGGCGCGGGTCGTCGCCGGGATCCCGAGCGCGCGGTGCAGCGGCTCGGCGCAGTGCTGGCCGGCGCGCACGCAGACCTCGCGACGGGCCACGATCTCGGCCACGTCGTGCGGATGCACCCCGTCGACGACGAACGCGGTCAGCGCGCCCCGCTGCTCGGCGGTCGGCGGGCCGACCACCCGGATCCCGCCGAGCTCCCGCAACCGCTCGAGCGCGTAGCCGGTGATCGCCGTCTCGTGCGCGTGGACGGCGGCCATCCCCCCGACCGAGCGCAGCCAGTCGCAGGCCGCGGCCAGCCCGACCGCCTCGATGATCGGCGGCGTCCCGGCCTCGAAGCGCTGCGGGCCCGACACCCACGACGTCTCGTGGAAGTCGACGATGTTGACCATGTCGCCGCCGGTCAGGAACGGCGGGAGCTGGTCGAGGATCTCGCGGCGCACGTGGAGCACCCCGATGCCCGTGGGGCCGTAGAGCTTGTGGCCGGTCCAGCCGTAGAAGTCGGCGCCGATCGCGGCGACGTCGACCGGACGCTGGGGCACGGCCTGGGCGCCGTCGATCAGCGTCAGCGCGCCGGCGGCGCGCGCGCGGCGGACGAGCTCCTCGACGGGGTTGGCGGTGCCGACGACGTTGGAGA
>JADMKN010000253.1:0-7265 GCA_015478825.1 Patulibacter sp. | reverse complement strand
TCTTGACGCGGCCCGACGCCAGGAACGCATCGAGCTGGTCGAGGTCGATCCGGCCGTCCTCGTCGAGCTCCAGGTAGCGCAGCGTCGCGCCCTTGCGCAGGCAGAGCTGCTGCCACGGCACGAGGTTGGCGTGGTGCTCGAGCTGGGTGATGACGACCTCGTCGCCCTCCCCGACCTGCTGCTCGCCCCAGCTCTGGACGACCAGGTTGATCGCCTCGGTGACGCTCTTGACGATGATCGTCTCGCCGGGCGTGGAGTTGACGAACCCGGCGATCGTGGCGCGCGCCGCGTCGTAGGCCGCGTCGGCCTCGATCGCGAGCCGGTGCACGCCGCGGTGGACGTTGGCGTAGTGCAGGCCACCGAACTCGTGCATCGCGTCGAGCACGGGACGCGGCTTCTGGGCGCTGGCGCCGCTGTCCAGGTAGACGATGCCCTCGGGGCGGTCCAGGTACGCGAACTGCGCCCGGACCGCTTCGACGTCGAGGGTCGTCACGGCGTCGGTGAGGGGGGCGCTCACCGGGTCGTCCCTACGCGATTCCCGCGCGGATGCCGGCGTAGCCCTCGGCCTCGATCTCGGTCACCAGCTCGGGGCCGCCCTCCTTGACGATCCGGCCGTCGACCAGGATCGACACGCGGTCCGGCTTGATCAGGTGCAGGATCCGCTGGTAGTGCGTGATGATCAGCGCGCCGAGCGGGGACTCGTCCTTGATCGCGTTGACCGCCTGCGAGACGATGTTGAGCGCGTCGACGTCGAGCCCGGAGTCGGTCTCGTCGAGGATCGCGACGTCGGGGCGCTGCAGCGCGAGCTGGAGCATCTCCAGGCGCTTCTTCTCGCCACCGGAGAAGCCGTCGTTGAGGTAGCGCGAGCCGAACTCCTTCGGCACGTTGGTGCGCTCCATCTCGGCCTGGACCAGCTTGCGGAAGTCCTTCAGCGAGATCTCGTCCTCGCCGCGCTCCTCGCGGTGGGCGTTGATCACCATCCGCAGGTACTTGACGATCGTCACGCCGGGGATCGCGACCGGGTACTGGAAGGCCATGAAGAGACCCTTCCGAGCGCGCTCGTCCGGATCGAGCTCGGTGATCTCCTCGCCCTTCCAGACGATCTGGCCCTCGGTCACCTCGAGCTGCGGGTTGCCCATGATCACGTTGGCCAGCGTCGACTTGCCCGAGCCGTTGGGGCCCATCAGCGCGTGGATCTCACCGCGATTGACCGTCAGGTCGAGACCGCGGAGGATCTCCTTCTCGCCGTTGGCGACGCGAACGTGGAGGTTCTTGATCTCGAGGTCAGCCATGTGGGTTCCGGTGTTCGGGGTCTACGTGAGGGATGAGGGGCGGGCCGCGGGAGCCGCGGTCCGGTCATCTAGGCGGCAGCCGCGCCGGTGACGGCGTCGGGTGCCGACTGGAAGTCGACGAGCTCGGCGAGCGTCGTCTGCTGCAGGGCGCGGTGGACGCCGCCCTGCACGCGGGTCCAGAGCAACTTCGTGGCGCAGCCGCTGCCGCTGTCGTCCAGGTGCGAGCAGAGCACGCGGTCGTCGGCCATGTCGTCGACGAAGCACGACATCGGCGCAACGGCGCCTTCGAGGGCGACGATTACGTCGTCCATCCGGATCTCTTCGGCCGGCCGGGCCAGCTTGTAGCCGCCGTGCGCCCCGCGGGTGCTCTCGACGAGCCCCGCCCGCCGCAGCAGCGCGACGATCCGCTCGAGGTACGCGAGCGGCAGGCGCTCGGTTTCGGCCACGGTCTTGAGCGATACGGGCTGGTTGCCCGGCAGCTCGCCCAGCCGCACCATGAGCCGGACGCCGTACTCGGCCTTGGTCGTGAAGATCACGGTTCCCAAACCCTACCACCGGGGTCGGGTTGGCCGCTGCGCCCGACGGCCGCCGGACGCGTCGCGACGACCGGAGCGCGGGCCGTGCAGGGCGGCGGCGAGACGTCCGACCGCCGCGCGGTCGGATATGCTCCCCGCGTCATGTTCGTGCTCGCAACGACCAGTGCCTTCACCTTCAGCTTCTGGCTGGTGGCCCTGTGGCTCGTGATCATCCCGGCCTTCGCGATCATCCCGGTCATGTACGCGCTGGCGCAGACCGCCGGCGAGCGCGCCGAGAACCTGGCCTACGCTCGCGGCGAGCTGCCCGAGGACGCGGACGTCATCGTCACCGAGCCCTAGGGCCGCCGTTCGCCGACGCGCAGCGCGCCGGCCATCACGCTTCTCCGGGGCCGCTCAGCGAGCGGCCCCGTTGCGTTCCCGAGCCGCCCAGGCTCCGCCGCTCAGGACGCGACGAGCGCGTCGACGTCGACCGGCTCGCCGGCCTGTATCAGCGCGGTCGCGCGGTCGATGTCTCCCGCGCCGTTGAAGCTCGCGTAGCCGCGGACGTGCCGGCCCTCGACGAACCAGGCGGCGAACGCGTCGCCGTCGAGGCTGCCCTCGACGATCGTGCGGTCCCAGCGGCGCGCCGGACCGACCGACTCGATCGCGACCCAGTCGGCCAGGTCGCTGAAGAAGTACGGCACGGCGTCGTACGCCCGCTCGTCGCCGAGCCACTGCCGCGCGACGTGGATCCCCTGCTGGATCGCGACCTCTTCGTGCTCGACCCGGATCGGCCCGCCGTGCACGACCGAGTCGTACTCGCAGATGTCCCCGGCGGCCCAGATCCCGGCCGCCGAGGTGCGCAGGCGGTCGTCGCAGCGGACGCCGCCACTCTCGCCGAGATCGAGGCCGGCGCGCTTCCCGAGCATCACGTCCGGCTGCGCCCCGACCCCGCAGACCACCAGGTCGGCCGCGATCGTCTCGCCACCGACGAGCCCGACGGCGCCGACGCGCTCCTCGGCGTCGGCGCGGGCCGCGGGCAGGAACGCCTCGACCTCGACGCCGCCGTGCACGGTGACGCCGCCGTCCTCCAGTCGCTGGCGCACCCAACGGCCGATCTCGGCGCCGAAGGTCCGTTCGAGCGGCTCGCTCTCCTGCATCAGGACCGTGCAGGCGACGCCGAGCGACGCGAGGCTGGCAGCGACCTCGCAGCCGATGTAGCTGCCGCCGATCAGCACGACCCGGCCGCCGGAGACGCCTCCGACCGCGTCCAGGTCCTTGCGGAGCGCGTCGGCGTTGCGCAGCGAGCGCAGGTAGTGGATCCCGCGCAGCCCCGAGCCGTCGACGTTCAGCCGCCGGACCATCGCGCCGGTGGCCAGCAGCGCCCGGTCGTAGGCCAGCTCGTCCTTCGTCTGCAGCTTGACCGTCCGCGCCGCCGGGTCGAGGCTCATCACCGAGGTGCGGGTCCGCAGGTCGACGTCGTGCTCGGCGTACCACTCCGCGGGCAGCACGAGCGCGGCGTCGGCGGCTTGGACGCCCCGCAGGACCTCCTTGGACCCCGGTGGGCGGTGGTAGGGGGCGTCGAGCTCGCGGGTGATCAGCGCGACGCTGCCGTCGAAGCCCGCTTCGCGCAGGGTGCGGGCGGCCGTCGCCGCGGCGACGCCTCCACCGATCAGCAAGATGTCGGTCCGATGGGGTGCCGTCATGCCGTGACGCTAACACTCCCGCGTGCGGTGAGACCGCTCCCGACCGGCGACGATCGACTGGTCAGCTCCGGGCGTCTGGAGCATCACGCCGCCGCCCCGGTCGGCGACGAAGACCGCGGCCCGCGTCGGCGCGCCGAGGTGCCAGCCCTGGCCGATCGTCACGCCCAGCCGGCGAACGATCTGCCGCTGCGACTCCCGCTCGATCCCCTCGGCGATCACCTGCAGCCCGAGCTGCTCGGCCAGGTTGACCATCGCGCGGACGAGCACCCGGTCGTCGGAGCCCGCGTCCTCGTCGATCCGCTCGATGAACGACCGGTCGATCTTGACGAGCGCGCCGGGCAGCCGGCGGAGCTGCCGGAACGACGAGGCGCCGACCCCGAAGTCGTCGATCGCGACCTGGACGCCGCCGCGACGGAGATCCTCGAGGACGGCGATCGCTCGGTCGTCGACCAGCGCCCCCTCGGTGACCTCCAGGCAGAGCCGCTCGGGCGCCAGGCCCTGCCGCCGTAGCTGGCGGCGGACCACCGGAGCCAGCGCGGGATCGTGGAGCTGGCGTGGGGAGAGGTTGACCGCGACGACCAGACCGGGCATCGCCGCCGCGGCCGCGCAGGCCGACGCCAGCACCCGCTCGCCGAGCGGGATGATCAGGCCGCTCTCCTCGGCGACGTCGAGGAACCGTGACGGAGAGAGCATTCCGCGGATCGGGTGGCGCCAGCGGACGAGCGCCTCGGCGCCCCACAGGCTGCCGTCGCCGAGCCGCGCCAGGGGCTGCAGGTGGACCTCGATCTCGTGGTCGCCGGCCAACGCGCGGCGCAGCTCCTGCTCGATCAGCATCCGGTCCTCGCACCGTTGGCGCAGGTCCTCCTCGAACAGGCGCACGCGCGCGCGGCCACCCGACTTCGCCTCGAGCATCGCCAGGTCGGCGTGCCGGATGATCGCGTCGTCGGAGCCGAGGTCGGTGGAGACCGCGACCCCGGCGGACGCCGTGACGATCAGCTCGCCGCGGGCGCCGATTGGGATCGGGGCCTCGACCAGGTCCAGCACGTCCTGGGCCCGCGACAACGCGGCGGTCTCCGAACCGAGTCCGGGCAGCACGACGATGAACTCGTCGCCGGCGATCCGCGCGGCGATCCCGCCGACCTCGTCGACCCAGCC
Organism: Patulibacter sp.; assembly: GCA_015478825.1. GTDB lineage: Bacteria > Actinomycetota > Thermoleophilia > Solirubrobacterales > Solirubrobacteraceae > Patulibacter. The sequence goes on along the minus strand of JADMKN010000253.1, from coordinate 2,597 downwards.
GCCGATCCGCGAGCCGATCACGCGCAGCACGGTGTCCCCGACGGAGTGCCCGAGCGCGTCGTTGACGCCCTTGAAGCGGTCGACGTCGATGAAGAGCGCCGTGACCGGCCCGGTCGCGGCGAGGCCCCTCGGTCCCTGCAGCGCCTCGAGCTCGTCGACCAACCCGCCCCGGTTGAGCAGCCCGGTCAGCTCGTCGTGTCGGGCCCGCCGCGCCAGCTGCTGGACCGAGCGCCGGAGTTGCCCAGTAAGGACCTCGTTGCGCTGGCGGACCACTACCTGCCGGACGCCGAGCACGGCGATGATCGCCGCCGCCGCGACGCCCATCAGGGGGTCCCCGTCCTGCCGGTACGAGGCGACCACCAGGACGATCGACACCGGCAACAGGAAGGTGTACGGCAGCGCCTGCCACCACCAACTGCCCGTCGCCACGGCTCGCGTGGGAGCCGCGCCGACGCTCGGAACCATCCACGCGGCCGCGGCGAAGCAGGCCAGGCTGGCGATCCACCCCAACTCACTGAGCGCCCCCGAACCGGGCTCCTCGAGCAGCACCGGCGCGATCCGGGCGAGGTGCGCGAGCGAGAGCAGCAGCGCCAGGCCGACCACGCCGACCGAGACGATCGCGCGGTCGCCAGGCCTCGTGCGCGACAGCAACAGCAGGCCGAACGCGAAGGCCACTGCGTCCACGACCAGGATGCTCACCGCGACCGACGGGCTGAGGTCCACGGCGCCTCCGCTGTCGCGCAGGGGCCGCACGGCGACGTACCAGCCGAAGATCACGGCGCTGCCGGCGATTACTGCACCGTCGATCAGCACGCGGAGGACATCCCAGGCGTCGTCGCGCGCCCGGACGATCGTCATCAGTGCCGCCACCGCGAGCGGGGCGACGAGAAGCTCCATCAGATCCGCGCCGATCGGGCCCGACATCCGGCCGCTGTGGGTCCGCAGGTCGGCCAAGGCGACGAAGACCGCCATCACGGCGAGGCCGACGCCGGCCGCGATCCAGCGCGCCCTGCGGCCGGCCGGGTCCGCGGCGTCGGAGGCGCGCGGCATCAGCAGCCCGACCACCGCGCAGACCCCCACCGTCACCTCGAGGATCCGCATCCAAGAACTGTGGGCGAGGTCGGCGGACCCGAGCGGACCGAAGAACGCAAACCCTCCGGCGACGGCGAGCAGCAGGCCGATCAGGACGAAGGCCAGCGACCGGACGACGGCGGTCGCCGACCCCGGTGCCGTCCCGGCCCTCAGCTCGTATCGGCGCGTCACGGTGCGTGCATCGTACGTGTCGGGACCCGGCGCCGCACCTCGGCGGCCCGTACGGGAGCGATCGCCCACGACGCTCGAGCCACGAGCCGGGACGGCCGGCCGCGGTCGTGCGGATCAGACCGAGGGCAGCGCCCCGCCGAACGGCATGTCCGTCACCGGCATCTCGATGCCCTCGCGGGCGAACGCGGCGACGAGTCCCTCGCGGATCAACCGGGTCACGCGCCACTGCTGGGACGGCGTCGTCTTGACCACCAGACGCAGGGTGATCCCGTTGGGGTTGAGCGCCTGCACGCCCCAGACCTCCGGCGGCTCGAGCACGCTCGGGTCGTGCTGGCGGATCTGCTCGGCGACCTGGGCGATCACCTCCTTGGCGCGCACCAGGTCCGTCCCGTGGGCGACGGGGATGTCGAGCACCGCACGCGACCAGTGCTGACTCTGGTTGCCGAGCGCCCGCATCTCGCCGTTGGGCACGTGCCAGACCGTGCCGTCGAGCGCCCGCAGCCGCGTGTTGCGCAGGCTCAGCGCCTCGACCGTGCCGGTCACCGTGCCCCCGGTCGACTGCGGGGTGAACGTGACCTCGTCGCCGACGCCGTACTGGTCCTCGAGCAGGATGAAGATCCCCGACAGGAAGTCCCCGACCAGTGACTGGGCGCCGAAGCCGAGCGCGACCCCGACCACGCCGGCGCCCGCGAGCAGCGGGGCCAGGTCGACCCCGACCTCGCTCAGCACCATCACCAACGCGGTCGCGTAGATCAGCACGCTGACGACGCTCTTGAGGATCCCGAGCACCGCCTCGCGCCGCTGGTCGCCCCGAACGCTCATCTCCTGGGTCTCCAGCAGCGCGTTCGGGGTGATCCGCCGAACCGCCGAGAGCCCCCGGGTCAACCGCCCGGTGCCGACGCCACGGCCGAGCTTGACCACGCAGCGCCGCGCGAGCCGGTTGACGATCCACGCGCCGATCACGATCAGCACGATCGAGAGACCGGTGGTGGTCAGCGCGTGGGCGATCTCGGCGAGGTACCGGTTGGTCGGGCCGCCGGGCTCGTAGATCGTCCGACAGAGGTCGTTCTGCCAGGTGTCGGGCGGCCCGCAGACGTTCTCGAGCCGCTGCATCGTGCCACGGGGCAGGTCGTCCGCTCCGGCCTGGGCGAGGATCGAGATCAACTGCACGCGTCTGACCGTAACTCAGCCGGCCGACGAGCGCGGTCCACCGGTCGCCGAACGCGACGCGGCGGGCCACGCGGTTCTTTCCTGCACCTGAACGGCTTCTCTGCGCCGGCTGAGCCTGGATCCACCGTTCTGTCGGGTCGGTGGAAGAGGATGACCTCCCAAGG
>JADMKN010000252.1 GCA_015478825.1 Patulibacter sp. | reverse complement strand
AAGAAAACATCTCCCGGCTCGCCGGCGCCAGCCACGGCACCATCCTGCACCCCGAGCAGCTGATCGCCGCCGCCCACCACGCAAACCGACCCGCCGCCGAACGCACCACCACCTACGACATCCGCCAACGGTTCCCGGTCGGAGAGCCGATCGACGCCGCGCGGCTCGCGCCGGTCTGAGGACGCACGGACGTGGCGACCCGCTCGGCATCCAGCTCCCCCGCCGCGGCCCGCGCCGACGCCGCGGAGCGGTCGCGCGTCTCCACCGATCGGGCGAACGACGGTCGCCGCGGCTGGCGCCGCCGCGAGCGGGCGATCCTCGCCGCCGGACGCGCGCTGATCGCCGACGGCCTGGTGATCGGCACCGTCGGCAACGTCAGCGCGCGGCACGGCAGCGAGCTGCGGATCACGCCCACGCGACGCCCGTACGAGACGATGCGCCGCCGCGACCTGGTCCGGGTCGACAGCGACTCCGGAGCGCCGCTGACCGCCGACGCGCGGCCGTCCCGAGAGCTGCCGCTGCACCTCGCCGTCTACCGTGCCCGACCGGACGTCGCCGCGGTGATCCACACCCACAGCGTCTACGCGACCGCGTGGAGCTTCCTCGATGCGCCACTCGAGCCCGCGCTGGAGGACCTCGACTACTTCGGCATCGGCCCGGTCCGCACCGCGGCTCCGGCTCCGCCCGGGTCGGACGAGCTCGCCCGCAACGTCTCGCAGGCGCTCGGCGGATCGAACGCGGTGCTGCTGGGCCACCACGGCGTGCTGACCACCGGCGGCTCGGTCGACGAGGCGCTGGTCGCCGCCCGGGTCGTCGAGCACCAGGCGCGGATCGCCTGGCTGGTGCGCGCGCCGGCCGTCGGCGGACCGCGCTAGCGATCGCGCCCCGGGCGGGCGCCCCTTGGTCGTCGTCTCAGCAGCTCGGCCGAAGCCAGTCGTCGCCGAGGCGCGGGCGGTCACGCCTCGGCACGGCGGCGAGCGTGCCGCTCTCGACCTCGTCCGCGAGATCGCGGAGAAACGCCGTGATCGACGTCGACGCTCCCGGCGAGTGGTAGATGCTCGCCTCGTGGACGACGTGCGCGATCTCGTCCTCGTCCCGGCCGTGCGCCTCGACGCGAATGTCGACGAGCCACGCGTCCTCGTGGTCGGTGCTGTTCAGCAGGCTGCTCCGCAGGCCACTGCGGATCTTGGCCTCCAGGAAGCGTTCGAGGTCGGTGATCGTCTGGCCCAGGCGACGCGGCTCGGTCATCACGCTCGCTCGGCCAGCGCGGCGAGGCGGATCGCCGGCTGGGTCGCGTGGTGACGATCACCGTTCGACCGCAGCAGTCCGGACGCGCGCAGGTCGCGCAGCGCACGATCGGTGGCATCGTGGGCGCCGAAGCTGTCGTCGCCCGGCGCGAGCTGCGCGTGGATCTCGTTGCGCGTGAAGGTCGCCGGGTGCTCGTCGAGGACCAGGCGCAACACCGTCGCCTGGAGGCGGTCGTCGTGCTGTGCGGTGGTGAGGAATTCGTCCGGCATCGTGAGATCTCGTGCGGTGGGTGGCGCTGCGCGAGCCCCCGTTGACATCGAGGACCGCCGTCCCCGAATGGTTGCACGAGCGAGAGGTTTTGTGTGAATTTCCTGTGCGCCCGTCGGTCACGGGCGGGGCTCGGAGCGCGACCGGCCGATCAGGCCGCCGGAGCCCGCACGAGGTGGACCTCGCCGGCGTCGAGCCGAGCGGTCTCGCCCCCGGCCTGACGGACCAGCAGCCGGCCCGCGTCGTCGACGCCCACCGCCTCGCCACTGCCTCCGCCCCCGGCGCCGGGCAGCTCCCAGCGCACGGTCCGGCCCCACAGCACGTCGCGCCGCGCCCAGCGCTCCAGCAGCGTCGCCGGATCCCAGCCGATCGCCACGGCCAGACGGTCGAGCAACCGCGCGAGCACCGCCTCGCGATCGTCCGGGCCCAACCCCATCGACGCGGCCCGCGCGGCCACCTCGGGCGGCAGCGCCGCGACGTCGACCGCGACGTTCAGGCCGATCCCCGCGACCGCCCAGCCGTCGGTCGGCCGTCCCTCGCAGAGGATTCCCGCGAACTTGCGCAGCTCGCCGGCTTGCTCGACGCGCACCACGTCGTTGGGCCACTTGATCCGCGCGTCGTCGCCGACCGTCTCGGCGACGGCGACCGCCACGGCCAGCGGTAGCGCCGCGAAGTGCGGGAGGTCGCGCAGCACCACGGAGACGAGCAGCGCCTGTCCCGGTGGCACCACCCACGGCCGTCCCTGACGCCCGCGGCCGGCGGTCTGGGCATCCGCGGTCACGGTGGTGCCGTGCGGGGCGCCCTCACGGGCCAGCCGGCGCGCCTCGTCGTTGGTCGAGCCGGTCTCGGCGAGGGCGTGACGCGGCGTGCCGAGCGGCCGCGGCGCGCCGTTCATGCCCGGCGGATCCGGACGTCGGCGTCGGCCTGGAGCCCGAGGATCTCGCGCGCCGACCCGCGGTTGATCGCGATCGCCATCGCGCGGTTGGCGTCCTGGTACAGCATCAGCGTTCCGGCCGCCACATCCGCGAAGGTCGTCGCGTAGATCCCGCGGACCCCGTTGACCTCGACCGCCTCGCCGAGCCGCAGTCCGACGCCGGCCGTCAGCTCCTCGTGCTCGAGGTCGAGCATCACGTTGCCGAAGCGGTCGAACGCGAGCGCGTGGGCGATCAGCTCGTCGCCCTCGACCTCGGCCATCGGCATCGGCAGCGGCTGGACCTCGTCCGGATCCATCGGCTCGCCGACCTCGTGCAGGTCGAGGCCCGCCGCGAGCCGGGCCGCGATCGGAGCGAAGATGTCCCGTCCGTGGAAGGTCGCCGAGACCGGCTCCAGCCGGTACGGCGAGCGGCTCAGGTCGACGGCCCGGACGATCCCGCCGAAGCGCTGAGCGGCCAGCCAGAGCAACCCGTTGTCGGGTCCCACCAAGATTCGATCGTCCTCCGACACGTGGATCGCGATCGGGCTGCGCCGACCACCGACCTCGGGATCGACGACCGCCAGGTGGATCCCCGGCGGCACGTACGGGAGCGACCGTTGCAGGGTGATCGCGCCCAAGCGAACGTCGAACGACGGGATCCCGTGCGTCAGGTCCATCACGCGCGCCTGCGGCGCGATCTTGGCGATCACGCCGTGGCAGACGCCGACGAACTCGTCGTAGACCCCGTAGTCGGAGAGGAACGTGACAACCGAGCGTTCGATGGCTCCGATCCTAGTCGCTCGCGTCGGCCACGAGGGCGGCGACCAGGCCGTCGATCGTCGCCTCGGCGGCCTCGACCGCGGGGGTGACGCGCAGCTCGCTCAGCGCCGCGGTCGTGACCGGGCCGATCGAGACCGGACGCGGCCGGTCGCCGGTCGGCATCCCGCCGGCCTGCGCCAGGAAGGTCGCCGTCGAAGCCGAGGTGAAGGTCACGTAGTCGGCGGCCGCGATCTGCTCGCGCGCCGCGTCGGAGAGCGGCTCGGCGACGGTCTCGTAGAGCGCCAGCTCGGTCACCTCGTCGCCGGCGGCGCGCAGGACGTCGGGCAGGGCCGAGCCTCCGGTGGCGGCGCGGGCCAGCAGCACGCGGCGGGGAGCCGAGGCGCCCCGCCCCCCGCCGTCCGGAGCACCGGTCGCGCCGGCCCGACCGTCCCCCGCCGTCAGCGCCGCCGCCAGCGCCTCGCCGGTGAAGGTCTCGGGCACCACGTCGGCGCGCAGCCCGACCTCGCGCAGGACCCGGGCCGTTCCCGGTCCGACCGCGGCGATCGTCGCGGCGTGCAGCTCGCGTACGTCGCGGTCGTCGCGCAGCAGGCTGGCGACCAGCTCGCGGACGCCGTTCGGCGAGGTCAGCGCGATCACGTCGAAGGCGCCGAGCGGCGGCACCGTGGCGGCGAGCGAGCGGGTGCGGATCGTCGGCGTCTCGATCACCTCGGCGCCGAGCGCGCGCAGCCGTCGCGCCAGGCCGCTGGCCTGGGCCCGCGCGCGGGTCACGGCGACGGTGCGGCCGAACAGCGGGCGATCCTCGAACCAGCGCAGCTCGTCGCGTAGCGACGCGACCGACCCGACCACGGTCACCGCGGGGGCCGCGATCCCCGCCTCGGACGCGACCTCGGCGATCGTTCCGACCGTCCCCGTCACCACCCGCTGGCCGCCGACCGTGCCCGACTGGACGACCGCGGCCGGCTCGTCGGCGGAACGACCGCCGCCGATCAGCGACGCCGTGATCTGCGGCAGGCGGCGGACGCCCATGTAGAAGACCAGCGTGCCGGGGAAGCCCGCCAGGCCCGGCCAGTCGATCGTCGACTCCGGCTTGTCGGGGTTCTCGTGCCCCGTCACGAACGCCACGCCCGGCGCGTGCTCGCGGTGGGTCACCGGAATCCCGGCGTAGGCCGGACCGGCGATCCCCGCGGTCACGCCCGGCACGACCTCGAACGGGATCCCCTGGGCGCGCAGCCGCGCGGCCTCCTCGCCGCCCCGGCCGAAGACGAACGGGTCGCCGCCCTTGACGCGGGCGACCGAGCGTCCCGCCAGCGCGTGGCGCACCAGCAGCTGCTCGGTGGTCTCCTGCGGAACCTGGGCACCCCCGCCGCGCTTGCCGACGTCGACCAGCTCGGCATCGGGTCGCGCGCCATCGAGCGCGGTCGCCGGGATCAGCGCGTCGTAGAGCACGACGTCGACGGCCGCGATCAGCTCGAGCGCCCGCGCGGTCATCAGGCCCGGATCGCCGGGACCGGCGCCGACCAGGTAGACGGTTCCGGGGGTGGGACGCGGGTCCTGGGTCACGACGGTCGGGCCTTTCGGACGGAGTCTTCGGGATCGTGGGGCGCTGCGGCCCGCGCCGCGGCCAGCAGCTCGTCGGCCCCGGCCCGCCGCAGCCGCTCGGCCACCCGCGTCCCCAGGCCGTCGGGGTCGCTGGCCGGCCCGCGCCGCTCGTCGACCGCCCAGCCCGACCCGTCGGGAGCGCCGACGAACCCGGTCAGCACGAGCTCGCCGTCGCGGCGCCGGGCGAACGCGCCAACCGCGCTGGTGCAGTCCGCGCCGAGCGCCCGCGAGACGGCGCGTTCGGCCCGCAGGCAGGCGCCGTTGGCGGCGTCGTCGAGCAGCGTGCGGGCGATCGCGCCGACCGGGTCGCCGATCCGTCCCTCGATCAGGAGCGTTCCCTGCCCGGGCGCGGGGACGAACGTCGGACCGTCGAGCAGGGTCCGCACGCCCGGGTCGCGGCCGAGTCGGTCGAGGCCGGCCTGCGCGAGCACGATCGCGTCGAGCCGGTCGTCGTGGTCGAGCGCGAGCCGGCCGAGTCGCGTGTCGACGTTGCCGCGCGCCTCGACGATCCGCAGGTCCCGGCGCGCCGCCAGGAGCTGCGCGGCGCGCCGCAGGCTCGCGGTTCCGACCCGCGCGCCCTCCGGCAGCGCGTCGAGCGACGCCGTGCCGATCAGTACGTCGCGCGGGTCCTCGCGGGCGGTCGCCGCGGTGATCTCGAGGCCGTCGGGCAGCTCGCCGGGGACGTCCTTCGCCGAGTGCACGGCCAGGTCGATCCGGTCGTCGAGCAGCGCCTGCTCGAACTCCAGCACCCACTTCGACTTGTCGGGCGCCGCCCGATGCCGGTCGCCGTACGACTCGATCCGGACGATCTCGACCACGTGGCCACCGGAGCGCAACGCAGCGGCGACCGTCTCCGCCTGGACCAGCGCCAGCGGGCTGCGGCGGCTGCCGAGCCGGATCACGACGTCGACGGGCGGGCGCGGCGGGCCGTCAGCGGCAGGACGTTCCCCGACCCCGAGGAGCGGCTCGCGGGGCGCCAGGCGGTGCCGGGCGGCACGACGTGAGCAGGGTGGGCGGGGGAGGCAGGGTGGGCGGCCAATCCCATCCCGGCCGCCGCGACGTTCGACTCCTGCTCGGGCGCGACGTCGTCGAGCCCGAACAGCTCGCGCAGCAGCTCGACGTGACCGTGGCTGTCGTCGCGGTCGCGGGCCTGCTTCAGGCGCACCGTCGGCTCGTGCAGCAGCCGCTGGACGACCGTCTGCGCGACGCGCTCGATCCGCTCCAGGTCGGCGTCGCTGGCCGACTCCCAGCGTCCCGCGTTCTCGCCCAGCACCGTCGCGACGACCTGCGACGCCCGGGTCCGCAGGTCGGCGATCGTCGGCGTGACCTCGAGCTGACCCATCCAGCGGGCGAACCGATGGATCTCCTCCTCGACGATCCGCTCGGCGCCCTCGACCTCGTCGAGTCGGCCGGCGAGGTTCATCGCGACCGCCGACTGCAGGTCGTCGATGTCGAGCAGCGTGACGCCGTCGATCGCCGCGCATTCCGGGTCGATGTCCCGCGGGACCGCGATATCGATCAGCACCAGCGGACGCTGGTTGCCCCCCTCGCGGCGCGTCGCCATCACGTGGCCCAGGTCCTCGGGGCCGAGCACGGGGTGCGGCGAGCCGGTCGACGAGACGACGATGTCGGCGGACTCCAACTGCTCGGGCAGGTCGTCGAGCCGGCCGACGTGGCCGCCGAACCGCTCGGCCAGCGAACGGGCGCGGTCGGCGTGGCGGTTGGAGACGAAAAGCGTGCGAACGCCCTGGACCGCGAACGCCTGCGCGGTCAGCTCGGCGGTCTCGCCCGCCCCGATGATCATCGCGTTGGAGTCCGGCAGGTCCCCGACCGTCTCGGCGGCCAGGTCGACGGCGACCGACGAGACGCTGGTCCGCCGCTCGGCGATCCGGGTCTCGGTGCGGACGCGCTTGCCGGTCCGCAGCGCCGCCTTGAACAGCCGGTTGAGCAGCGGGCCGGTCGTGCCCAGTCGCAGCGCGGTGTCGTAGGCCCGCTTGACCTGGCCCTGGACCTCGTACTCGCCGAGCACCATCGAATCCAGCCCGCTGGCCACCCGGTACAGGTGACGGGCGGCGTCGCAGTTGCGCGGGGCGTAGACCAGGCTGGCGAGCTCCGTCGGGCGGATCCGCGAGTTGGCGGAGACCAGGCCGAGCACGTCGCTCTCGGCCTGGACGGCGTCGCTGACGACCAGGTACACCTCGGTCCGGTTGCAGGTCGAGAGCATCGCCGCCTCGTGCACCGCGTCGCGGGCGACGAGCTGCCGGAGGATCTGCTCGGTCTGACGCTCGGACGCCGACAGTCGCTCGCGCACCGCCACCGGGGCGGTCTTGTGCGACAGGCCGAGGACCAGCAGCTCGTTCATCGTGAGGCGACCTCGGGGGGCGCCGCGGCGGGCTCGTCGACCGGCAGCCGGTCGAGCCGCTGCTCCAGCTCGTCGAGCTGGACGGAGGCGTTGCGCACCCGTACCGCGACGATCCACAGGTAGGCGATCAGCACCACGGCCGAGACGACGACCGCGGCGACGATGTAGCCGGTGTCGGCGGCGGCCAGGACGGGGGTGACGGTGATCGAGGGCACAGCGACTCCGGGCTCAGAGGACGACGGGGGAGGACGCGCGGCTCACGACGGGCACCGCATCCTCGCCCTCGACACGACGTTGCAGCTTGCGCAGGCGGATCCGCGTGCTCTTGTGGACCAGCTCCAGGTGCCAGAGCGTCACGAAGACGGCGCCCAGTGCGAGGATCGAGAGCGCGAACGCCAGCCCCGCCGTCCCCGGCAGGTTGGCGCCCGGGTCGTTCAGCGGCTGCGGGTGCAGCAGGTTGGTGGTCATCCGCACGACGCCGAAGCAGACCGGCGCGAAGATTCCGGCCGTGACGGCGAAGACCGACGCGGTCCGCGCCTGGCGCTCCGGATCCTCGATCGCGAAGCGCATCGGCTGGTAGGTCGCGTAGAGCAGGAAGATGATCAGGAAGGTCACGAGCACCGGCTCGTCCCAGCTCCACCAGACGCCCCAGGCGGCCTTGCCCCAGAGCCCGCCGGTGATCAGCGCGACCACGCAGAAGATCTGCCCGAGGTGGATCGCCACGTACGACCGCAGGTCGTCGAGCGGTCGGTCGTGCTTGAGGTGCTGCCAGGCGAAGACGGCGCCGGCGACGAAAGCGATCAGCGTGACGATCGCGAACGCCGGGTGCAGGTAGGTCAGCTTCTGCCGCACGCCCTCGCTCGCGTCGGTCGGGACGACCACCACGGACACGACGATCCACACCGCCAGCAGCGCGATGGTGACGAGGGTCAGGGGTAGGAGCCGACGGGCGTGGGGCATCGTCGCGAGCGGTCAGTCCTCGACGATTCCGTCGGACACCGACCAGCAGACCAGCAGGAACACCCCATCGTACAGGGCGAGCGCCAGCCACCACCGGCTCTCCGTCACAGGACTCGACCCCTCCAGCAACAGCGGCGCCAGCACCTCCGACGCGATCGCGACGAGCGGGATCAGCAGCGGGACCGCCATCAGCGGGACCAGCAGCTCGCGCGAGCGGGCCGCGGCGGCGATCGCGCCGACCAGCGCGCCGGCGCAGGCGATCCCCAGGTCGATCAGCAGCAGCCCGCCGATCAGCGGCAGGATCGACCCGGCCGCCAGTCCGTCCGGCAGCAGCAGGAACGCGAAGGTCGGCACCGCGATCACGTGCAGCGCGACGAGGAACGACCACAGCGCCAGCGCCTTCGCGGCGACCAGCGCCGACGCCGCGACCGGCGTCAGGCGGAACCCGTCGAGCCCGCCCTCGTCGTCCTCCGCCGCCCACAGCCGTCCGATCCCCAGCAGCGCCGCGAGCAGGGTGGTGACGAGCAGGATCCCGGCGGCCATCGGTCCCTCGACCGAGCCGTCCTGCAGGCCGAAGCGGAACGCGACGAAGACGCCGATGCTGAACAGGGTCATCGCCGGCAGCACCTGCGGGGTGCGGCGCTCGCGGCGCCACTCCAGGGCCAGCAACGTGCGGACGTCCCGCAGCCACCCGGTCATCGGTAGAGCGCCCCGATCTCGGCGTCGCCGATCCGGTCCGGCGTCGCCAGCAGCACCGGGCGACCCGCCTGCAGGCCCAGCACGAGGTCGGCCTGGGCCAGCGCGGCGTCGGGGTCGTGACCGGCGATCACCCGCGATCGCCAGGGCCGGGCGGGGCCCATTCCGGGGCCGTCGACGGGCGGGGCGGGGCGGGCGGCCAGCAGCGCGTCGAGGCGCGCCGAGGCGGTCGGATCGAGGTTGGCGAGCGGCTCGTCGAGCAGCAGCAGCTCGGGGTCCCCGAGCAGCGCGATCGCCGCGCTGGTCCGCTGGGTCAGGCCGCGCGAGAGCGCGTGCACCGGGAACGCCGCGCGCTTGACCAGATCGGTCGCCGCCAGCAGCGCATCGACCCGCGCGACGGGGACCCGCAGCAGCCGGGCACGGTGGACGAGGTTCTCGCGCACCGTCAGGTCGCGGTAGAGCATCGGCTCGTGGGCCAGGTAGCCGACGCGACCGCGGAGCGCCGCGCGCTGCTTCGGCAGGCCGCAGCCGAGCACCTCGCAGGTCCCGCCGCTCGGGCGCATCAGCCCGGCCAGCACCCGCAGCAGCGTCGACTTGCCCGCGCCGTTGGATCCCAGCAACGCGAGCGTGCCGCCGGGCGGCAGCTCCAGCGTCAGCTCGCGCAGGACCATCCGCTCGCCGCGCCGCCGCGCCACGTCGACCAGGCGCACCGCCGGAGGGTCGGACGGAGTCGGTGGGGGCACGGGCATCGGTCGAGAAGCCTACGCGGGTACCGACGTCGGTACCCTGCGCGGGTATGGCTCGCAACGATCGTCCCGCGGACGAGGAACCCAAGCGCCGCGGTCGCCTGTTCTGGATCTGCCTGCTCGTCCTGCTGATGATCCTCGTCTGGACGGCGCTCAAGCCGCTGGTCGGCAACGAGGCCGTGCAGACGATCGTCGCGATCGTCGCCGGCGGCATCTTCGTCTACGTCTTCCGCGAGAAGATCTGGGGCGAGGACTGGCGCGAGCAACTCGCCGCGGAGCGCGCCAAGCAGCAGCGGGACCGTCGCTCGCGCTGAGCAGGCGATTCGCGATCACGGCGACGAGGGCCGACCGGTCCCCGCGCGGTAAAAGTCCAGTGGCTGGAATCTTCCTGTCACTCACCTTTGTCGGCTAGGCTCTTCGGGTGCCCGCCGAGCAACGCGACGACCCCCAACCACGCCGCGACCTCCACCCCGGATGGACCCGCGACGAGGTGCTGGCCGCCGTACGGGAGCTCCGCGGCGCGCACGCCACCGCCCACGGTTCCGACGACGACGGCCTCCGCGAGCGCAAGAAGCGGCTGACCCGCGAGCAGATCTCGGACGTCGCCACCCTGATGTTCTGCGAACGCGGCTTTGACAACGTCCGGATCGCCGAGATCGCCGCCGAGGTCGGGGTCTCCGAGAAGACCGTCTACAACTACTTCCCGACCAAGGAATCGCTGGTCCTCGACCGCGCCGACGAGCTCGAGGACGAGCTGCGGCAGGCGATCCGCGAGCGGTCCCCCGGGTCGTCACCGGCCGAGGCCGTCGAGCGGATGCTCGAGCTGGAGCTCGAGCACTACGTGCTCGCCGGGGCCCTGGTCCAGCCGATGATGCTCGAGTTCGGGCGGCTGATCGAGACCACCCCCGCGCTGAAGGCCGGCATGCGCGACCTGATGGCGCGCCTGACCGACGTCGCCGCCGAGGAGCTGGCCCGCGAGGCCGGCGTCGACCTCCACGAGCCCGAGCCGCAGATCGCCGCGCGCGCGGTCGTGGCGATCTGGGACGTCCACATGGTCACGAGGCGCCGGCACATCCTCGCCGGGCTGACCGGCGCCGCGTTGCAGGACGCCGTGCGCCGCGACATCCGCCGCGTCGCCGCGATCGTCTCGAACGGGCTCAGTAGCTGGACGCCGACCGGCTGAGCGCGAGCGGGCAGGTCGCGCCAGCGGGCAGGTCGCGCGGCGGGGCGGGTCCAAATCACCCCGCGTGCGACGCGGAGCGGGCGAGCTCGTGCTCGGTCCGCTCACGAGCCGCGGCGATCAGCGTCAGCACCTCGCCGTCGCGTCCCTCGCGCAGCAGCTGCACGGGGTCGGGATCGCCGTTGACGATCCCCTCGAAGAAGACCTTGCGGTCCTGGTACGTCGGCAGGTTGCCCTTCGCCCAGCCGCGGACGTCGTTGAGCATCACGGCCAACCGGGCGTACTCCTCTCCGAACAGCTCGGAGACCTCGCCCTTCATCCGCTTGGCCAGCGCCGGCGACGCCCCGGCCGTCGAGATCGCGATCGCCAGCGGTCCGGTGCGGACGATCGCGGGCAGGATGAAGTTGCACAGCGGCGGGACGTCGACGATGTTGGCGAGCATCGCCCGCTCCTCGGCGTCCTCGTAGATCCGGATGTTGACGTCGGTGTCGTCGGTACAGGCGATCACCAGGAACTTGCCCTCGAGGTCCTGCTTGCCGGCGTAGTCGCGCCGCTCCCAGACGATCGAGCCCTCGGCCGCGAGCTGCTCGACCTCGGGCTTGACCTCGGGCGCGATCACCACGACGTCGCCGTCGCAGGCCAGCAGGCCCTCGGTCTTCTCCAGGCCCAGCTCCCCGCCCCCGATCACCAGGCACTTCCGCCCGCGCAGGCGCAGGCAGGCGATGTAGAAGGGCGTGTCCAGCATGTCCTTGACGCAGGTCTGATCGCAGATCCCGCGCTTGAACTGGCA
>JADMKN010000251.1:1298-11561 GCA_015478825.1 Patulibacter sp. | reverse complement strand
TCCACTGCGAGACGATGCGGCGGCTCGTCGATCTGATCCTGGCCAACACCGCGGAGCTTCCCCAGCCGCCCGGCGATCCGCGGCTGGTGGCCGAGACCGTGGCCGGCGGGATCTACGAGATCGTCTTCGCGCGGGTCCTACGCGGCCAGGTGCGCACCCTGCCGGCCCTGGTGCCGGACTGGGCGCGGGTCGTGATGGCCCCGTACGTCGCGATCGCGACGGCGGACGCAGCCTGACCGCGAGCCGTCACGCCTCGGTGTCAGCCTCGGCCCGGGTTTCGCCTTCGGCCTGAGCTCCGGTCTCGCTCTCGCCCTCGGCGCGTGCCTTGGCCTTGGCTTCGGCCCTGATCTTGGCCCGGGCCTCGAGCAGCTCGGGGCTGTCGACGCCCTCCAGCAGTTGGGCGGCCGTCATGCCCAGCCCTCTGGCGACCTTGGCCATCGTGCTGACGCGCGGCTGCCGGCACGCGCGTTCGAGACGGGAGATCTCGGTGCCGTGCATCTTGCAACGCGCGCCGAGCGCCCGCTGCGAAAGGCCCTGGGCCTTGCGTGCGCGCTTGAGGTTGCGTCCGAAGATCTCGTTGGGTTCCGCCGCGGGTTCGATACCCGAATGATGCAGACAAAGACCTTCGCCGTGTCGTCACGTGCCGTATGCGGGCAAAAGTCGAGCCCGGGGACGCGGCGAGAGCCTCCGCCGCGTCCCCGAACCGGTCCGGGGCTACCTGGTCTTCAGGGTGGCCGTGCGCGTCTTCGCGCCGACCTCGACCGTCACCGACCGCGACGCCTTGCCGACGCGGGCGTTGACCACGATCCGTGACGTCCGGGTCAGGCGCTTGCCGGCGGCGTGCCGCACCGTCACGCGGTCGGTGCCCTTGCGGACCGTGGTGCGCTTGCTGCCCTGCAGGCGGACCGACGCACGGACCCTGGTCTTCGCCGACGTCTTCTTCTTCGACGTGGACTTCTTGGCCTTGCTGCTCTTGGTCGACCGCGGCTTCACGGTGCACGACACCGAGCGCCGGCGGTTGGTCAGCTTGCAGCGGACCGTCACCCGCGGCGTGGCGCCCGCGGCGCCGCGCTCGCCCTTCGGCCCGGCGGGACCGACCGGACCCGGAACGCCCGGGACACCCGGCAGGCCGGGGACGCCGAGCGGGCCCCGCGGACCCTGGGCGCCGGCGGCGCCGTCGTTGCCGGGCTGACCCGGAGCGCCCGCCTCACCCTGCGGACCGGCCGGACCGGGCTGGCCCGGCTCGCCGTCCTGGCCGGGCTCGCCGGCGGGAATCGCGATGCTCGTCGCCGACAGCGCGACGACGTGCTCGCGGTCCGCGGTGTTGGTGGTCAGCACGAGTTGCGCCGTGGTCGTCACGTCCGGATGCGCCGGCGCGAACCGGACCAGCACCTGGCAGGACGCCCCCGGAGCGATCTCCGCGTCGCACGCGGCCGCCGCGATCGTGAACAGACCCTGGCTGGCGCCCTCGGCCTCGATCTTCACATCGCTGACCCGCAGCGGCTGGTCGCCGCTGTTGGTGATCTCGACCGCCTGCGGAGCGCTGATCGTCCCGACCGGCTGCGCCGTGAAGACCGGCATTGACGCCGACACCTTCGGACCCGGTCCGGTCGACGGACCGACCTGGATCGTCTGCTCCTCGACGATCGGCTCGAGCGACGCCTCGTCGGTGTATTCCCGCATCGAGTCGTTGGTCACCGACACCGTCACCGAGCCCTGCCGCAGCGCGGTCAGCTCGCGCGTCACGGGATCGAGGATCGCGATCTTGCGCGCCTTACGGGCGGCCTCGATCGCGGCGTCGCCGCTCCCGACCGCCAGGCCCTCGTCGCCGCCCCAGCCGACCGACATCGGGTAGGCCAGCGGTACGACCTTGGTGCCGGGACGCACGCCGTTGGGCTGCACGACGCTCCCGCTGAGGGTGGCGGTCGACCCGACCTCCACGGTCTCCGGCGCGTTCAGGGTGATCGACTGCGCGAACGCGCGGACCTCACCGGTCAGCCACTGCTGGTCGGCCGGGGCCTCCCGATCGACGCTCCAGCGGTTCCAGCCGTTGAAGCCGCCGCGATCGGCGGCGCCGTACGCGCCCTTGCCGGTCGAGCTGACCACGCTGTAGTGCACGCCGCCGACGCTCTCGGTGAACGCGTTGGACGCGTGTCCGCCGGTCATCGCGGCGCCCTTGCCGCTCGTGTCGACGAAGTCGCTGAGCAGCTTCTTGATCAGCTGCACCTCGGTGCGGTCCGTGAGCTGGCTCGACTTCGTCTCGAGCGGGTCGTCCACCGGGTGGTGGGCGAAGACCGAGACGTTCTTGACCGACGCGTCGCCGGCCGCGGTCTCCAGCGCTTCCTGGAACATCGGAAGCTGCTCGAAGTCCGAGCCGCGCAGGTTGCCCAGCGCGCTATTCAGGAAGATGAAGCGCGTGCCCTTGTGGTCGAACGTGCCGAAGGCGTCGCCGAACTCGGCCTTCCAGTCGTTCAGGGAGCCCTGACCACCACGGATGTACGACTCGTGGTTGCCCGGCACGTAGACGCAGGGCACGGTCGAGTCGGTCGGCGTGGCGTCGAGCTGCTTGCCGATCTCCTGGTCGAGCGGCACGAGCCGGCAGCCGCCCTCCTCGAGGACCTCGCGAGCCAGCTCCACGTCGGCCTGCTCACCGTAGTCGGTGATGTCGCCGTTGAGGACCACCAGGTCGACATCGGTCTGGCGCACGCGCTTCAGACCGGCGACGCCGACCTTGGCCAGCTCCGGGTCGGTGGCGGTGAACTGCACGTCCGCGAACGTCGCGTACGAGAAGTCGTCCTGGCCGTTCGTCGTACCGGAGGGCGAGAAGACGCCGTTGGTCGACCGCAGCGGCTCCAGCCCGGGCAGCTCGACCTCGCTCGGGACGTCGGCCTCGACGCCGCCGAAGATGATCTCACCGGCCACCTGCTGCGTGACGTCGGTGTTGATCGCCTGGAACGAGTTCCAGCGGATCGGGAACGTCGTCGTCGGCGGGATCGAGAACGTCACGTACTGCCAGTCGTCGGACGGGGTCAGGCCGGTGCCGTAGAGGCCCAGCGAGGCGCCGTCGGCCGCCCAGAACCCGGCGTAGGTCAGGCCGGACGGCACGAAGATGCTCGACTTGACCTTGATCCGCACACGCAACGGCTGACCCGGCAGCTCGACCCAGCGGCTCGCGACGCCCTGCGCGCTGATGCCCTTGTTGCGCAGCGGCCCGAACTCCATCTTCAGGCCCTCGTCGACCTTGGTGCGGACCGGCGTCGCGTTGCTGCTGTTGTTGGTCCAGCGGGTCGCGACCTCCTCGTCCTGGAAGTCGTAGGCCTCGTGGGTCTCGACCCCGACGCTGATCGGCAGCTTGGCGGTCTGTCCGCCCACCTTGACCTGCAGGACCGTGCCGCCCTGGCCGATCGGCGTGACCTTCAGCGCCGTGCCGGACGGGGTCACGCGGACGACCTCGGTGTCGTACTCGAGGTCCAGATCGGCGGCTTCGACCGGCGCGGTACGGCCGAGCGCGTCGTGCCCGGTGACCCGGACGGTGACGGCGTTCGCGGGGGTCGGCTCGGTGATCGACAGGCGCGTGCTGGACAGCGCGATCCGGTCGAGCGCGCCGAGCACGCGGACGGCGGTCCGGGCCTGCGCCCCGTCGGTCGTGCTGCGCACCTGGATCGTGCCCTTGGCGTCCTGCGGAGCGCGGAGCAGGCCGTTGTCCACGGTGCCCGTGTCGGTGCTCCAGCGCACGTCGCCGCGCGCCAGGGCCACCGGGGTGTCGTGGTCGTCGATGCCCTTGGCGGTCAGCGTGCGGCTGAGGCCCGGGAAGACCTTCGCGTCGCCGTCGCCGGGCGTCACGACGATGTCGTCGAGCTTGCCGCTGCCCGGGGCGACGAAGATCCCGACGCCGTTCGGGTCGAGCCGCTCGTAGCCGTCGGACGGGGAGTTGCGGACCGTGGTGTTGAGCGCGCCGAGCGGACGCGCGACCATCGTCGTCGAGCCGCCGCCGTCGAGGTTGACCGCGAGCTCGGCGCCGAGGCCGACCATCAGCTCGGCCTGCTGCGGACCGCTCATGCCGAGGACGGGGGACTGGCGGCCGTCGACGGTGACGAGCATCAGCGTCTTGCCGCCGTCCTTCACGCCCATGATCGTGCGCGGGTGGACGTTCGGGTCGAGGTTGGGACGGGCGGCGCCGTCCTGCACCAGCACCTCGTTGTGACCGACCGCGAACTTCAGCTGCTGGGCGACGGCGTCCTGCAGGCCGTACTCGAGCGTCGCGTCGTCGCCGACCTCGAGGCCGCGGATGACGTCCGCCGCCGCGCCGTCGCCGACCAAGTAGAAGGCGCCGGCGGGGATCTCGCCCTCGCCGACCGTGTCGCTGACCGAGACGACCTTGCCGTCCTGGACCAGCAGCTCGGCGCGGTTGCCGGACAGGCCGCGGCTGCGGTCGAACGTGCCCCAGCGCGAGGTGTAGGCGTGGAGCTGTCCGCCGGCCTTGCCCGCGGCGTTCAGCGCCACGACGGTGTGCTCTGCCCCGTCGAGGGTCGCCTTCGCCTGGAGCGTCAGGTCGACGAGCCGGCCGATGTCGTCGTTGCCGACACCGATCTGCGGGCGTCCGCCCGGGTTGGCGGACTTCAGCAGCTCGCCGCCGCGGATCGCGCCACCGAGCGGGGCGTTGGAGTTGCCGATGTCGAAGAAGTCGCCGTTGACGCCGGCGACGGCGCCCGCCTTGTCGGCCTTCTTCGAGATCGCGCCGACCTCGGTCACCGTGTCGCCGGCCAGCAGGTCGGCCGAGACCGCCTCCTGCGAGAGGTCGGCGGTCAGGATCTGCAGGTCGAACCAGCCCGAGGACGTCAGGTGCTTGAGGTGCCGCAGCTCGACGCCGGGACCGATCTGCTCGGTCTTGTCGACGAGCGCGAGCGGCGTCGCGTCGGGGGCCGCGTGCGCCGCGGTCGGGACGACGGTCGTGACGATCGTGGGGAACGCCAGAACCGCGGTGGGTACGGCGGCGGTCAGGGCGACGCCTGGCAGCGCCAGGCCGACCGCGGCGGTCGCGGCGGCAAGGCGACGCCGACGGCGCGCAGGGGGACGGGATCCGGACATCGGAGCTCCTGGTGGTGGAATGAGCGGTCACGAACGGGACCGTCAGGAGGACCGGACGGCGCGCGTGCGTACCGGTACGCACCATCGAACTTGCAAGGTCCAAGAATGTGAACGATCCGTAGTGAACCGGTGAAGAGGCGTGAACGACGGAGGGCCGGAGTGACGTGGTCACCCCGGCCCCCGGT
The DNA here is from genome assembly GCA_015478825.1 of Patulibacter sp. GTDB lineage: Bacteria > Actinomycetota > Thermoleophilia > Solirubrobacterales > Solirubrobacteraceae > Patulibacter. The sequence continues at coordinate 6,288 of JADMKN010000251.1, read as the reverse complement.
GGACGGCGCGAGAAGCGCCGGCCCGTTCTGACTGCTGTGCGGTTTGCCTGCTCAGGGCAGGCAAACCGCACGTTCACCGGACGGCTACCGCAGCGTCGCGGTGCGCGCCGTCTTCGCGCCCGCCTTGACCGTCACGTTGCGCTTCGCCGCGCCGACCGTCACGTTGACGACGATCTTCGACGAGGCGCTCAGGCGCCGGCCCGCGTGGTGCCTCACCGTCACGCGCTCGGCGCGCTTGCGCACCGTCGTGCGCTTGCTCCCGGTCACGCGGACCGACGCGCGGACCTGCTGCTTCGTGCCCGCGCTCTTCCCCTTCGCCTTGCTCTTGTTGCTCTTGCCCTTGGTCGACTTCTTGGTCCGGTCGGTCACCGTGCACGAGACCGAGCGGCGGCGGTTGACCAGCTTGCAGCGGACCTTCACGCGCGGCGTGGCGCCCGTCTTGCCGCGGTCGCCCTTGGGGCCGGCCGGACCCTGCGGACCGAGGATCCCCGGAACGCCCTGGATCCCCGGCAGGCCCGGAACGCCCGGCAGACCGGCGGGACCCTGCGGACCGGCCGCGCCGTCGGCGCCCGGCTGGCCCGGAACACCCGCCTCACCCTGCGGACCGGCCGGACCGGTCTCGCCCGGCTCGCCGTCCTGCCCCGGGATGCCCTCCGGCATCGGGATGCTCGTGCCGGACAGCGCCACCGTGTGCTCGCGGTCGGCGGTGTTCGCCGTGATCACCAGCTCGGCGTTGCTCGTCACGTCCGGCTGGGTCGGCGCGAACCGCACCAGCACGCGGCACGCTTCGCCGGGCGCGATCGCGTCGGACTCGCAGGTCTCGGCCGCCACCGAGAACAGGCCCTCGGACGCGCCCGAAGCGGCGATCCGGATGTCGCTGATCGTCATCGGCTCGTCGCCCTGGTTGGTCACCGTGACCGGCTGCGGGGCGCTGATCATCCCGACCGGCTGGGCCGAGAAGACCGGGACGTCGGCGCTCAGCTTCGGACCCGGACCGGTCGACGGACCGACCTGGATCGTCTGCCGCTCGACGATCGGCTCGAGCGACGCCTCGTCGGTGTACTCGCGCATCGAGTCGTTGGTCACCGAGACCGTGACCGTTCCCTGCTTCAGGGCGGTCAGCTCCCGGGTGGCCGGGTCGAGGATCGCAACCTTGCCGGCCTTGCGGGCGGCGTCGGTCGCGGCCTCGCCGCTGCCGATCGCCAGCGAATCCGAGCCGTTCCAACGAACCGACATCGGGTAGCGCAGCGGCACCACGCGGGTCCCGGGCTGCACGCCGTTGGGCTGCACGATGCTGCCGCTGAGGGTCGCCTTCGCGCCGACCTCGACCGACTCGGGCGCGTTCAGGGTGATCGACTGCGCGAACGCGCGGACCTCGCCGGTCAGCCACTGCTGATCGGCGTTCGCGGCCTGGTCGACGCTCCAGCGGTTCCAGCCGTTGAAGCCGCCGCGGTCCGGCGCGCCGTAGGCGCCCTTGCCGGTCGAGCTGACCACGCTGTAGTGGACGCCCTCGTCGTTGTGGGTGAACGCGTTCGAGGCGTGACCGCCGGTCATCGCGGCGCCCTTGCCGCTCTGCTCGCGGAAGTTCGTCAGCAGCGTCTTGATCAGCTCGACCTCGGTGCGGTCCGTGAGCTGGCTGGCCTTCGTCTCGAGTGGATCGTCCACCGGGTGGTGGGCGAAGACCGACACGTTCTTGACCGTCGGGTCGTCGATCGCCGCGGTCAGGGCGTCCTCGAGCATCGGAAGCTGGTCGAAGTCCGACACCCGCAGGTTGCCCAGCGCGCTGTTGAGGAAGATGAACCGGGTCCCCTTGTGGTCGAACGTGCCGAAGGCGTCGCCGAACTCGGCCTTCCAGTCGTTCAGGGAGCCCTGACCGCCACGAACGTACGACTCGTGGTTGCCCGGCACGTAGACGCACGGCACGGTGCTCTCGGTCGGGGCCGCGTCGAGCTGCTTGCCGATCTCCTGGTCGAGTGGCACGAGCTGGCAGCCACCGTCCTCGAGCACCTCGCGGGCGAGCTCGACGTCGGCCTGCTCGCCGTAGTCGGTGATGTCGCCGTTGAGGACGACCAGGTCGACGTCGGTCTGGCGCACGCGCTTGAGACCGGCGATGCCCACCTTGGCGAGCGTCTGGTCGGTCGCCGTGAACTGGATGTCCGCGAACGTCGCGTACGAGAAGTCGTCCTGGCCGTTGGTGCGACCGTCCGGCGAGAACAGGCGCTGCGGCTGCGGCGCCTCGGGCTCCGGGATGTCGACCGTCGCGGCGTTGTCGGCCTCGATCTTGTCGAAGATCACGTAGCCGGGACGCTGACGGGCGACGCTGGTCTCGATCACCTGGATCTGCGAGATCTTGATTGGGAACTTCGTGTCGCTCGGGAGCGTCCACGTCAGGTCGGTCCAGCCCTCACCGCGAGGGCCCTGGATCAGCATGTTCTTCGACGCGCCGGAGGCGTCGATCCAGTAGAGGCTGCCGAACTCGGTCGGGCCGTCGGAGTAGACGCGCGCCCGGATCCGCAGCGGCTGTCCCGGGACCTCGATCCGCGTGTCGATCGGGGTCTTCGAGATCCCCATGTTGCGACCCGGGGCGTACGTCAGGCGCAGGCCGTCGGGGTCCTTCGAGAGCGTCTTGGTGACGCCCGAGGTCCCGTTGGTCGTCCAACGGCTGGTCTCGTCCTCCGCGTCGAACTTGTACAGCTCGCTGGTGGTCACGCCGACGGTGGTCGGCAGCGTCGCCGTCCTGCCGCCCGCGCTGACCCGCAGCAGCGTGCCGCCGTCGGTCAGCGGGATGATCTTCAGCGCGGTGCCGTCGGGCACGACGCGGATCACGCTGCGGTCGTACTCCAGGTCCAGGTCGGCGGCCTCGATCGGCGCGGTGAACCCGTGCGGGTCGCGACCGGTCACGGTCAGGGTCGTCGAGCCGGATGCCACCGCGAACGACAGGCGCGTGCGGGACAGCTCCAGGGCATGCAGCGGGCCGAGCACCCGGACGTCCGTGCTGGTCTGCGCCCCGTCGGTCGTGGCGCGCAGCTCGATGCTGCCCTTCGCGTCGGCCGGGGCCTTCAGCAGGCCGTTCGACACGGTCGCGCCCGGGGCGCTCCAACGCACGTTGCCGCGGGCGATCTCGACCGGGGCGAGCTGGTTGTCGACGGCCTTGGCGTGGAAGGTCCGGCTGAGGCCGGGGAAGACCCGCGCCTCGTCCTTCGAGGGGGTCACGACCAGGTCGTCGACCTGACCGTTGCCCGGCGCGACGAAGACCCCGACGCCGTCGGGGTCGTTGCGCTCGGCGCCGTCGGACGGGGTGTTGCGCACGGTGGTGCTGAACGCGCCGAGCGGGCGCGCGACCATCGTCGACGAGCCGCCGCCGTCCAGGTTGACCGCCGTTTCGGCACCGAGGTCCTTCATGATCTCGCCGGTGTGCTGGAGCGTGGGCCCCAGGACGTTGGCCTGGCGGCCGTCGGCGACGACCAGGATCATCTTGCGGCCGTTGTCGGAGAAGCCCATCGCCGTGCGCGGCGCGAGCGACGTGTCGCCGTTGGGGCGGACCACGCCGTCCTGGACGAGCGGCTGGTTGTTGTAGCCGAGGGCGAACTGCAGGTCCGCGCCGTTGCTGACCTTCGGGGCGTACTCGACCGTGACCGGGTCGCCGACCTCGAGCTCGCGCAGCTTGTCGGCGGCGCTGTCGCGACCGACCAGGGCGATCGTGCCGTCCGGGAGCTGGCCGGTGCCGCCCTGGGTCGGGTTGACCGCGCTGACGACGCCGCCCGTCACCTGGACCTCGGCGACGTTCGCGACGCCGACCCGCTCGCGGCTGTAGGACCCCCAACCGGGGGTGTAGATCCCGACGCCGTTGGCGGCGACCGAGGAGGCGTTGAACGACGCGGCGGGCAGCGGGCCCGACGGCAGCGTGATCGTGCCCTCGAGCGCGATGCTGGCGATCGTGCCGAGCCGGTCCTTCGTGACGCCGGCGACGTTCTCCGACCCGGGGCCGGACTTGAGGAAGATCCCGTTCTGGATCTGCGGGCCGTTGGCGGCGCCGGAGTTGCCGATGTCGAAGAAGCCGCCGTTGACGCCCGCGACGGCGCCGGCCTTGTCGGCCATCGAACGGACGGTGTCGACCGCGGCCACCGGCCCGGCGGTCAGCAGGTCGGTCGTGACGCCCTCGCGCTGCATGTCGACCGACAGCGCCTGGACGTCGATCCAGCCCTTGGAGGTGAGCTGCTTGAGGTGACGCAGCTCGACCCCGGGACCGACCTTCTCGGTCTCGTCGGTGACGGTCAGGTTGGCGGCGTGCGCGGCCGAGGGGGCGAGCAGCGCGAGGGTGAGGGCGGTCGCCGGGGCGGCCAGCCGACGGCGCCGGCGCTGGGCGGGGAACGCCGGGGTGGGCGGAACGCTCAGCCGGCCCGCGGGCGCGGCGGATGATGGGGCGGCTGCGGCGCTTCGCTCGCGCGGGGGCGCGGCGAATCGAGATCCGGACATCCGAACTCCTGATGGTGAGGTGGGGGTACGGGGACAGCCCCGGCCGGCGTGGTCGGCGAACGATCGCCGCGGTGGCCCGAACCGGGACCAGCCACGCACCATCGAGCTTGCAGGCACCAAGAATGTGAACGCGCGGTGGACGCCGCGTGGTCAACCAGTGAAGTCGCGATGCTTGGGCGCGGGACGTGCCTGCGCGCGGCTCCGGCGGGACCCCGCGGGGCGGTGGGCGTGCGGGGTGGCAGGGACCGCGGGGTGACCTGTTGAGGTTATGCCAGCACTACGAGCACAACATCAACAGGTCGAGCCGCTACGACGGACCGGGCCCGCCGGGCTGCGGACCCCGGCCCTATCGCGGCCCGGCGCCCGGTGGCGGACCCTGGCCGGCGTCGCCGCCCCGGTGGTCGTTGCCGTCACCGCCGTCCTCGCCGTGCTTCGGCCGGCGGAAGAAGACCGCCCAGGCGAGCGCGATCAGCACGATCGCGATCAGGCTCGGGATGACCCAGCCGGGGGCGCC
>JADMKN010000251.1:0-1288 GCA_015478825.1 Patulibacter sp. | reverse complement strand
CCTCGCCGGTGACGTCGGATACCGGGGCGCCGTCGTCGTCCGTCGCGGTCGCCGTGGTCGACGGCGCGGTCTCGGTCGTGACCGTCTCGGTCGGCGCCGTCTCCGTGGTGGTCTCGCTCGGGGTCGTCGTCGTGGTCTCGGTCGTCGTGGCCGCGCCCTCGTCGCTGTCCGGATCGGGACCGCTCGCGCCGCCGCCCGGGGTCGACGCCGGGTCCGGACCGGGCGGGTTGGCCTCGGCGTTGCTCACCCGCAGACGGGTCCCGTCGTCGAGCTGCACCACCGCCGAGACGTCCCACTCGCGCCACGACCCGCGGCCTTCGGTCGGCACGTCGGCGTGCGACACCCCCGCATCGTCCCGCTCGGTCGCCACGCGGAACGTCTCCCCGCCCGCGGGGCGGACCCAGAAGGTGACCTCGGCGTCGTCGGTTCCGGGCCCCCGGACGACGGTCGACAGGTCGACCGCCGCGGCCCCGTCGCTCGTCGTCGAATCGGTGCCCTGGAGCAGGATCCGGACGCCGTCGGAGCCGCCTTCGGCGAGTGTGGCGCCGCCGTGGGCCGACGCGGAGGGGACGGTCGCCGCCGCGCCGAGCAGGACGACGAGAACGGCCGCGAGGATGCGAGACAGACGAGGACGCATGTGGTCATGCTGGCACTTCCGGTCGACGGTCGGTGCATGGCCGCCTCGCGCGTCGGGCACGCGCGCGAGGTCTGGTGTGCGGTTCGCTCCGGTAGAGGCGTCAAACCGCACTCCAGTCCGCGCGCGACGCCCTCGACGGATCGTCCAAACCGATGGTCGTCGGGTTCCCCGTTCCCCGGCGCGCACGAAAACTGGCTGCGCGGATAGCATCCGCCGTCTCATGAGCCAGCGTCTGCAATCTCCCGAGACGTTCGAGGAAAAGCTCGAGCTGCTTCGCGAACACCGCCACCAGGCGATCCACTCCGCCTCCGAGAAGGCCGTGGAGAAGCAGCACGCGAAGGGCAAGTACACCGCGCGCGAGCGGATCGAGAAGCTGCTCGACGACAACAGCTTCCAGGAGCTCGACACCTTCGTCCGGCACCGCACCCACGACTTCGAGATGCAGAAGGACCGTCCGTGGGGCGACGCGGTGGTCACCGGCCACGGCACGATCGACGGCCGTCCGGTCGCGGTCTTCTCCCAGGACTTCACGGTCTTCGGGGGGTCGCTCGGCGAGGTCATGGCCGAGAAGATGTGCAAGGTGATGGACCTGGCGGGCAAGATCGGCTGCCCGGTGATCGGGATCAACGACTCCGGTGGCGCGCGGATCCA
>JADMKN010000250.1 GCA_015478825.1 Patulibacter sp. | reverse complement strand
TCGGCCAACCCGACCGGATCGGTCAAGGACCGCGTCGCCCGCTCGCTGATCGAGGACGCCGAGGCCCGCGGCACGATCGGTCCGGACTCGATCATCCTCGAGCCGACCTCCGGCAACACCGGGATCGCGCTCGCGATGATCTGCCGGCGCAAGGGCTACAAGCTCAAGGTCGTGATGCCGGACAACGTCACGCAGGAGCGCACCGACCTGCTCAAGATGTACGGCGCAGAGATCGTCTACTCGCCGGGTGACCAGGGCTCCAACGGCGCGGTCCGGATGGCCGAGAAGATGGCGGCCGAGAACCCGCAGTACGTGATGCCGTACCAGTACGGCAACCCGGCGAATCCGCTCGCCCACTACAACGGGACGGCCCTCGAGATCCTCGAGGAGCTCGACGGCCAGATCGACGCGTTCGTGGCCGGTCTGGGCACGGGCGGCACCCTGATGGGCAACGCCCGCCGCTTCAAGGAGGAGCTCGGCGACCGCGTCAAGATCGTGGCGGCCGAGCCGATGCAGGGCGAGCCGGTCCAGGGACTGCGCTCGCTCGACGACGGGTTCATCCCGCCGATCATCGACCTGTCGCTGCTCGACCGGAAGATCTTCGTCACCAACAGCGACGCGATCGTCTGGACCCGCAAGCTGCTCGACGAGGAAGGCCTCTTCGCCGGCGTGAGCTCGGGCGCGATCGCCCGGGTCGCCGTGCGGATCGCCAACGAGATGGACGAGGGCAACGTCGTCTTCATCGTCTGCGACGACGGGTGGAAGTATCTCTCGTCGGGCATTTACACGAAGCCGCTCGACGAGATCGAGTCGCTCGAATCAACCCTATGGTGGTGATCTGATGCCGAATATCGGTCCGGCCGAGATCATCGTGATCCTCGTGATCGCGTTGTTGGTCCTCGGCCCCAAGAAGCTTCCCGAAGTCGGCAAGTCGCTCGGCAAGGGCATGCGCGAGTTCAAGGACAGCATCTCGTCCTCGGGCGACTCGCACGATCACGACGAGCCGATCCTGCCGCGCGAGCGGCGGGCGCCGGCCCAGGTCGGCGCGCCGCCGCAGCCCGTCGAGGCGCCGGTCGCGAACCAGAGCGTCACCGAGGACCGCTGACGGTGCAGATTCGTCGGTCGGCGCTCGACCGGGTCGTCGCCCACGCGCTGCGCGACGCTCCGGACGAGTGCTGTGGGGTCCTCGGCGTCCGGGACGGCGTCGTGACGACCGTCCACGAGCTCGAGAACGCGCTCCAAGGCCCGAAGGTCTTCGGCTTCGAGCTGTCCCCGCAGGACCTGCTGCGCGTGCACAACGCGATCGAGGACGCCGGTGACGACGTCGGGGTGATCTACCACTCGCACACCCGGTCGGCGCCCTACCCGTCGCAGACCGACGTCAACTTCGCCGCGTTCTGGCCCGGCGTCGAGTGGCTGATCGTCGGGACGAAGGCCGACGAGCCCGAGATCCGCAGCTACCTGATCGCCGGCGACGGCACGATCGACGAGGTCGCGGTCACGGTGACCGACGACGCCGTCGCCTGACCCGTACTGCTGAACGAAGCGCGTCGCGAGATGCGACGCGCCCGCGGCTTCCTCAGGCGAGGGCCGGGACCGTCGCGCGCTCGGCGGCGCCGTCCAGGATCGACTCGATCTGGTCGGTCGCCCGCGTGAACTCGTCGTCGGACAGCACCGGGGTGCCCTCGAACGGCAGATCACGCTGGATCTCGAGCCACGACCGGCATCCGCCGAAGTCGTCCCGCACGCGAACCGTGACGGGACGCGGGATCCGGTAAGCGCGCAGCAGCACCACGTGGAGCGGGTGGCGATGCTTCCACTGCAGTCGCTTCTCGGCGTAGTCGGGAGTCCACACGTAGTACGGGGACAGCGCCTCGACGACCCGGGAGTCGGTCACCGTGTAGTGGCCAACGGCCTCGGCCCACGCCCGGATGCGCACGCGCTCCGGCTGGGGGATGCCGCCGTCCTCGGTCAGCGCGGTCGGCGGCGGATCACCGTCGGGCCATACGCCTTCCTCGAGGGCGCGACGCAGCTCCGGGAGATGGGACTCCCGGATGACGTCGTTGCGCTGATGATCGAATGTGGGGTAGAGGAAGAAGCGATCGTGGTCGAGACGGAAGTGCTTGTGCTCCTCCCGAATCCCACCCTTGCGCAACGTGAGCAACTGCTCACCCTCCGCGAGGGCACGAACCGTGACCGCCCATTCCTTGAATGCAATCGGCATGGGGCGAAAACCAACTGTTGATGATGAGCGATCCCGTGCGCAGCCGCAACTATGCGGAGATCGCAACGGGACGGAGTCATCATGGTTGCAGAGAACGATGAAAATTCCAAGGGGGAACCCGCAATCCGTGCCGCAGCGCACGGATGATCCGGTCCGGGGCGACCGTCCGTGGGCGGGGGTACGGCTAGCCGTGCCCGCCGCCGCCCGGGGTCTCGATACGGAGTGCCTGGCCCGCTCGGAGCGGTCCTCCCGACTTCGCGGGGAGCGGCGTTCCGTCGAGGAAGTTGCGCCCTACCTCGCCGTCGCCGCCGCCCTCGGCGCCGCGAGGCGGCTGGGTCCTGCGCTCGGTCAACAGGTGATATTCCAGCGGTACCAGCGTGCGGACCTCGCGCACCACACCGTCACCACCGTGGTGGCGTCCGGAGCCCCCACTACCTCGGCGCACCTCGTACCGCACCACGCGCACGGGGAACGACACCTCGAGCGCCTCGACCGGGGTGTTCCGGGTGTTCGACATCGCGACGTGGACCGCGCTCGGGCCGTCGGCGTGCGGCAGGGCGCCCTGCCCGCCGGCGATCGTCTCGTACATCGTCTGCGTCGCGTCCCCGAGCGTGAGGTTGTTCATCGTGCCCTGTCCGAGCGCGCGGCCGAGCGCGCCGAGCACGAGATCCGCGACGCGGGAGCTGGTCTCGGTGTTGCCCGCGACCACCGCCGGCCGGAAGCCGTCGGGACGCTCCACGGCGTGGAGCAGCGATCCGGGTCGGGTCAGCACGCGGATCTGGCGACGCGTGCCGTCGTCGGTCGGCAGCTCCGGGTCATCGACCACGGCGCGGATCGCGAACAGGCACGCCGACTCGGTCACGGCGCGCGGGCAGTTGAGGTTGTGCGGGCCCTGGTCGGGCGCGTCGCGGAGGTCGATCGTCACGGACCCGCCGGCGACGGTCACCGCGACCCGCAGCGGGATCGGCCCGGCGACGCCTTCGAGCAGATCCTCGAACCGGCGGGTGCCGTCGGGCACGCTCGCGAGCGCGGCGGCCATCCGTCGCTCCCCGTAGGCCAGCACGTCCTGGACCGCAGAGGCGAACGGGCGGGGTCCGCGCGCGTCGACCAGCGCCGCGAGGCGGGCGGCGCCGGCCTCGCATGCCGCGAGCTGGGCCCGCAGGTCGGCGCGGCGCTGCTCGGGCGCGCGCATCCGCCCGACGAGCTCGTCGATCAGCTCGGCCGTCAGCGGGGTCGGCGGGATCACCACGCCCTCCTCGTCGAGCCGCGTCGAGTCGAACGGCGTCGAGCCGGGCGTCGGGCCGCCGACGTCGGCGTGGTGGGCCCGCGCGGCTGCGAACCCCACGAGGATCGGTGACGGCTCGTTGCAGTGGAACACTGGGGTGACGACCGTGATGTCGGGGAGATGCGAGCCGCCCGCGTAGGGGTCGTTGAGGATCCAGCTCACGCCGGGCGCCTGCGGGCGGTCGCGGACGGCAGCGACCGACGCCGGCATCGCGCCCAGGTGCACGGGGATGTGCTCGGCCTGCGCGACGAGCTGGCCGGTGGCGTCGAACAGGGCGGTCGAGCAGTCGCGTCGCTCGGTGATGTTCGGCGAGTGGGCGCTGCGGATCAGCACCGCGCCCATCTCGTCGCACGCGGCCCGCAACGCGCCGACGAGCACCTGCAGCTCGATCGCGTCGAGGGTCGGCAGGGCTCGATCCGGGTCGTTCGCGCTCATCGATCACGCTCCCAGGGCGCCGGGGCGATCGGCTCGATCGACGGTGGGCACTCCAGCCACCGCGTGCCCTGCGCGTCGCAGCGCACGTGCCAGCCCTCGGGCACGACCACGGTCGCGCCCGCCAGGCTGACGACCGCCGGGCCCTCCTGCGGGGCGCGGTCCCGGGCGTCGTCGACGGCCCCGAGGGCCACCGGCGGACCGGCTTGGCGGTGGGTCTCGCGCACGGTGACCAGCTCCAGGGTGGCGTCCGGGTCCGCGAACCCGTAGCGCTCGGCGTGGGCGGCGTCGAAGGCCTCCCGCAGCGCCGACGGGTCACGACGCTCGGGGCGGACCGTCAACTCGAACGCCTGTCCGGCGTAGCGCACGTCGTAGGCCATGCTGACGCCCTCGCCGTCGTCGGTCGGTCGCAGCGCCTCGGCGGTGATCGCGTCGCCGCGCAGCAGCAGCGTGCGCGCCCGGTCGCGGCGGCGCTCGGCGGCGGCGAGCCCCAGGGCCGAGAGCACGCCGCCCGCCTGCGGAATCAGCACGCGGCGGATGCCCAGCCGGGCGGCCAGGCCGGCGGCGTGCAGGCCCCCCGCGCCGCCGTAGGCCAGCAGGGTGAAGCGGCGCGGGTCGAGACCGCGTTCGACGGTCATCACCCGCAGCGCCTGGGCCATCTCGGCGTCGGCGATCCGCAGGATCCCTCGGGCGCAGGTCGCGCGGTCCAGGTCCAGTCGCGCGGCGAGCCGGTCGACCGCGGCGTTCGCGGCGTCGACGTCGAGCGCGATCCCGCCCGCCAGCGGCACGGCCGGGTCGAGCGTGCCGAGGACGACGTGGGCGTCGGTCACCGTCGGCTGGTCGCCCCCGTGGCCATAGGCGGCGGGCCCGGGCACGGCCCCGGCCGACTGCGGACCGACCCGCATCGCGCCGCCGGCGTCCGCCCAGGCGATCGAGCCGCCGCCGGCGCCCACCGTGTGGATGTCGACGGTCGGCAGCGCGATCGGCCGTCCGGCGATCTCCCCGCCACCCTGCTCCTGGACGCGTCCCCCGTCGACGACCAGCACGTCGCAGGACGTGCCGCCCATGTCGAAGCAGAGCAGGTCGGGCTGGTCGGTCGCGCGGGCGACGATCGCGGCGGCCGCGGCGCCGCCGGCCGGTCCCGACAGCACCGTCGTCGCGCCGCGCCGGGCGGCGTCCTCCAGGGCGCAGACGCCGCCGGAGGACTGCAGCACCTCGGGAACGGCGATTCCCTCGTCGCGGCAGCGGGCCGCGAGCTGGCGCAGATAGCGGCGGACCAGCGGGGTCACGGCGGCGTCGACCTCGGTCGTGGCTCCGCGCTCGTACTCGCGGAAGGTGCCGACGGCCGCGTGCGACAGCGAGACGTGGACGTCGGGACCGAGCTGGTCGCGGAGCGCGGCGCCGAGTCGCTGCTCGTGCTCGGGCCAGCGGTCGGCGTGCAGCAGCACCACCGCCACGGCCTCGGGTCGGTGCGCGGCGACCGCCGTGCAGACCCGGGCGATCTCCTCGTCGTCGAGCGGCTGCTCGACGCCGTCGGGCCCGCACCGCTCCGCGACTGCCACGCGGCGCTCGACGGCGGTCAGCGGCGCCGGCCGAGCGGCAGCCAGGTCGTAGAGCCGGGGCCGGTCCTGGCGGCCGAGCTCGACGATGTCCGTGAACCCGGCGGTCGCGCAGAACGCGGTGCGGGCGAGGCGACCTTCCAGCAGCGCGTTGGTGGCCACCGTCATGCCGTGTCGGAACTGGTCGATCGCCGCCGGTTCGGCGCTGGCGACGTCGAGCACCGCGCGGATCGCGGCCAGCACGCCTTGCGACTGGTCGTCCGGGGTGGTGGGGGCCTTGGCGGTGTGGATCCGCTCGCCGTCGACCAGCACGGCGTCGGTGAACGTGCCGCCGACATCGACCCCCAGGAGCATCGCCCGGCAGGCTAGCGGGGTCGCGGAGTCCGTCGCGCGGCGACGTCCGGTGGGCCGACCCGCCGGACGTCGAGGCTCGCGCGCTACGCGGCGAGCGCGGCGGTCAGGGAACGGTCGTCCGTGACCTCGGCGAACGCCTCGTCGGTGGCGCTGAGGTGCTGGTGGGACGGGCAGTAGCGCGAGCCCGGGAGGGGGTCGCGCTGACACGGCTGCCCGCGCCGGGTGGTGGACTGGCAGCGTGGCTTGGTGCCGGCCAGGTCGTGGCTGAGATGGGGGTTGCGGCGCAGCTCGTCCGCCATGGTCGTGACGTAGGCGTCGACGACCTGCCAGACCCGGGCCTGTGCCGCGATGGGGAACAGGAACCGGATCTCCTGGAAGAGCGAGCGCGCCGGATGCGCGAAGTAGTGCGGGTCCGTGACCAGTCGCTCGACGGTCAGCTCGCACGAGCGGAGCAGGCGCTCCTGCGTCGCACGGCAGCTCCCGGCGGGCAGCTGGTGAACGATGTCGCGGTACAGGGTCCGAGAAAGGTGGTACATGGCGTAGCGACGACGGTTGGTAGTCGTCTTACCCGTAGAAACCCCCGGAATGTTGGGTTCCGATTAAGGACGGCGTATTTATGCCGTGTTGAAGCGCCGATCGGACGCGCCTGATGGTCGCCCGAGGCGCCGCTTCAGGTCCAGCGCTCGCGCCGCGCCGGGGGCACGTCGCCGGCGACGGCGGGGCTGACCACGGTGTGCACCCCGTCGAGCGCGGCGTCGGTCCGGGGGAAGTCGGTCCGGCGGTGCGCCCCGCGGCTCTCCTCGCGCCCGAGCGCGGCCGCTCCGATCGCGCGGGCCAGCGGGTGCTCGTCGTCCAGCAGGGTCCGCAGCCCGGCGGCGTCGCGCTCGATCCCCGCGTGGTCCCAGAGCGCGGCTCGGGTGGCCGCCGACGGCGTGACGATCGCGGGGGCCCGCGGAGCGGGCTCGATCCGCGGTGACGGGGGAAGCGGTGGCGCGTCGAGCGCCGCGCGGGCGGCGCGGCCGCCGAAGACGACGCACTCGGCCAGCGAGTTCGACGCGAGTCGGTTGGCGCCGTGCAGCCCCGTGCACGAGGTCTCCCCGATCACGAAGAGCTGGGGCACGCTGGTCGCGCCGTCGAGGTCGCAGGCCACGCCCCCCATCGTGTAATGGCAGGCCGGGGCGACCGGGATCGGGGTCGTTGCCGGGTCGAGACCCGACTCGCGGAGCGCGCCGACGACGTTCGGGAAGCCGGCCACGTCGACCGCGCGCATGTCGAGCAACACGTGCGACGCGTCGTCCTCGCGCATCGTCCGCCAGACCGCCAGCGCGACCTCGTCGCGCGGCGACAGCTCCTCGACGAACCGCTCGCCGCGCCCGTTCAGCAGCACGGCGCCCTCGCCGCGGATCGCCTCCGTCACGAGGAAGCCCTCGCGGCCGGGGACGCCGGTCACGGCCGTGGGGTGGAACTGCACGAACTCGAGGTCGGCGAGATCCGCCCCGGCGGCGAAGGCGAGCTGCAAGCCGATCCCGATCGACCCCGGTGGGTTGGTCGTCCGGCTCCAGAGCGCGGCCGAGCCGCCGCAGGCCAGGATCGTGGCGCGCGACCGGATCCGCCGCCCGTCCTCGGTGACGACGCCGACGCAGCGACCCTCGCTGGTCCAGACGGCGGCTGCCCGCGTCTGCTCGTAGACGGTGACCTGCGGGACCTGGACCAGGCGCCCGGCGAGCTGACGGACGAGCCGGCGGCCCGTGGCGCTGCCCCCGGCGTGGACGACGCGGCGGTGGGTGTGCCCGCCCTCCAGGCCGAGCACCCGACGTCCCTGGCGGTCGCCGTCGAAGCGGACGCCGAGCGACTCCAGGTCGCGGACGGCGTCCGGGGCCTCCTGGCAGAGCGTGACTCCGGCGCTCTCGCGCATCAGGCCGCGGCCCGCCCGGCGGGTGTCGGCGAGATGCGCGGCCGGACTGTCGTCGACCGCGAGCGCCGCGGCGACGCCGCCCTGCGCCCAGTACGAGGCGGTCTCGGCGAGCGGCGTGGCACTGACCACGGTGACCTGGGCGCCCGCGCGAGCGGCGCAGTGCGCGGCGTAGAGCCCGGCGGCGCCGGCCCCGACGATCAGGACGTCGGTGGTCGTCTCTGGCCCCTCGGACATGACGGGTACGGTATCCGTCGTGGCGCTCCCGCTCTTCCACCACGAATCCTCGATGCGGCACGACACCGGGTCGCATCCCGAGCGCGCCGCCCGGATCGCCGCGATCGAGCGGGAGCTGGCGGCCCGCGACTGGTGCGGGTTCGATCCGCGGCCGTCGGCTCCGGCGACGCTCTCGGAGCTGCACGCCGTGCATCCGGAGACGCACGTGGCCCGGATTCGGGCGCTCGCCGCGACCGGCGGCGGGATGATCGACGCCGACACGATCGTCTCCGCCGGCTCGTGGGACGCGGCCCTGCACGCCGCGGGAGGGGCGGTGGCCGTCGTCGACGAGCTCTGCTCCGGCCGCGCGCGACGGGCGGTGTCGCTGCACCGGCCGCCCGGTCACCACTGCGAGACGGCGCAGCCGATGGGCTTCTGCCTGCTCAACAACGTCGCGGTCGCCGCGCGTCGCGCCCGGGACGCGTTCCGGGTCGAGCGGACGATGATCTTCGACTGGGACGTCCACCACGGCAACGGCACCGCCGAGATCTTCGCCGGCTCGTCCGACGTGCTGTTCTGCTCGATCCACGGGTCGCCGCTCTACCCCGGCACCGGGCCGGTCGACGAGATCGGTCACGGCGCCGGCGCCGGCTTCACGGTCAACCTGCCCGTCCCTCCGGGCTCGGGCGACGACGTCTGGACCTCGCTGGTCGACGCGGTCGTGCTGCCCGTGGCCCGGGAGTACCAACCGCAGCTGATCCTCGTCTCGGGCGGCTACGACGCGCACCGCGAGGACCCGCTGGCGGACTGCGAGGTCAGCGACGACGGCTTCGCCCGGATCGCCCGCTCGGTCCACGCGCTGGGCAACGAGCTCGGCGTGCCGGTCGGGATGGTGCTGGAGGGCGGATACGCGGTGGACGCGCTCGCCCGGTCGGTTGCGACGACGTTGGAGGCCTGGGCGCAGCCCGCGCCCGCGCCACCGGACGTCCCGGACGCGCCGCCGTACGTGGTCGAGCAACTCCGCGCGGCGCACGCCCGGCGCTGGTCGATCCTGCGCCGCGACGGCGCGGCCGCCTCGGCCTAGCGGGGCCCCCGAGCCGCTACGCCGAGCCGGGGCGGGCGGTTCAGTTCGCGGCGTCGGTGGTCGCGGGCGGCGGCGGCGCCGGGGTGGCGCCGGTGCCGGCGCCCGTGGAGGCGGGCGGGGCCGGCGTCGTCGCGGCGGGCGGCGTCGCCGGCGGCGTGACCGGGGCGTTCGGATCGACCGGGGCGTTCGGATCGACCGGGGCGTTCGGATCGACGGGCGCGGGCTCGGGCGTCGCCGCGGGCGGGACGGCCTCGGGCACGCTGGTGGTCGGCGTCGTGCTCGCCTTCGGCGCCTGGTTGTCGGTCGTCAGCGCGACGAACGCGCCGACGGTGCCGCCGGCGACGATCAGCACGATCGCGGCGATCGCGACCAGCGGCAGCTTCCAGTTGGGCGTCGGCCGCATCCGCGTGCGCGCGGGGGCGCCGCAGGTCAGGCACCACGCCTGCTCGGTGCCGACCGGCGCGCCGCAGCGCGGGCACGCGATCTCCGCCGGAGGGGTCCGGCTCATCGCTCGTCGGCCGTCGTGTCCGTGTCGTTCCCGGACGGCGCGGAGGCGTCCTCGAGCACCACGGTCGGTTCCCCGTTCTCCGCGCTGTCCGGGGCCGGATCCGCCGGCGTCGTGGGCGCATCGCCCGGCGCCGCGGCGTCCGCGGGCGTCGTCGGCTCGTCGGGGGTGGCGCTGGGCGCTGCGGGCACCTCGGCGCGCGGACGCGGGTCGCCGGACGGGGACGCCGGATCCTCCGACGCGGACGCGGACGCGGACGCGGGCGTGGCGGGGGCCGGCTCCGCCTCGACGGGCGTGCCGCCGTCGACGGTGGCCGGCGGCGGGGCCGCGGCGCTGACGGTGGCGACCGGGGTGGTCACGCTGACGCCGCACTGCGGGCAGTAGTTGGCGTCGCTGCCGTGCAGCGCGCCGCAGCGGATGCAGACCGACACGCCCGGCTCGTGGAGCTCCTCGATCGTGCGGTAATCCCGCAGGCCGTGCTCGAGCGCGTGCAGCTCGGCGTCGATCCGACGGAGCGCGTCGACCTTGGCGTCGACGAGCAGCTGGTTGCTCGCGTGCGCACGGCGGAGCTCGAAGACGAGGCCGCCGAGGTCGCGGTAGCCGAGCTCGCGGACCCGGCGCAGGTACCGCAGGCGACGACGCATCCGGCCGCGATTGCGGATCGTCACCTTCGGCGCCTCGGCCGCTTCCGGCGCGGTCGTCGGCGCCGGGGCGGCCGTCGGCGGGGACGGCGGCGCGGCGGCGGGGGTCCCGCCCGCGGTCGGCGGACCGAGCACCGGCGGCTGCGGCACGGCCGGCGACGCCGGGGCTTCCGGCGTGGCGCCCGGCTGCGGGGCGGCCTCGGACCCGGGCGTTGCCGGATCGGACGGAATCAGCGGCGTCAGACCGGTCGAGCCGCGGGACGGCTTCGTGGCCCGTGACGGGATCGCGTCGGGCAGCTCGGCGGCCAGCGCGGCCTCGTCGGCGAGCGAGCGGGTCTCGGCGGTCGCCGGGGCGTCGGGCGTCGCGGGCGCGTCGCCGCTCGCCGGGGCCTCCCCGTCTGTCGGCGCGTCGGCCGTCGGCGCGTCCGCCGGACCGGAAGCGGTCTCCGTCGGCGGCTCGGGCGACGAGTCGCCCGCGGCGGCGGTCTGGACGGTCTCCGGGTCGCTCGACGGCGAGCTGGAAGCGGCGTCGCCGGTCGCGGCGTCGGGCGCGGCCGCCGTCGGATGGACCTCGGTCGGCGCCTCGGCGGACGGAACGTCCGTGGACGGATCCTGGGGCCCGTCCGGCGGGGACCCCGGGTCCCGTCGCTGGCGGATGCGGTCAAAGAGACTGGTCATGAAGGAGGAGCGGGTACGGCGTGTTCGTGCGGAGACCCGAGGGCCCGAGTCTACGCGGCGGACAGGATCGTGCGCCAGGCGTCGACGAGACGCGCGGCGTAGACCGCCGTTCCGTGGCGCTCCGCGATCGCTCGGCCAGGAACACGAGGGTCTTCGGTGCGGAGCTGCGGGGCCAGCGCGGTCCGCCAGCGTTCGAGGTCCCACGGCGCGCACAGGCAGCCGTCGACCGCGCCGACGGTCTCCGGATGCGCGCCGGTCGGGGTCGCCAGCACCGGGACGTCGCAGGCCAGCGCCTCGACGGCGGCCAGGCCGAAGCCCTCGTGCTCGCTCGGGATCACCACCGCGGTCGCGGCGTTGAGCCAGGAGCGCATCGTCGCGGGCGGCTGGCCGCCGAGGGTGCGCAGCGGGAGGCCGACCGCGTCGGCTAGCTCCTGCGCCCGGTCGACCCGCTTGACGCGGCGATCCGCTCCGTAGGGGAACAGCAGGAACGCGGCGTCCGGATCGAGCCCGAGCGCGGCGCGCGCCTCGCGGCGCGGGAGCGGTCCGAACCGGTCGAGCGCCAGCCCGACCGGGAGCGAGCGCATCCGTCCGCGGAACGGCCGGGGCAGCATCCGCGCCAGGTCGTCGGAGGCCAGCCCGATGAGCTGCTGCGTGGGAAGCACGGCGAGCGTCGCGATCCGCGACTTGCGGTGCCGCAGGTCGCGGCCGTGCAGCGTGACCCCGCG
>JADMKN010000249.1 GCA_015478825.1 Patulibacter sp. | reverse complement strand
CCTCGGGCTACCGCGAGAAGTTCGGCGGCGACCACATCGACGACGTGCGCGCCGCGATCGCTGCCTACGAGCAGCGCATCGGCTGGAAGCGCTAACGGCAACGCTCTCGATGTCCCGGGACCGCAGCAGCGCCAAGGCGCCGACGCCGGCGATCGTCCTGGTCGGCTTCATGGGGGCCGGCAAGACGACCGGCGCCCGGATGATCGCCAATGTCCTCCGCGAGCGGATGGTCGACACCGACAAGCGGATCGAGCAGGAGGTCGGCACGACGATCCCCGCCTACTTCCGCAAGCACGGGGAACCGGCGTTCCGCGCGGTCGAGGAGCGGATCGCGCTCGAGCTGCTCGCCCAGGCCGACGGCGGCGTGATCGCGCTCGGTGGCGGCACCGTCCAGTCCGAGAAGGTCCAGCAGGCGCTCGAGCGTCACACCGTGGTCTGGCTGCACGTCAGCCTGGAGACCGCCTGGCGCCGCGCCAAGCGCTCCGACCGTCCGCTGGCCCGCGACCGCGGCAGCTTCGCGGCGCTGTTCCGGCAGCGGGCCGCGCTCTACGAGCGGCTTGCGGACGTCGTGCTGCCCGAGGTCGACCGGCAGCTCCTGACGTCGTCGGTCCCGGTGATCCGCCAGGTGCCCGACGCCAAGGGCGCGACGCTGCTCTGGGCCCATACGCCCGGCGGCGGCTACCCGGTGTGGGTGCGCCCCGGCCTTCTGCGCGACCTGCCGCCGTGGCCGCTGCCCGAAGGATCGCGGCGGATCGGCGTGACCGACGAGCAGGTCGCCGAGCACCACGCGGGTCGCGTCCCGGAGCTGTCGGCGCTGGTCGAGTTCCCGGCCGGCGAGGCGTACAAGACGCTGGAGACCTGCGAGCGGGTCTGGGCGGCGCTGATCGAGCAGGGGGTCACGCGCTCCGATCACGTGGTCGCGATCGGGGGCGGCGTGGTCGGCGATCTGGCCGGATTCGTCGCGTCGACCTTCCAGCGCGGCGTGCCGGTCGTCCAGGTGCCGACGACCCTCGTCGCCCAGGTCGACAGCGCCTACGGCGGCAAGACCGGCGTGGACCTGCCCGCCGCCAAGAACTACGTCGGCGCGTACCACCAGCCCGCCGCGGTGATGGTCGATCCGGACGTGCTCGGGACCCTGCCGCGCGAGGAGCTGGCCGCCGGCTACGCCGAGGTCGTCAAGACGGCGTTGATCGCCGGCGGTGCGCTGTGGGACCACGTCGCATCGGGCGCGTCCGTCGATCCGCTGACGATCACCCGTTGCGCGCGGACCAAGCTGCAGGTCGTCGCCGACGACGAGCGCGACGGCGGGCGGCGTCAGGTGCTCAACCTGGGTCACACGATCGGTCACGCGATCGAGACCGTCACCGACTACCGCCGCTACCGTCACGGCGAGGCCGTCGGCCTCGGCCTGCTGGCGGCGCTCCAGCTCTCGGGCCAGGACGCGTTGCGCGCCCAGGTCGGCGAGTTGCTCGCCGCCGTCGGGCTGCCGACCCGGATGGACGGCGCGATCGACGTCGACGCGGTGCACGAGGCGACGACCCGCGACAAGAAGCGGCTGGGCGACAAGCCGGTGCCGTTCGTGGTGGTCCGGGCCCCCGGCGACGTGCGCTACGGCCAGCAGCTCGCCAGCCGCGACGTGCGCGCGGCGATCGCGGCCCTCGCCCCGTAGCGGACCGCCCGTCGCCGTTCGGGTGGCGTCCGCGCACGCAGGCGTCGCTCGGCGGCTTCGGCGTGCGAGGATCCGGCGATGCGTCGCTTCCGTGTCGCCGTGGTCCACGGCGTCAATCTCGATCAACTCGGCCGCCGCAACCCGGAGCACTACGGCGGCCTGACGTTCCGCGAGCTCGAGCGGCAGATCGACGAGTGGGCGAAGGACCTGGACCTGACGCCGCGGTTCTTCCAGACCAACCACGAGGGCGCCCTCGTCGAGTACCTGCACCGAGCCGAGGGCTTGGTCGACGGGATCGTGATCAACCCCGGCGCCTGGACGCACTACGCCTACGCGATCCGCGACGCGCTGGAGCTGGCCGCCGTCCCGGCGATCGAGGTCCATCTATCGAACGTCCACGAGCGTGAGCAGTGGCGCCGCCACTCGGTGATCTCCGAGCTCTGCCTGGCCACCGTGGCCGGCCAGGGGCCGGACGGCTACCGCGACGCCTTGCAGCAGCTACGCGACCACCTGGTCAGCGTCGTTCCGGTCCCGACGCCGAGCACCGGCACCCCGACCGGCGAGACGCTGTCCCGCCCGGACACGCCGCGGGTCCACGACGACCCGGACGAATCGCCCGGCGATCCCCTGCCGGACGACGTCAACGTCTCGGCGGCGACCGACGGCATCGACGTGCCCGACGCCGACGTTCCCAGCGCCAATCCTGAACCCCCGGCGGCAGACCGATGATCACTCCCGAGCTGGCCGCGGACCGCGGCGCCCGACTGGCCGCGATCGTCGCCGAGCGCGAGCTCGACGGCATCGTGATCACCAACCTCCACGACATCCGCTGGCTGACCGGGTTCACCGGCAGCAACGCCGTCGTCGTCGTCGGGCGCGAGAAGCACGGCGACGAGGAGCGGGAGCTGCGCCGGTTCGTCACCGACTTCCGCTACGTCGAGCAGGCGGCGTCCGAGGTTCCCGAGCCGTGGGAGCGGATCAACGGCGGTCGCGACCTCGGCGGCGCCGGGATCGCCCAGCACCTACCGATCGGCGCGGCGAAGATCGGTTTCGACGACGCCGACCTGAGCTTCGCCGCCCACCGGCGGCTGGCGAACGCCGCCGAGATCGGCCAGCAGCTCGTGCCGGTCGCCGGCATCGTCGCGTCGCTGCGGGCGGTCAAGGACGGGTCGGAGTTGGCGGCGATCCGCGCCGCCGCCGAGCTGGCCGACGCCGCGTTCGTCGAGATCGTGCTGAACGGTCCGATCGTCGGCCGGACCGAGCGCGAGATCGCGCTCGACCTGGAGATCGCGATGCGTCGCCGCGGCGCGAGCGGCAACAGCTTCGACCCGATCGTCGCGTTCGGGGCGCACGGCGCGCTGCCGCACGCGTCGCCGCGCGACGTCGCGGTGCCCGCCGGGGTGCTGCTGACCGTCGACTGGGGCTGCGTGCTCGACGGCTACTGCTCCGACTGCACCCGGACCGTCGCGACCGGGCCGCTCTCGGACGAAGCGCGCGCCGTCTACGCCACGGTGCTCAACGCCCAGCAGCGGGCGCTCGGCGCGATCCGGGCCGGCGTCGACGCCCGCGCGGTCGACTCGATCGCGCGCGACCTGATCGCCGAGGCCGGCCATGCCGACCACTTCGGTCACGGGCTCGGTCACGGCGTGGGGCTCGAGGTCCACGAGGCGCCGACGCTCGGGCCGCGCGCGAGCGGACCGCTGCGGACCGACCAGGTCGTCACGGTCGAGCCCGGGATCTACGTCCCCGGCGTCCACGGCGTGCGGATCGAGGACCTGGTCGCGGTCAAGACCGACGGCTCGGACGTCTTCACGTCGGTGACCAAGGAGCTGGTCGAGGTCTCGTAGGGGCGGGCGCCGCTAGGGGCTCAGCACCGGCTCGACCGCCAGCGTGACGTCCTCGACCGGCACGGCGCGCGGTGGCCGCATCCGCGGGGCGATCACCGCCACCGCGAGGGCCACGACGATCACCACCGCGCCGAGCAGGCGGAACGCCGGGATCACGTCCCAGACGGTGGCGATCACGCCCGCCACGAGCGCGGGCAGCGACATCGACAGGTAGGCGACGACGAACATCGCGGACATCACCGCCGCCCGGTGGGCGACGGGGATGACGGTGGTCAGCGCGCCGAGCGAGCCCAGGTACGTGGCGCCCCAGCCGATGCCGATCACGGCCGCGGCCGCCACGAAGATCACGCCCGAGCCGAGCGACAGCGAGCCGATCGTTGCCGCGACGCCGACCGCCAGCACGACCGAGCCGCCGGCCATCAACCGCCACGGGTCCAACCGCCCGGTCAGGAGCTGGGTGAGCGTCCCCGCCAGGCAGACCGCGACGACGCCGAGGCTGGCGAGCACTTTGTCGGTGGTGTCGAGCTCGATCGCGGTCAGCCGCGGTCCCAGCGAGAGGAACAGGCTGCCGATCGACCAGGACGCGAAGACGCCCATGCTCGAGAAGGCGAAGGCGCCGCGGATCTCGCGAGGGACGTGCGGCCACGCCGGCCGCAGCCGCAGTCGCTCGCGGCGCTCGACCGGCTCCGGCATCAGCGCGACGCCTGCCATCACCAGCGCCACCAGGGCGATGATCACCACGAACGGGAGCCGCAGGGGCCACGGCCCGTGCTCGACGAGGACCGCCGCGACGAGGATCCCGATGCCCATGCTGCCGGTGCTGGTGGCGCCGTTCAGTCGTCCCGCCCGGATCATGTCGCCGCGCGGGTGCAGGTCGAGCATCGCCGCGCCTGCCGCGCCGATCGCGGCGCCCGTCGAGAGCCCCTGCAGCGCCCGGGCGGCGAACAGCCAGCCGACGCCGTCGGCGACGACGAAGAGCGCCAGCGCGACCAGCAGCAGCGCGAGCGACGCGAGCATCGTCGGGCGCCGGCCCACCGTGTCGGAGATCCGCCCGACCGCGACGAGCGCGACGAGCACGCTCAGGCCGTAGGCCGCGAAGACCGCGGTCAGCACGAACGGCGAGAAGCCCCACGCCTCGCGGTAGCTGTCGTAGAGCGCCGTCGGCGCGCACGAGCTGAACAGCGAGATCCCGATCACCGCGGCGGAGATCCAGTAGCCGGCGGTCCTGGACAGCGTCGGACGGCCGGTCGTCGCGGGTGGGTTCACGAGCGGGATCCGGCGGGCGCCATGCGGTCGATCGTGGCATAGCCGGGGCCGCGCTTCCGTGACGCCGGACCGTTCGGGGACGGGGAGTCCGACGCGACCATGCGGCCGGCCGTACACTTCCGAACGCGCATGATTTCGACGAACCAGCTCAAGAACGGCAACCACATCGAGGTCGACGGCGTCGTCTTCAAGGTCCTCGAGACCCAGCACGTGAAGCCGGGCAAGGGCGCCGCGTTCGTGCGGAGCAAGCTGCGCCGCGCCAGCGACGGCAACGTGATCGAGAAGACCTTCCGCGCTGGCGAGAAGTTCCGTCCGGTCCACACCGAGGCCCGTGCGATGCAGTACCTCTACGAGGACGGCGCCGACGCGCACTTCATGGACGGCCAGTCGTTCGAGCAGCTCGCGATCCCGCTGGACAAGGTCCAGTCGGCCCTGCGGTTCATCCTGGCCAACGACACGGTCCAGATCCTCTTCATCGACGATCAGCCGGCGGACATCCAGCTTCCCGCCTCGGTCGAGCTGACGATCGCGCACACGGAGCCGGGCCTGCGCGGCGACACGGCCTCGGGTGGCGGCGACAAGCCGGCCACGCTCGAGACCGGCGCCGAGATCCGCGTGCCGCTGTTCATCAACGTGGGGGAGCGGGTCAAGGTCCAAACGGAGACCGGCGCCTACATGTCGCGGGCCTGATCGCCCCGATCGTCCTCCGCGCATGTCCCGCAGGAGCGAGCAGCGGCGAGCCGCCGTCTTCACCGTCTATCAGCACGACCTCACGGGTCGACCGCTGCACGAGCTCTTCGAGCGCGACGCCGCGATGTTCACCCGGTCGCTGGCGCACGCCACGACCGACTTCCAGGACGAGTTCGACGCGCTGATCGGCAAGCACGCGAAGGGCTGGACGATCGACCGGATCGCCCCGCTGGAGCGCTCGATCATGCGGGTCGCGCTGCTCGAGATGCTGCACCCCGAGGCCGTCCCCGGCGACACGCCGATCCCGGCCGAGGGCGCGATCTCCGAAGCGGTCGACACGGCCAAGAAGTTCTGCTCCGCCGAGGCGCCGAAGTTCGTCAACGGCATCCTGGCGGCGATCCTGCGCGAGCAGGAAGCCGCGGCCTGAGCACGGCGCTCGGCGCCGTTCGATCCTGCACACTGTGGGAGTGGCAGACGTGGATCCCGCCCGGGACTTCCAGATCCAGATCGCTCGCCTGGAGCACGCGCTCGGGCGCGTCTCGGACGCGGCGACGACCGACGACGAGCTCGTCAGCGCGGCCGAGCAGCTCGCCCAAACGGCGTCCGACGCGGACGCCGCGCTGGACCGCGTGCTGCGCGACGCGGGCGGATCTCGATGACCGCCGGCTATCCCGACGACCTGCGCGCGATCGTCGACGACTATCTCGACGGCCTGCGGTTCCCCGCCCGGAGCCCCGGAGTGGCGGGCCTCGAGGAGGCGATGCGCTACTCGCTGCTCGCCGGCGGCAAGCGGATCCGACCGGTGCTGGCGCTGGCGACCGCTCGCGCGCTCGACCTCGATCAGGCGCAGGCGCTCCCGCTCGCCGCCGCGATCGAGCTGATCCACACCTACTCGCTGATCCACGACGACCTGCCGGCGATGGACGACGACGACCTGCGTCGCGGTCGACCGACCTGCCACGTGGCCTACGGCGAGGACGTCGCGATCCTGGCGGGTGACGCGCTCTACGCCGAGGCCTTCCATCTCCTGCTGCGCCGCCGGGCCGACGACGCCGTGGCGCCGCTCCCGGCCGAGCGGCTGCTGGCCGCGGCCGCCGAGCTGGCCGACTCCACCGGGGTCGACGGCATGGTCGGCGGGCAGTTCCTCGACGTCACGGCCGAGAAGGCGAGCGCCGAGGGCGACGCCGCGCAGACCGCCGACGAGCTGCGGGTGCTGCACGAGCTGAAGACGGGCCGGCTGATCGGCGCGTCGGTCGGCTGCGTGCTCCAGCTCGCGGGACTGGACGACGAGCGCGCCCGTCCGTTCCGGGCGTTCGCCGACCATCTTGGGGTGCTGTTCCAGATCGTCGACGACATCCTCGACGTCACGGGGACCGACGCCGCCCTCGGCAAGCGCAGCGGCAGCGACGAGCGACACGACAAGCGGACGTACGTGACCGAGTACGGTCTAGAGGGAGCGCAGCGCATGGCCGCGACGCACCATCAGGCCGCCGAGGACGCCCTCCACGCCGCGGCGCCGTCGGGAGCAGACGATTTGCATACCCTCACCACCTTCATCCACACGAGGACGAACTGACCCGTGACCCGGTTGCTCGATCGCATCGACCGTCCGCAGGACCTGCACGCGCTCTCCGAGGAGGAGCTGCAGCAGGTCGCGCAGGAGGTTCGGGAGCACATCATCGACACGGTCGGTGAGATCGGTGGGCACTTCGGGGCCAACCTCGGGACCTGCGAGATCGCGGTGGCCGTCCACTCGCTGATCGACAGCCCGCGCGACAAGGTGCTGTGGGACGTCGGGCACCAGGCGTATCCGCACAAGATCCTGACGGGCCGGCGCGACCAGCTCCCGACGATCCGCAAGTACCGGGGGCTGGCGCCGTTCTGCTCGATCCCCGAGTCCGAGCACGACATCATGGGCGCCGGCCACGCGTCGACGTCGATCGGCTACGGCGTGGGATTGAGCGAGGCCGAGCGGCTGAAGGCGAAGACGGCGGGCACGGAGGACGCCGACCCGCCGAAGGTCGTCGCGGTGATCGGCGACGGCTCGATGACCGGGGGCGTCGCCTTCGAGGCCGCGCACCAGGCCGGTGGCCTGGGCACCCCGCTCGTCGTGATCCTCAACGACAACGGGATGTCGATCTCCCCGAACGTCGGAGCGCTCTCGCGTTACTTCCAGCGGGTCCGGCCGAATCCCAAGCTGTGGCACGGACGCGAGCGCGTCGAGGAGGCGCTGACCGACCTGCCCGCGGGCCTCGGAGGCCTCGTAGAGCGCGTCGGCCCGCCGCTCAAGGGCTCGATGAAGCTGCTCAACGCCCAGGGCGAGCTGTGGGAGTCGCTGGACTGGGCCTACGTCGGGGTCGTCGACGGCCACGACGTTCACGCGCTGCGCCTGGCGCTGAGCAAGGCGTTCGCGGCCAATCGCCCGGTCGTCGTCCACGTCAAGACCGTCAAGGGCAAGGGCTTCGCGCCGGCCGAGGACGGCGGCCTGGAGGGCATGGAGCAGTGGCACGCCGCCAAGCCGAACAGCATCGTCGGCGGCGCGCCCGCGCCCAAGGCGCCCGCCGACCCCGACGCGCCCGCCAAGCCGCCGACCTACACCCAGGTCTTCGGCGAGCGGATGATCGAGGAGGTCCGCGCCGACCGCCGCGTCGTCGGGATCACCGCCGCGATGAACTCCGGCACCGGCCTCAACCTGCTCCAGGTCGCCGAGCCGGACCACTACTTCGACGTCGGCATCGCCGAGCAGCAGGCGCTGCTGTTCGCGTCCGGCCTGGCGCTCGAGGGGCTCAAGCCCGTCGCCGCGATCTACTCGACGTTCCTGCAGCGCGCCTACGACCAGATCGTCCACGACATCTGCCTGCAGGAGCTGGACGTCGTCCTGGCGATGGACCGCGCCGGTCTGGTCGGCGACGACGGTCCGACCCACCACGGCGTCTTCGACATCGCCTACCTGCGCGCGCTGCCGAACATCGTCGTCGCCGCCCCGCGCGACGAGGCGCAGCTCGTGCACATGCTGCACACCGCGATCGCCCACGACGGTCCGTTCGCCGTGCGCTATCCCCGCGGCGAGGGCACCGGCGTGCCGCTCCCGCCGGCCGCCTCGCGGATCCCGGTCGGCACGGGCGAGCTGCTGCGCCGCGGCGAGCGGGTCGCGATCCTCGGCTACGGCTCGGGGGTCGGCGTGGGCCTCGAAGCCGCCGCGATCCTCAGCGACGCCGGGCACGAGGTCACCGTCGCCGACGCGCGCTTCGCCAAGCCGCTCGACCTGGGGCTGCTGCGCGAGCTCGCCTCGTCCCACGACCTGCTGGTGACGGTCGAGGAGGGCGTGCTCGCCGGGGGCTTCGGCGCCGGCGTCTGGGAGGCCTGCGAGCAGCACGGGATCGACTGGGCGACGGGCGCGAACGGCCACCGGATCCTGCGCGTCGGGTTGCCCGACGCCTACGTGACGCACGGCAAGCCCGCCGAGCTCCACGCCGAGGTCGGCTTCACCGGGGAAGCCGTGGCGGCGCGGATCGCGACCGCGATCGGCGCGACGGTCCGGGGCGCCGCGGCCCGCGCCTGAGCGGCCGGTCGAGCGATCCGCCGCGGCGTCGCACGGGCGTACGACGCAGTCGGTACGGTTCGCACACGATGGCGAAGCTGCGGCTCGACACGCTCCTGCACCAGCGGGGCCTCTACCCGTCCCGCTCGGCCGCCGCGGCCGCCGTGCTCGCCGGCGCGGTGCGGCTCGGCGGGCCGCACGTCAATCCGCACGCGCGGCCGATCAAGCCCGGCCTGCAGGTCCCGGAGGACGTCGAGGTCGAGACGGCCGAGGCGGCGCAGTTCGTCTCGCGCGGGGGGACCAAGCTCGCCAACGCCCTGGAGGGGCTCGACGTCGCGGTCGCCGGCCGGCGAGCGATCGACGTCGGCGCGTCGACCGGGGGCTTCACCGACTGCCTGCTGCAGCTCGGCGCCGAGGCCGTGACCTGCGTCGACGTCGCCTACGGCGAGCTCGCCTGGTCGATCCGCAGCGACGATCGGGTGACCGTGATCGAGCGCCAGAACGCCCGTGAGCTGACCCCCGAGCTGCTGCCGTACGTCCCGGACCTGGTGGTCGCCGACGTCTCGTTCATCTCGCTGACCAAGCTGCTGCCCGCGCTCGGCGCCGTCGTGGCCGCGGAGTTCGACGCGCTGCTGATGGTCAAGCCGCAGTTCGAGCTCGGCAAGCACCGGGTCGGCAGCGGGGGCGTGGTGCGCGACCCCGAGTTGCGGCGCGAGGCGGTCCGGCTCGTCGCGGAGGACGCGATGAGCCTCGGCTGGTCGGTGGTCGCGGCGCGGTCGTCCGGCCTGCCGGGACCGAAGGGCAACCGCGAGACCTTCCTGCACCTCGCCGAGGGAGGGCGCGTCCCGCACCGCACCCCCGACGAGCTCGACGCGCTGATCGTCGCCGCCGAGCCGGACGGCGTGGCGTGACCGCCTTCGCCCGGCGGGCCCGTACCGTCGCGGTGCTGACGCACTCGCGGCCCGAGCAGTCGGTCGACACGCTCAAGTGCCTGCTGGACGTGGCCGCAGAGCTCGACGTCGAGCTGTGGTTCACCGCGGACGAGGCCGGCAAGCACGGGCTGGACCCGCGACCCGGGCTGCGGATCGTGCCCGAGTGGCGCAGCGACGCCGACCTCTGCGTGGCGCTCGGCGGCGACGGCACGATCCTGATGGGCCTGCGCCTGCAGATCGGCAGCGATGTGCCGGTGTTCGCCGTGAACCTCGGACAGGTCGGGTTCCTGGCGACCGTCGAGCCCGCCGAGCAGGAGGACGGGCTGCGGGCCGCCTTCGCCGGTCACTTCGAGGTGCTCGCGTTGCCCGCGCTCGAGGCCTGCCTGCCCGACGGCGGCGTGCACAAGGCGATCAACGACGTCAGCGTGCACCGCAAGTCGGGCGAGCGCGTGGCGACGCTGCGCTACGGGATCGACGGCCAGGAGGCCGGGCAGGTGCGCTGCGACGGCCTGGTGGTCGCCACGCCGGCCGGCAGCACCGGCTACAACCTCGCCAACGGCGGTCCCGTGATGGCCTGGGGCGTCGAGGGCTACGCGGTGTCGTTCATCGCGCCTCACACGCTGTCGGCGCGGTCGCTCGTCGTTGCCCCGGACAACACGCTGGAGCTGCACAACGAGTCCGACGCCGAGGTCGAGGTCGCGGTCGACGGCCGGCCGAGCGGCGTGCTGCGCGCCGGAGAGTCGTTGCGTCTGCGCTACGGGCGCGACGCGACACTGCTCGCGCAGACCCCGGGATCGAGCTTCTACCGCCGGCTGCGCGAGAAGTTCGGCCGGCTCGCGGGCTGATTCCGGGAGCCCCGCCTGCCCGCGGAACGGTTCCGTCCAGGGCGGATGCGAACATCAGTTCGTGCTGCTCGAGCTGCGCGTAGAGAACCTGCTGCTGATCGAACGGGCCGAGATCGACCTCGGTCCGGGCCTCAACGTCGTCACGGGCGAGACCGGCGCCGGCAAGACGATGCTCGCCCACGCGATCGATCTGCTGCTCGGCGCCAAGCCGAAGAGCGGGATCGTCCGGCCCGGCGCCGCCGAGGCCTGGGTCGAGGGGGTCTTCTCGTGGGATCCGCACGACGGCCGGCTGCCGGCGGAGATCGTCGACCGGCTGCCGGCCGACGCCGACGAGCTGGTGCTCGCCCGCCGGGTCTCCGCCGAGGGCCGCTCGCGGGCGTTCCTCAACGGTCGCTCTGCGACCGCGGCCGATCTGCGGGACGTCGGCGGCGCGCTGCTCGCCTTCCACGGCCAGCACGAGGCGCAGCGGCTGCTCTCGTCGTCGGCCCAGCTCGACCTGCTCGACGCGTTCTGCGCGATCGACGACCCCGAGCATCGGGAGCGGCGCAGCGCACACGGGGTGGCCCACGCGGCGGAGCGCGACGCCCGCCAGCGGCTCGAGGAGCTGCGGGACGCCGCCGGCGCCCGCGAGCGAGAGCTCGACCTGCTGCGCTTCGAGCTGCAGGAGATCGACGAGCTCGCCCCGGACCCGGCCGAGCGGGACGAGCTGGTGGCGGCACGCGACCGCCTGCGTCACGTCGATGCGCTGCGTCAAGCGACCCTGACGGCCCAGCAGGCGCTCGGGTCCGACGACGGTTCCGCCGGGGCGGCGCTGGCGGTGGCGGAAGCCGCGCTCGAC
>JADMKN010000248.1 GCA_015478825.1 Patulibacter sp. | reverse complement strand
ACCTCCTCAGCGGACCCGGGGAAGACCGCCGCGAGCGCGGCGCCGCGGATCCCGCGCGCCTCGGTGGCGTCCTGCAGCAGCTCGACCGACGTGACCGGCGCCTGGACGTGCGCCGCGCCGACGATCCCGGCCAGGTCGCGGCGGGCGGCGGAGGTCTCCCGGTCGTGCTCGCTCATCGGTCCATCATCGCGAACCGGTCGCGGGCGGCTCGGCGGCGACCGGGCTCCGGCCGGCGGGTCCACGCCGTGGACCCGCGACCACCCGGGTATCGTCGCGGCCGTGTCCCCGGGCGCCGTCGCCAGCTCCACCGTCCGCCCTGCCCCACCCGCGGTCGACGTGGCGATCGTCGGTGGCGGCATCCTCGGCCTGGCCTGTGCCCACGAGCTGCGCCGCCGCCACCCCGGTCTGCGGATCACCGTGCTCGAGCGCGAGTCACGGCTGGCCGTGCACCAGTCGGGGAGCAACAGCGGTGTGATCCACGCCGGGGTCTACTACGCCCCCGGATCGCTCAAGGCCCGGCTCTGCCGCCGCGGCGCCGAGCTGATGTTCGACTACTGCGCGCAGCACGACGTTCCCATCCGCCGCAGCGGCAAGCTGATCGTCGCGTCGCGGTCCGACGAGCTGCCGCGGCTCGACGCGCTGGAGCAGCGAGCGCGGGCCAACGCCGTCCCGGGGCTCCGCCGGGTCGATGCGGACGGGATCGCCGAGATCGAGCCGCACGCCGTCGGCGTCGCCGCCCTGCACTCGCCGGAGACGGGCGTCGTCGACTTCGCACAGGTCTGCGAGCGACTCGCCGCCGAGCTTCGGGCGAACGGGCAACAGGTGCTGCTCGGCCACGAGGTGCTCGGCGTCGAGGAGCGCTCCGACCGCCTGCGGCTGCGCCACCCGGGCGGGGTCGTGGAAGCGCGCTGGGCGCTGTTCTGCGCGGGCGCCTGGTCGGACCGGCTCGCGGTCGCGGCCGGCGCCCCGGCCGACCCCCGGATCGTGCCGTTCCGCGGCGGCTACCTGGACGTCGTGCCGGCGCGCCGAAACCTCGTCCGCGGGCTGGTCTATCCCGTGCCGGATCCCACGCTGCCGTTCCTCGGCGTGCACCTCAGTCGCCACGTCGACGGCTCGCTGTCCGTCGGCCCGACCGCGCTGCTCGCCGGGTCGCTGCGTCCGGGGCGGGCGTTCCGGATCACCGGCCGCGACGTCGCGCGTACGGCCGGCTGGCCGGGCACCGCGCGGATGGTCTGGCGCTACCGGCGCGCCGCCGCGACCGAGCTGCGCCACGCGATCAGCCGGCGGGCGTTGCGCGACAGCGCCGCGCGCTACGTGCCGTCGCTGCGGATCGGGGACCTGACGCCCGGTCCGGCCGGAATCCGCGCCCAGGCGCTGACCCGGCGCGGCGAGCTCGTGGACGACTTCGCGTTCTCGCACACCACGCGCGCCGTGCACGTGCGCAACGCCCCGTCGCCCGGCGCGACCGCGTCGCTGGCGATCGCCGAGCACGTCGCGGACGTGCTCGACGGCCGGTTCGCGCCCGGCCGCTGACCGGGGTCGGAGCCTCAGAGCGCCGCGCAGGCCGCCTTCGCGTCGGTCCGCTCGACGTCGCCCAGCTTGTTGACGACGCTGCCGAAGCTCGCGATCCCGGCGCTCCACTGCGCGCCCCGCAGCGCCAGGCCGATCGATAGCCCCTTCTTCGGGTCCTCGACGATCACGGTGAACCCGCTCGACCCGTTGGCCTCCGACCAGCCGATGCGCCAGCCGGAGCCCTCCGATACCCCCGTGCTGCGGCCGCTGGTCGTCCGCAGCGCGTACTTGCCGCTCGCGCACAACGTCCAGTCGACGGTCTGACCGTCGCCGCGCTCGCCGACGTAGCGGCCGTCGCGGATCGCCTTGAGCGCCCGGTTCGCAGCCTTGCCGGCGGCCTGGCAGCGCTTGAGCTGCTTGCGCAACTGCGTCCGCTGCTTGCCCTTCGCCTTCTTCGCCTTGCGCGAGATCGACGCGCAGCTCGTCTTCTTGACGGTCGCCTTCGTCGTCCGCGGTCCGTTCGCGACCGCCGCCGGGGCGGCGAGCGACCCCGGGCCCAGGGCCGACGCCACGGGCGGCGCGGCGAGCGACGCGGGGCCGGGACCGACGGCCGACGCCGCGGCGGGCGCGACGAGCAGGCTGGCGGCGCCGAGCACGGCGATCGCCGCGGCCGAGCGGCGGCGCTGCGCGCCTGGTCGGTCAGAGTGGAGAGAGGACGTAGGCCGTACGCGCATCGGGCCATCGTAGCTTGCCTCCGCGAATCTGATGCGGATTTCGCTCGCCCCACGACACGAATCCGCATCGGCGCGGAGCGGATGGCCGGGATTCCGTCCGCGGACCGTCGTAGATTCCGTCGTGCTCTCGCCACGAGAGTGCGCAGGAACCAGCGAAGTCCGGTCCATCCCGGCACTGTCCCGCAGCGGTAACGCCCTCTCCGACGCCCACCGGCCGACGCGAGGGACGAGTCCGATCGCCTGGCCTTGTGCCGTTGGAACGCCCTCGGAAGAAGGGCGGCCGCGGACGACGCCCCGACCCTCACCGGCCCGGGCGCGACCTGGTCTCCCCTTCTCCGCCCGACCCCGGAGAACGCATGCAGGAGACCTACACGATCGGCGACCGGACCTTCGTGCTGGACCAGGCGAAGGCCGAGGCCGCGCTCGCCGGCAAGCGGGTCGTCGGCGGCCGCGAGACGATGACCTTCAACCTGGCGCCGCTGCGCTACGGCTGGGCGTACGAGCTGTACCGCACGATGAAAGCCAACCACTGGGAGCCCGAGGACGTCCCGATGGGCAAGGACGTCGAGCAGTGGCGGAATATCGGGTCCACCACCCGCCCCGCCGGAACGGGAGGCGGCGGCACCGCCCTCAGCGACGTCGACCGCTGGATCGTGCGGATGGCGGTCGGCTACTTCTCGGCCGCCGAGGGGATCGTCGGCGACAACGTCCTGCACGTCGTCCGCGAGCTGGTCACCGCGTCCGAGCTGAAGCTCGTGCTCGGTCGCCACGCCCACGAAGAGAACATCCACGCCGACTCGCTGCTCTACATGCTGTCGAGCCTGGGGATCGACCCGCACGAGTGCGAGGCGATGTTCACCGACATCCCGTCGATCGCCGCCAAGAACGCCTTCGTGACCAGCGCGTCGCGGGCGATGCGCCGCGACCTCGACATGACGCGGACCGACCACCAGCAGGAGTTCGCCAAGAACGTCTTCCTCTACGGCCAGTGCATGGAGGGCACCCAGTTCTACGGCCTGTTCGGGATGATCCTCGCGCTCTACCGCCAGGGCAAGCTGCCGGGCATCGGCACGATGTTCCGCTACACGCTGCGCGACGAGAGCAACCACATCGAGCTGTTCCGCAAGCTGCTGCTGGAGCTGATCGCCGAGAATCCCGGCGTCTGGACGCCGGAGTTCCAGGAGGAGCTGCGCGGCCTGATGCGCGACGCCGTGGCGCTGGAGCAGCGGTTCATCGCCGACTGCCTGCCGGTCTCCGCGGTGGGGCTCTCGCTCGACGAGTTCACCGGCTACATCGACTACATCGCCGACCGCCGGCTGACCGGCTGCGGCCTGGAGCCGCTGCACGCCGAGCCGGTCGCCAACCCGCTGCCGTGGCTGGCCGAGCTGATGGACGTTCGCAAGGAGCAGAACTTCTTCGAGGGCCGCGTCACCGAATACCAGAAGAGCTCGTCGCTGGCGGCCGTCGCCGACGACGAGCTGTAGGCCCACGACACCCTCCCCGGCCGGGGCTTGTCGAGTTCGTCCCGATTATCGGAACGAACTCGACAAGCAGCCCCGCCCCGCCCCGCTCCCCACCCGAAGGACAACCCGTGCTGATCGACTTCGACGAGATCCTCCGCGACCTGGAGCTCAAGCGCGCCGCCGCGCTCCCGGCCGCCAACCGTCCCCGGATCGACGCCGCCCCGGCGCTCGCCGGACTGCCCGAGCCCGCGGTGCGGATCCGCACGGGCGGGGCGCCCGCGACCGCCGGCGGGTCCCGCGCCGTAGACGACGAGCCGCTGACGGTCGCCCGCATCGGCGCGCTGGTCGAGGACGCGCTGGTCACGCTCGGCCTGGCCTGCGGCACCGACCCGGTCGATACGCCCGCGGCGCGGGCCGAGCTGCGCGCCACCACCGCCAGCGTGCTCGACCGGCTGGCCGCGTTGGCCGGCACGAGCGCTACGCTCGCCGGCTCGTCCGACGCGCCCCCGAACGCCACCGTCACGCGCGCGATCGACGAGCTGGCGCCGCCTCCCGCACCGACGCACCGGGTCATCGACCCCGCCGACCTCTCGACGCTGGTCGAGGCTGCCTTCATCGCGCGCGGCGACTACGAGGCGGCAAAGGCGCTGGTCATCGGACGGGCCGCGGCGCGGCCCGCCGTCCGCGGGTCCGGCCGGGGCCTCGACCACCCGGGCGGCGGCGCCGCGGCGGGTGACGCGAACCCCCACGACCCGGGCAGCGCCGGTGCGGCAAGCGGCCCGGCCGGCTCCGCGGCCACGAGCGGTCCCGGAAGCTCCAACGGGGGCGACGTGACCGGCGGCGCGGGCGGCGGGGTGGGTGGGCCTCGTCTCATCCGCCGCTCCGGCGACGTCGTCCCGTGGGACGCCGGCAAGATCGAGCTGGCCGTCCGCCGCGCGTTCCTCGCGCTGCACGCCGACTCCACGCCCGCGACGCGGATCGCCGAGCGGGTCAGCGAGCGCGCTACCGGGCTGGGCCTGGCCTACGTGCCGATCGAGACCGTCCAGGACATCGTCCAGGAGGAGCTGGTCCTGGCGGGTCAGATGCGGGTCGCCGAGCGCTACATCGTCTACCGCGCCGAGCGGGCGATGCTGCGGGCCCAGGAAACCGGCCCACCCACCCGCGACGCCGACGGCGGTCAGCTCGCCGCGCTGACGATCCGCGAGGCCGACGGCTCCAACGCGCTCTGGGACGGCCACGATCTGACCGAGCGGATCCGCTTCGCCGCGATCGGGCTCGACCTCGACCTGACCCCGGACCAGCTCGACGCCGAGCTGCGCCGCTCCGTGACCGCCGGGATCACCCGCGACGACCTGCGCCGACTGGTCGTGCTCAACGCCCGCTCGCTGGTCGAGCGCGACAGCGACCTGTCGCGGTTCGCGGCCCGGATCCTGCTGACCTACGTCTACGAGGAGACGCTCGACTGGAGCATCGTCCGCGACGGCATCTCGGGCCTGGCCGCCGCCCACGCCGCCGCGCTCCGTCCCGCGCTCGAGCGCGGCGTGCGGATCGGCCGGATCGCCGACGACCTGCTCGACTACGACCTCGACCGGCTGGCCGCCAAGCTCGACCCGACCGCCGATCTGGACTTCGACTTCCTCGGGATCCAGACGCTGTTCGACCGCTACCTGATCGTCGACAAGACGAGCAGCCCGCAACGCCGGTTCGAGGCCCCGCAGGTCTTCTGGATGCGCGTGGCGATGGGCGTCAGCCTGGCCGAGGCACCCGCCGAGCGCGCCGACCGGGCGCTCGCGCTCTACGGGATCTACAAGGACCGCCGGTTCTGCTCCTCGACCCCGACGCTGTTCAACGCCGGGACCCCCCACTCGCAGCTCTCCTCCTGTTACCTCTACACCGTCGAAGACACCCTGGAGTCGATCGTCCAGCGCGGGATCGCCGACAACGCGATGTGCTCGAAGTGGGCCGGCGGGCTCGGCGGCTCGTGGACCCAGGTCCGCGGCACCGGCTCGTTCATCAACGGCACCAACGGCGAGTCGCAGGGCGTCGTCCCGTTCCTCAAGCTGCACAACGACCAGCTCGTCGCGGTCAACCAGGGCGGCAAGCGGGCCGGGTCGGGCTGCGCCTACCTGGAGGTCTGGCACAACGACATCCGCGACTTCCTCGAGCTGCGCAAGAACACCGGCGACGAGCGTCGGCGGACGCACGACATGAACACCGCGAACTGGATCCCCGATCTGTTCATGAAGCGCGTCGAAGCCCGCGAGAGCTGGACGCTGTTCCGCTCCTGCGACGTGCCGGACCTGCACGACCTCTACGGCGCCGCCTTCGAGACCCGTTACACGGAGTACGAGCAGCAGGTCGCCCGCGGCGAGCTGCACGGCGAGTCGATCGCCGCGCTCGAGCTGTGGAAGCTGATGCTCAAGGCGCTGTTCGAGACCGGACACCCGTGGATCACCTTCAAGGACCCGTGCAACCTGCGCTCGCCGCAGGACCACGCCGGCGTCGTCCACTCCTCCAACCTCTGCACCGAGATCACGCTGAACACGAGCGTCGAGGAGACCGCGGTCTGCAACCTCGGCTCGATCGTGATCGACCAGCATCTGACCGCCGACGGCGCGATCGACCACGCCAAGCTGCGCGAGACGGTGCGGATCGCGGTCCGCGCGCTCGACAACGTGATCGACGTCAACTTCTACCCGACGGTCGCGGCGAAGACCGCCAACGACCGGCACCGCCCGGTCGGCCTGGGCGTGATGGGCCTGCAGTACGCGCTCTACCGCAAGGGGATCGCGTTCGGATCCGACGCCGCGGTCGCGTTCAGCGACGAGATGATGGAGGCGATCGCCTTCCACGCCTACGAGGCGTCGAGCGACCTGGCCGCCGAGCGCGGCGCCTACCGCAGCTACCCGGGATCGAAGTGGGATCGCGGCCTGCTGCCCCAGGACACGATCGACCTGCTGGAGGACGAGCGCGGGATCGAGGTCCCCGTCCCCCGGGGTGGCAAGCTCGACTGGGCCCCGGTCCGCGCCAAGATCGCCGCCCAGGGCATGCGCAACTCCAACGTGCTGGCGATCGCCCCGACGGCGACGATCGCCAACATCGTCGGCACCTCGCCGTGCATCGAGCCGATGTACAAGAACCTGTTCGCCAAGTCGAACCTGTCGGGCGACTTCACGATCCTCAACCCGTACCTGGTCCGCGACCTCAAGGACCGGGGCCTGTGGAACGACGAGCTGGCGGCGCGGATCAAGTTCCACGATGGCGACCTGGGCGAGATCCCGCAGGTCCCGCGCGAGCTGGTCGAGCGCTACCGGACGGCGTTCCAGATCCCGACCGAGTACCTGATCGACGCCGCGGCACGCCGCCAGAAGTGGATCGACCAGTCGCAGTCGCTCAACCTCTTCCTGGCGTCGCCGGACATGAAAGCGATGAGCCACATGTACCGCCGTGCCTGGCGGATGGGCCTCAAGACGACCTACTACCTGCGGACGCTCGGCGCCTCGTCGATCGAGAAGTCGTCGGTCGTGGCGAGTGCGGTGGCTCCGGCACCGCAACCCGTGGCGGAACCGGTGGCCGCGGTCGCCACGGCGCCCGCCGTCCCGGTCACGGTGCCGACGATGGGAGACGGGCCGGGCGTGCCTCTCGCGAGTGCGGGACCGGTCGAAGGTGCCGACATCCAGCTCGACCCCGCGGCCTGCTCGATCGAGGCGCTGCGCAACGGCGGCGAGTGCGAGGCCTGCCAGTAGGCCAGCCTGCCAAGCCGCCGTTTCGAATTGCGTTGCCAAGCATCGTCATGCTTGGCACGACGCTCCGCGCGAGAGACAGCGTCATCGCTACCGACCGGCGTAAGACGTCAAAGGGCCCTGAGAGCAGCAATCACCGGGTCGTCAGACGCCATGGGTGCCGTCAACATCGCGACCGCACGCTGCCTCTTGCCCGCAATAGGCAGCCAGATGCGCTGCTTGCCGCGCTTTCTGAGCTTCGTGAGCCCCTGTTCTTGGAGGATTGCCAACGCCGGGTCGACTAGTTGCTGCCCCTCATAGTCGAGCCCACGCCGTAGCGCTTCGTCTCTCCGACCGGTCCCTCGCTGAACGTACAGCTTCTTGATGATCGTCAATCCGACGCGAACCTGTAGCGGAATGTTGAGCTGCAGGATCGATTGGGTGCTGTCCGTCGCCTCCGAGAAGTCCTCGAACTCACAGTCGATGAACCGCTCCGCAGGCAAGTCCTGCCGGCCAGACACCCCCGAGACACCCGCGAACAGGCACCTAACGAATGTCGGCAACTCCTCGCCACCTATCGGCGCATTCACGCTGAGTCGGCGGATCACCGAATCAGCCAGCCGTACTCCGTGAAGGCTTCCCGAACCAAATCCGATCTCGAGCTCCTCCACCGCAACGCCTTCGATCGGGATCTGCGTAGACGACAACGAGTGTCCGCCGGCCTCGATCGACCGCACGAGATCAAAACCGAGCACGTTCCAGCCTCGATCGACCGCGTGCTCCGCGCTCGCCTGCCACACCCCCACAGGGGCGTTCGCCCGTTCCAACCGGTGGGCCACGATCTCTGCCCCAAGCGACCCCAACGTTCTGCTCAGCCTTCCGGGATCGAACCCGTGGGGCGGAGAGTGCGGCGACAGCGCGAACTCGAACAGGTCCCCTGCAGCCGCAGCCTCGGCAAGCGATGCATCGACGAACTTTCGTGAGCCCAGGAGCTCATCGGAGACCTGGAGTCCTGGCAACCGCTGAAGCAACACGTAGTCCTGGACGTCAGCGGCGCGGCCAACCACGTCGTTGAAGACCTGGATGATCTGCGTCGACTCCAACGGCCCGAGCCCGTCAGCCGAACCCCTCGCGTGGCTCCCCAATCGCTCGAGGATGCGCCTGACCGTCGAACCGGGAATGCTGCTCGAGGCCTTCGCCTCGCGGTCCGCGATCCCGTCGAGCAGGACATCCCACCCCTCTGCCGCTCCGGCGTCTACGTCGTCGCCAGGCAGGAGACCCCGTGCGGCCAGATAACCCAAGAGAAACGGTCTCCGCGGAAGCCATTCGGGGATGTCCTGGCGCTTGATGAACTCCTTCACCTGCTCGTCGGTAAAGTCATTCAGCGTCAGCTGTGTTGCCGTCCCGCTGTACCCAAGTGCAACTCGCCGCTCCTCTGCGCTATCGAAATAGTACTCACGGCCAGCAATCACAATGCCCGATCCGCCGGGGGTAAATTCGAAGATTCGTCGAACAAGCTCAACGGCATTCCTCCGCGCTTCCCGCAAGAGCGCGACGTCTCCCGTCCAGGTCGGAGCCGACATTTCGTCGAAGCCGTCGAGCAACAGAACAGCGTATCCCGACTTCCAGGCGCGGACCAGCTGACTCGGATGCTCGAACCCGATCCGCGTGGCATGACGGATCAGCGCCTCCGATGGATCGGTCTGGCCATGATGCTCCCCAAGGTTCAAGTGAATCGGGAACTTCACCGACAAACCCCTACGAAAGTCCGCGGCCAGAGCCTTGAAGAGCTCGCGCATCGTCATGCTCTTGCCGGCCCCGAAGTCAGCAAGAATCACGAAGCGACCACCATCCGAGATCGCATCGGAGATCCCCCGTATCGACCAGGAGCTTCCCGCCGGCCCACGCTCGAGAATGCCCAACCCGACGTACTCGCCTACATCCTTGAATGACGCATCGATACTCAACCCTCGAGCACTCCCGAAGGGATGATCGTCTCGAGCCTCGACATAGGCGCTTGCGTTTACCAAGCGATCGCGGAACTGAGCGAAGGAGACGGCCACGACGGCCGGCGTCTTCAGGTCCCTGATCGCGTCTCGCTGATGAGCGGTCGGCTCGGCGTAGGTCACGAAATACGCCTTGACCGAGTGCATCGGATACTGGCGCCCGTACTTCAGCGCAAGCGCCGCCAGCTTCTTGCCGTCCTTGACCGCCTTCTCCTGCGATCGCTCGGTTGTCGCCTCGATGAGCGCAACCGCGTCGTCGGTGATGAAGACGCCGTCGCGTTCTCGCCCGTCGATCATCGCCGAACCGCCCGCCCAATCCTGGGGCCACATCGCGCGGGCTATTCGCAGGACCTGTTCCTCAAACTCCTCACCACGCATAGGCTCCCCTTTGAGCAGGGTCGAGCGCTCTCCACTCGACTCGGAAAGATCGAATTATACGTTTGTATATCCAATTTGAGTCGCCGTAGAAACCGCAGCGTTTATCCTCGCAGGTGCGCTCGCTCGCCGGCCGGGCCGAAGAAGGCGATCACGTCGACCGGGCCGTCGACCGCCGCGAACCCGTGCGGGGTGGTGGTCGGGAACTCAACCGCCTCGCCGGGCTCGATCACGTGCTCCTCGTCGCCGAGCCACAGGCGCAGACGGCCGTGCAGCACGTACATCCACTCGTGGCCCTCGTGCACGGGCAGCGGATCGGGCG
Organism: Patulibacter sp.; assembly: GCA_015478825.1. Classification (GTDB taxonomy): domain Bacteria; phylum Actinomycetota; class Thermoleophilia; order Solirubrobacterales; family Solirubrobacteraceae; genus Patulibacter. The sequence continues at coordinate 1,504 of JADMKN010000248.1, read as the reverse complement.
GCCGCGTCCGCTTCGCGCTGATCGACATCTTGAAGCCCTGCAGGCCGCCCGCGCCCTGGTGCGTGATCGGCCACATCGTCATCCCGTCGCGCCGCTTCGGCTTGCCCGTCACCCGCGGGTTGAGCGGCGGGGCGACGCCGATCAACTGGTCGGTCGTGACCCCGAGCGCCCCGGCCAACGCGGGCAGGTGATCGAGCGCGAGCCGCCGCTTGCCGGACTCCAGGCGGCTCAGCGTGGAGACGTCGATGCTTGCCCGCTCCGCGACCTGCTGCAGGGTGAATCCCCGCTCGGACCGCAGCTCGCGCAGCCGCCGCCGGACGCGCGCGTCGACGCCCTCGTCGTCGCCCCCGTTACCGCTTGCCCGCTTGGCAACTTCACTTGGCATATCGACCGGATAGTGGCACGGTCGACGTATGAACGCCACCTGGGAGTGCATCGTCGTCGGCGGAGGAGCAGCGGGCCTGAGCGCCGCGCTGGTGCTCGGACGCGCCCGTCGCCGCACGCTGGTGATCGACGCTGGCGCCCCGAGCAACCGGGTCTCGCACGGGATCGGCGGCCTGCTCGGTCACGACACGAAGAAGCCGGCGGAGTTCTACGCCGAGGCCCGCGCGAACGTCGCCGCCTACCCGGCGGTCGAGCTGCGGGCTGGGTTCGTGGCGAGCGTGGTGCGGCGGCTCGACCTCCCGGGGTCCGGACCGACCACCACGAGTGACGGCGCCCCCGATACGGCGGCGAGCGCGTCCGGCGGCACCTTCACTGTGATCCTGGCCGACGGCACCCGCGAGACCACCCGCACCGTGCTGCTGGCGACCGGGATGGACTACCGCCGACCGGACGTCCCGGGCCTCGAGCCGCTCTGGGGCGGATCGGTCTTCCACTGTCCGTTCTGCCACGGCTGGGAGCACGCCGGGCGGCCGCTCGGCGTGCTCGACCGCGGCGAGATGGGCGTCCACCGCGCGCAGCTGCTGCGGGCGTGGAGCGACGACGTCACGCTGCTGACCGACGGCCCGGACGAGCTGGACGACGCACAGCGGGAGGACCTGGAGGCGCGCGGCGTGACGATCGACCGGCGGCCGGTGGCGGGGTTGGATGCGGACGGCGGCGCCCTCTCCGCCGCCCGCTTCGCCGACGGCACCACCCGCCCGCTCAACGGTCTGCTGATCCCGGTCACCCTGCACCAGCGCAGCGCCCTGGCGACCCAGCTCGGCGTCGACTTCGCCCCGGAGAGCCCGCTCTCGACCGAAACGATCGCCGTCGACCCGATGGGCGCGACCTCGGTCCCCGGCGTCTTCTCGGCCGGCGACGCGAGCATCAGCATGCCCTCCGTCGCCAACGCGATCGCGGCCGGATCGGCCGCCGCGGCGGGGGTCGTGCAGCGGTTGACGTCGGGTTAGACCACCCGCTCCGCCCACTGCGGATGTCGTAGACCACGCCGGTTCCCTCGCCGAACGGGCGGGTCAGGCGGTGGGCACCCCCGGCGCCTCCGCCACCCCCAGCGCCTCCG
>JADMKN010000247.1 GCA_015478825.1 Patulibacter sp. | reverse complement strand
CGCCGAGGCGGCGCCGCCGCGGTCGCCGGCGCTCACTCGCGAGCGCCGGCGACCGAGCGTGCTCAGTGGACGTCGGCGGGGGCGGCGAAGCGGTTCGCGGGCCGCTCCAGTCCCAGGGTGTCGCGGAGGGTGGTGCCCGGGTACTCGCTGCGCAGCGCCCCGCGCTTGCGCAGCTCGGGCACGACCAGCCGGACGAAGTCCTCGAACGCGCCGGGGAAGTGCGTGGCCGCGATCACGAAGCCGTCGCAGGCGCGCGTGTCGAACCACTCCTGCATCTCCTCGGCGACCTGCTCGCCGGTGCCGACGAAGCGCGGGCCCTGCAACAGGGTCGCGCGGTGGTTGGCGAGCATCCGCAGCGTCAGCTCGCCGTCGCCGACGTGCCGGCGGATGCCCTGCACCAGTCCGCGGATGCCCGAGATCGAGTCGATCAGCTCGTCGGTCACGACCTCGTCGAGCTCATGGCCCGCGAAGTCGTAGTTCGTGACCTCGGAGAGCAGCGCCAGCGACGCCGTCGGATGGACGAGCTCGTTGAGGAAGATCGCCTCCTTCTCGCGCGCGATCTGCTCGGTCTCGCCGACGACGGTGTAGACCATCGGCAGCAGCCGGACCTTGTCGGCCTCGCGGCCGGCGTCGGTGACCTGCTGCTTCTGCAGGGCGTAGCTCTCGCGCGCGATCTCCTGGTTGGGGGCCGAGGTGAAGACGACATCGGCCCACTTCGCGGCGAACAGCCGTCCGCGCCCGGACTGGCCGGCCTGGATGATCACCGGGCGTCCCTGCGGGGTGCGCGGGACCGTCAGCGGGCCGCGGACGTTGAAGAACTCGCCCTGGTGCTTGATCTCGTGGACCTTGTCCGGGTCGGCGAAGACGCCGCTCTTGCGGTCGCCGACGATCGCGTCGTCCTCCCACGAGTCCCAGAGCTGCGAGACGACGTCGACGAACTCTTCGGCGCGGTCGTAGCGCTGGTCGTGCTCGAAATGCTCGTCGACGCCGTAGTTCTGCGCCTCGGCGTCGTTGACCGACGTCACGACGTTCCACGCGGCGCGACCGCCGCTGAGGTGGTCGAGTGTGGCGAAGGTCCGCGCGACGTGGAACGGCGGGTAGTACGTCGTCGAGTAGGTGGCGCCGAGGCCGATGTGCTCGGTCGCTGCGGCGACGGCGCCGAGCACGGTGCTGAGGTCGAGCTTGATCGGCCGCGCGCCGTAGCGGATCGCCTCGTCCGGAGAGTCGTCGTAGGTCGTCGGCATCGCGAGCCGGTCGTCGAAGAACAGCAGGTCGAAGGTGCCCTCCTCGAGGGTCCGGGCGATCCGCTGGTAGTAGCGCAGGTCGAGGTAGTCCTCCGCCGCGCTCGGGTACCGCCACGACCCCGAGTACACGGAGACATTCGAGGCCTGCATGAACGCGACAAGCGTGATCTGGTCGTCTCGTTGGGGCATTGCTGGGTCCTTCTTTCGAACGAACGTCTGACTATTCTGGTGTATCAGTCTACATCTGACGTATCAGTTCGCAACTGATATACAGAGACCCGTGCACTCCTCCGATCTGTGGCCGATGGTCGATCCGTTCGGCGAGGCCGGCCACCGCACCGAGCGGGAGCGCATCCTCGATGCCCTGCGGGACCGGGTGCTCTCCGGGGTGCTCGCCCCCGGCGAGCGGATCGACCTGGCGGCGACCGCCGCCGAGTTCGGGACGAGTCGCACGCCGGTCCGCGAGGCGTGCCTCGCGCTGGACGCCGACGGCTTGGTGCGCGTCGCGCAGCGCAGCGGCATCACGGTTGTCGGGCTCTCGGAGGAGTCGATCCTCGAGAACTTCGCGGTGATGGCCGCGCTCTCGGGGGTCGCGGCGCAGTGGGCGGCCCGCCGGGCGAGCCCGCTCGAACGGGCTCGGATCCGGGAGATCCACCGCGAGATCACGGCCGTCCTGCGGGTCGGCGACGACGTCTCCCGCCTCAACTGGGAGTTTCACGGCGAGATCAACAAGGCATGCGGCTCGCGCCGGCTGCGCGAGATGCTGGCGTCGGCGGCGCGGATGATCCCCCGGCGGTTCTTCGCGCTCTTCCCGAGTCACGTGGTCGACGGCGTCGACGAGCACGAGGAGCTCGTGGTGGCGATCGAGCAGGGTCAGGAGCTCGAGGCGCGACGGCTCGCGGAGCGGCACTTCGAGAGCGCCGTCGAGGTCCTGCGCGAGCACTTCGCCGAGCAGGACCGGGAGCGGGCGCCGGGTCGCCCCTGACCGCCCGGCCGGCCGGTTCGGCTGGCGCTCGCGGCGGTGTGCGGCGGCGACCCCGGTGTAAACGTTTGCCAATTTCGGACGAATGGATGGTAGGAATCTTCTCGTCGGCTGCGGGGCGGGGGAGGTCTCGTGGCCGGCGGCCGGGCGTCCGCCCGGCGGACCCGAGAAGAGGAGAGAGCATGGGGATCTTGGAACGCCTGCGGGCCCGGACGGCCGTCGCGACCGTCGCGGCCGCGCTGCTGTGCGGGGGAGCGCTCGCCGCCTGCGGCGATGACGACGGAGGAGACGGCGGTGGCGGCGCGAGCAACAGCGCCGCGCCCGCCGGAGCGACGACGGGCGGATCCGGAGGGATCGACGAGAGCAAGGATCCGATCCACTTCTCGCTGATCTCGATCAAGATCCCCGGCGTCCATCTCCTGGACTACCACCAGGCCGGGGCCGAGGCGGCGGCCAAGAAGATCAACGCGGACGGCGGAATCGGCGGTCGCGAGGTGATCATCGACACCTGCAACTCGATGATGCAGCCCGCGGTCGCGACCAACTGCGCGCGCAAGACGCTCGAGAACGAGCCGACGGCGCAGCTCGGCTGCGAGACGACGTGGTCGGCGACGGGGCTCAAGCTCTACGCCCGCGCCGAGATCCCCAGCTTCAACTGCGTCAACACCCCGGACGACTTCAACAACGAGTGGAGCTTCGGGCTCTCGGCGAGCGCCGTGGGTGGCTTCCGCGGCGTGGCGCGCTACGCGTGCCAGAACCCGGAGATCGAGAAGATCGTGGTCTTCACCCAGGACCTCCCGCAGCAGCGTCGCGAGGCGCCGGCCTCGGTCGACCCGGTCGTCGAGGAGTGCGGCAAGTCCGTCAGCTACGTGTACTACCCGCTGACCGGCGCCGACCTGTCCCCGTTCATCAGCAAGGCGGTCAAGGAGGACCCGGACTTCGTGATCACGCTCGCGGGCGCGCCGATGATGGTGCAGATGTTCCGCGGCTTCCAGCAGGCCGGGATTCCGGCCTCGAAGATCTCTGCGCCGGACAGCGGCACCGACTACGAGACCGTGCTGGCCAAGGCCGATGGCGTGATGGACGGCGCGATCATCTCGACCCAGTTCGTGAGCTGGGGGCAGCCGGAGGATCCCGAGGTCCAGGGGTTCCTGGAGGCGATGAAGGCGTCCGGCACGGACATCGACGCGCGGAACTCCTCGGCGGTCTGGGGCTACCAGTCGGTGATGTGGTTCAACCAGGTGGCGCAGGAGATCGGGCCCGAGAACTTCAACGCCAAGTCGCTGGCGGAGTTCATGCGGACCAAGACCGGCGTCGACATGATCCTCTCCCGCGAGATCGAGAACCCGGGGCCCAAGGGGTACCCGCAGATCAAGCAGCCCTACGTCCAGATCGTCCGCTGGGACGGCGAGAAGGAGCGGATGGTTCCGGTCGAGGAGAACACCGACGGCGGCTGGGTACGGGCCTTCTAGGGCGTCGCCCGAGGCCTTCCCGACGGGGTGCCGGGCGGACCGCTCGGCACCGGTCGTCGGCGCCGGGCGGCGAGTGCGTCTGGGCAGGTTCTGTCGAACGGTTGCTTGAATTTTGGCCGGCTAGCTGGTTAACTCCGCCCGAGTGACGCTCGTAATCTGCAACAAGAAGGGGCCCGGACGGCGATGACGATTGAAGGTGAGGTGCGCGAGGCTGACCGGTTCGTCGAGACGGACGTACAGCGTCAACTCCGCGCAGCCGTGCGGAGCCTCGCGAGCAACTACGGCCACGAGTACTACCTCGAGGTCTCCCGCAAGAACGAGTCCGCCACCGCGCTGTGGACGGACCTCTGCCGGGCCGGCTACACGAGCGTCAACCTGCCGGAGGAGTACGGCGGATCGGGAGCGGGCGTCGCCGACCTGGCGATCGTCTGCGAGGAGCTCGCCGCCGCCGGCACGCCGTCCTTCCTGATCATCGTCTCGGCCGCGATCTGCGGCGAGCTGCTCGCGCACCACGGCTCCGACGAGCAGAAGGCCGAGTGGCTGCCGCGGATGGTCACCGGCGAGACCAAGATGGCCTTCTCGATCACCGAGCCGGACGCCGGGCTGAACACCCACAACCTCAAGACGACCGCCGAGCTCCGCGGGGACAGCTACGTCCTCAACGGGGCTAAGTACTACGCGTCGGCCGTGGACGAGGCCGACATCGTGGTGGTCGTCGCCCGCACCGGCACCGACGAGCTGACCGGTCGTGGTCGGCTCTCGGTGTTCCTCGTCGACACCGACGCGCCGGGCCTGACCAAGCACCAGATCTCGGTCGAGATGGTCGCCCCGGAGCGCCAGTACTCGCTGTTCTTCGACGACGTCGTGGTTCCCGTCGAGCGCCGGATCGGCGCCGAGGGCGACGGCCTGCGGATCCTCTTCTCGGGCCTCAACCCGGAGCGGATCATGGCGGCGGCGCTGGAGAACGGCATCGGCCTCTACGCGTTGGCCAAGGCCGCGGCGTACGCCAACGAGCGCGTGGTCTGGAACGACAAGCCGATCGGCACCCACCAGGGCGTCTCGCATCCGCTGGCGAAGGCCAAGATCGAGGTCGAGCTGGCGCGCCTGATGACGCAGAAGGCGGCGTGGCTGCACGACAACGGGTTCGACGCCGCGGAGGCGTCGAACATGGCGAAGTACTCGGCCGCCGAGGCCTGCCTGGCGGCGCTCGACCAGTCGATCCAGACGCACGGCGGCAACGGCCTGGCCACCGAGTACGGTCTGGCCACCCTGTGGGGCGCCGCGCGGCTGCAGCGGACGGCTCCCGTCAGCCGCGAGATGATCTTCAACCACATCGCACAGCACTCGCTGGGGCTCCCGCGGTCGTACTGAGATGTCGGAGCTCTCCTTCGGCGTGGGCCTCTGGAACCTGCGCAGCACCGCGCGGTTCCCGTCGGCGTCGAGCGACCTGTACGCGAGCATGATCGAGAAGGCGCGGCTCGCCGAGCAGCTCGGGTTCGACTCGTTCTGGCTCGGAGAGCACCGCTTCTGGTACGACGGCTGGTGCCCCCAGCCGATCGTCGCCGGCGCCGCGATCGCGGGCGCCACCGAGCGGCTGCGCGTCGGCACGTCGGTCCATCTCCTCGCCCAGCACGAGGCGAGCCGCAGCCTGCTGGCCGCGCAGACCTTCGACCGGCTCTTCCCGGGCCGGCTCGAGCTCGGCGTGGGGCTGGGCTACCGGCCGGAGGAGTACGACGGGCTCGGCCTGGCGTTCGACCAGCGCGGCAAGCGCCAGCGCGAGGCGATGGACGCGATCATCGCGTCCTCGTCGCGGGCCCGGCTCTGGGGCGGCGGCATGGCGCCGCCCGCGATCGCCCGGGCCGCCCGCCGCGGGCTGCCGCTGCTGCTGCCCCCGGGGCTGAGCGCCGACGAGGTGCAGAACCTGGTCGACGTGGCCGGCGAGGCGGCCACCGAGGCGGGGACCACGGTCCCGACCGTGGGCCTGCTCAAGGACGTCTGGGTCGCCGAGACCGACGAGGCGGCGCGGGAGTTCTTCCTGCCGCGGTTGGCCGACCACTACCTGGAGTACGCCGTGGCCTGGTGGTCAAGGACGCCGGAGGGCGTCAACGAGGCCCACGTGAAGAAGCAGGTCGATCGGGCGCTGTCCGCCGCGATCGTCGGGTCGCCCGAGACGGTGGCCGCGAAGCTGCGGGCGTTTCGCGCCGCCGGCGTCCGAACGTTCGTGTTGCAGTGCCACGTCGAGGCCACCGACGACGTGATCGACGACCAGCTGCGGATGCTGGCCGACGTCGTGGTGCCCCGGGTTCGAGAGGAGCGCGCCTGATGCGCATCGGAATCGTCGTCGACCTGTCGTCCTGGGACGCCGTGACCCGCGACCTCGCGGACGCGCGCCGGGCCGGCCTCGACTTCGTCTGGCTGTCGGCCCGCGACCACCGCGACGAGCGCTGCTCCGCCCCGGTCGTCGCCAGCGCGCTGGCGCACGGCGACCACGCTCTCGACGTCGTGGTCGAGGTCGAGGCCGGAACGCACCCGATCGGGCTGGCCGAGGAGCTGGCCGTCGCCGACCAGGCGCTCGGCGGCCGGGTCACCGCGGTGCTCGCGGGCGACGACGTGCCGCTGGCGACGGAGACGCTCGAGGTGCTGCGGGCGGCGTTCCGCAGCCGTCCGTTCCGTCATCGGGGCGAGCGCTGGACGCTCCCCGCCGACCAGTCGGGCACCGTGCGCGTGACCCCCGCCCCCGCCCAGCTACGGCTGCCGCTGTGGCTCCGCGGCGCCGGGCTGGCCGGCCTCGCGACCGACACCGGCCGGGCCCTGGTCGACGACGGCGCCGAGCACGGCGGCGTCGAGGGCGACGACGTCCGTCCGGCGCTGCGCGTCTGCCCGCTGGCGAGCGACGGCGCCGTCGATGTCGGGGCGACGGTGGCGCTGCTGCGCGAAGCACGCGACGACCGGGGCGTCGACGTCTGCGGCCTCTCGCTCGATCCCGGCCTGGACGCCGCGCAGCGGTCGTTGGCGATCCGCCGCCTCGGGGACCGGGTGCGGCCGCAGCTCCAGCTCGGCGAGCTGCCAGTCGAGCTGATCGCGTCCTGGGACGCCCCGTCCGCCGTCGACGGCCCGTAGGAGCCCATCGACCCGACGCGGAAGCCGCCGCCACGCCGCCGTCGCCGGCCGGCCGCCCGCTACCGCATCGACCCACCGACCATTCCCTCCCCGGAGATCCCATGAACCCGCCCCTGCGCTCCCTGCTGTTCTGTCCCGCCACCGCGCCGCGCCCGCTCGCGAAGCTGCCGTTCATCGGTGCTGACGCCGTGGCGATCGACCTCGAGGACGCCGTGACGAACGACCGCAAGGTCGACGCCCGCGCCGACGTGCGCGCGGTGCTCGAGCAGTTCGCCGACGTCCGCACGTACGTGCGCGTCAACCACCCGAGCACCGGCCTGACCGAGGGCGACATCCACGGCGTGGTCCACCCGAACCTCGACGGCATCGTGCTGCCGAAGGTCGAGAGCGCCGAGACGGTGCGCAACGCCGACGCGTGGCTCGCCGCCGCCGAGCGCGAGCAGGGTGTCGAGGTCGGCAGTACCGCGATGCTGCTGCTGATCGAGTCGGCGAAGGGCGTCTACCACGCGGTCGAGATCCTCTCCGCATCGGACCGCGTCGAGACCGGGATCATCGGCTTCGTGGACTTCATGCTCGACCTCGGGATGGACCTGATCGACACGTCCGAGGACACCGAGGAGCTGCTCTACGCCCGCTCGGCGCTCGTCGTCGCGGCGCGGGTTGCCGGCAAGCGTCCGCCGCTCGACGGCCCGTTCATCGACATCAAGGACAGCGACCGGTTCCTGCGTCAGTGCGCCCAGGGCCGCCAGCTGGGCTTCGCGGGGAAGATGCTGATCCACCCGTCGCAGGTCCCGCTCACCCACCGGGGCTTCGCGCCGCCGGCGGCGGAGGCCGAGCAGGCCCGACGCGTCGTCGACCAGTTCCTCGAGGCCGAGAAGCAGGGCGTCGCCGCGCTGGTCGTCGACGGCCGGCTCGTCGACTACCCCGTGATGTCGCGGGCCAAGCGGATCGTCGAGGCGTACGACGCGGTGGCGCACGAGTCCCAGGTGACGACGTGACCGGCGCTCCCTGGAGCACGGAGCGCCACGCGGGGCCGATGTCGGGCCTGCGGGTGATCGACGCCTCGACGCTGATCGCCGGCCCGATGATCTCGACGTACCTCGCGGACTTCGGCGCGGACGTGATCAAGCTCGAGCACCCGGTCGCGGGGGACTCGGTGCGGAACTTCGGCTGGAAGGCGGGGGACGTCTCGATCTTCTGGAAGTCGATCTCGCGCAACAAGCGGGCCTGCACGCTCAACCTCTCCAAGCCGGAGGGTCAGGAGCTGCTGCTGGAGCTGGTAGCCGAGGCGGACGTGCTGGTCGAGAACTTCCGCCCGGGGACGATGGAGCGGTGGAACCTCGGCTACGAGCAGCTCGCGGAGCTGAATCCGGGCTTGATCATGGTCCGCACGACCGGGTTCGGGCAGACCGGTCCGTACCGCAACCGGCCGGGGTTCGGCACGCTCGCCGAGGCGATGAGCGGCGTCGCCGCGGTCCTGGGGGAGCCCGACGGCGCCCCGATCGTGCCGCCGTTCCCGCTCGGTGACGGCGTCGCCGGCCTGTACGGGGCGATGGCCACGCTGATGGCGCTGCGCCACCGCGACCAGACGGGCGAGGGCCAGTACATCGACCTCAGCCTGTGGGAGCCACTGATCGCGTTCCTCGGCCCGCAGGTGACCGCGTACGAGCAGACCGGCGTCCTCGAGCAGCGCAACGGCAGCCGCGGCTACTTCACCGCGCCGCGCAACGTGTACCGGACGGCCGACGACAAGTGGCTGACGATCTCGACGAGCGCGCAATCGACGGCGGACCGCCTGCTCGAGGCGATCGGTCGTCGCGATCTCGTCGAGGAGGGCCGGTACTCGACGCACGCCAAGCGCAACGCGCACGCCGACGAGCTGGACGGGATGATCGCCGACTGGGTACGCCAGCGTCCCGCCGACGAGGTGCTCGCGCTCTGGGAGCAGCATGCGGTCACGGGCTGCGCGATCTTCGACGCGGCCGACCTGGCCGTCGATCCACATCTCGAGGCCCGCGGGACGTTCGTGGAGCTCGAGGACGACGAGCTCGGCCCGATGCGCCTGACCGACGTGCTCCCGCGCCTCAGCGCCTCGCCCGGGAAGCTGCGGCATCCCGGCCGGCGGATGGGCGCGGACAACGAGGCGGTCTTCGGGGACGGGCTCGGGCGCTCGCCGGAGCAGCTGTCGGCGCTGCGGGCGTCCGGCGCGATCTGACGCGTGAGCAGCGGGGTAGGGCGGGGCGGCAGGAACCGTCGGGGGAGCGGGAGGCGGTACGCGCGCCTCCTGAGGCGCCGTTGGAGCTGTTAGCATCTCCGATCAATCGGTTGCTTGGTGAGTGGGCGAACGGGACTCGGTCGGTTCGACGTGTCCGTCGTATCGGTTCGTCATCCTTCCGATCATGAGACAGAGCCTGGATCGACCCCGGCCCGGGTTCGGGCCCCACGCACCACATGCCTGAGACCAAGAAACGCTCCGAACGGAAGATGCCGCGCAAGCGCCGCGCCGAGGTGCTGGACGCGGCCGCCCGCGTCTTCCACGCCAAGGGCTACGAGGCGACGTCGATCCAGGACATCGCCGACGAGGTCGGCATCCTGAAGGGCAGCCTCTACTACTACATAAGCAGCAAGGAGGACGTCCTCTTCGAGATGCTGCAGGAGGTCCACACCGCCGCCCTCGAGACGGTGGTCGAGGCCGTCGCCGCCGACGGCAACCCGCTCGAGAAGATCCACGCGTTCGTCGAGACGCTCGCGCGGTTCAACGCCGAGAACACGATCCGCATGGGCATCCTGCTGCACGACTTCCGCTCGCTGGGCGATGAGCGGCGGAACGAGATCGTGCGCGAGCGGGATCAGTACGACAAGATCCTGCGCAAGCTGATCGTCGAGGGCAAGGACTCCGGGCTGATCCGGGACGAGATCGATCCGAAGATCACCGCGCTGGCGGTGATGGGGATGATCAACTCGATCTACCACTGGTTCAAGCCGTCCGGTCCCCAGCGCGCCGGTCACGTCGGGTCGGTCTACGCCGATCTCGTGGTCGCGTCGCTGACCAGCGGCAGCTAGCAGGGTCGGGGTCTCCGGGCCGCGGCGCCCGGGGTCCACGGTCGTCGCGGGCCGTCCGGCAGCCGGTCCGGGGGCCAGGCTCCGCGGTCCCTGGGTGATTGATATTTCTACCAGACGTCTGGTAGTGTGATCCGGGCTGACGCCCCCGAGGCCGTTACGACCAAGGATCACCATGAGCATTGTGTACCGCGGCATGAACGTCTCCGAACCGGACGTCACGACTCCTGAGGAGCTGGCGGCGTTTCTCGGCTTCACGGATCAGCCGACGGGCAAGCCGCTCGCGTCGTACGCGCTGTGGGCCGACCTGCGCCCGGACGTGCTCAAGCGCCTCCTGAACTACGTGCACCACCTGCACGAGGAGGAGAGCTTCTCGTGTCCGCTGCCGTACCTCAGCCTGTACGCGGTCGGTGGCTGGGCCGAGGGCGTCGACTACATCATGCAGATCTGCCAGCCGTCGACGTTCCTGTCGGGGCCCGGCTACTCGCGCGCGGCGATCGTCGAGACCCTCGCGGTCGCGTTCTACCTGGCTCCGACCTGGGGCACGGTGCTGGTCGCCGACCAGATCCGCGCGAGCCTGGCCGCCTTCCGCGAGCCGGAGCCCGACGCGCCGTCGCCCTTCCCGGACGGCTGGGTCGTCGACCCAGACGCGCTCAAGGCGGGACTGGACTACTCCACGCCCGACCTCACCAAGCAGGATCTGACCGCGCTCCGCGAGTGGTACCTGCGGGTCTGCGGCGAGGTCCCGAAGAGCATCGAGCTGTACGCCAAGTACCGGCCGCAGGTGCTCAAGGCGGAGCGGGGGCGGTGGGAGAACATCGTCAAGACCGGCCTGCCGAACAGGATGTTCGCCTACCTCTTCCTGCACCACGAGGTCTGGCGCGGGAACGTCGAAGGCACGCGCGATGCGCTGCTGCTCGCTCGCGGCCTGGGGATGGAGCGCGAGTATGCGGTCGACGCGGTCTGGTACGGGGGATCGTTCCTCGGGGGGACCGGGACGATCGCGGCCGTTGCCGAGCCGGTCGACGAGATCCTGGAGAACTGGTAGCCGCATCATGGGGGATCGAGTGCACGAGCAAGCGCCGGGAACGGCCAACGAGCCGTCCGGCGGCGGCAGCGGCGCCGTCGGGACGATCGCGGTGGCGCCGCCCGTCGTCCGCGGGTTCTTCGAAGCGCTCAACGCCGAGGACTGGGGCCGGATGGCGACGAGCTGGGCCGCGGACGCGGAGCTGCGGGCGGTCGGGGCGCGCCCCCGGCGCGGTCGCGCCGAGATCATGACCTACTACGACGGCCTGTTCGGGCCGTGGCCGCAGCACCACGACGAGCCGACGCGCGTGATCGTGGCCGGCGACGTCGTCGTGGTCGAGGTCCGGTTCTCCGGCACGAGCGCGTCCGGCAAGCAGATCGAGTTCGACGCGGTCGACGTCTTCGACCTCGCCGACGGCGCGATCCGGCGGATGACGTCCTGGTACGACCTGGCGTGGGTCCGGGGGCAGCTATGAAGCACGACTACTCGTACCCGCTGCGGGTCGCGGCCGACAAGTACGGCGACCGCACGGCCTTCGTCTACCGCGAGGAGCGCTGGAGCTTCCGCGAGCTCGACCGGTCCGTCGATCGCCTGGCGGCCGCGTTCGCCTCCCGCGGCCTGACCGGCGAGCGGGTCGTGCTGCTGCTGCAGAACGAGCCGACGACGGCGATGGTCTCGTTGGCGCTCGCGCGCGCCGGCGCGATCGGCGTGCCGGTCAACCCACGGCTGCTGACCGACGAGATCGCCTTCATCGTCGACGACTCGCGGGCGACCGTGCAGCTCGCGAGCGACGTCCGTCGCGTCCTCGTCCGCGATCAGCACG
>JADMKN010000246.1 GCA_015478825.1 Patulibacter sp. | reverse complement strand
GTCCCGGAGAAACGCCGCCCATGACCGAAGCCTCATCACGCCCGACGCGGGCGCCGCGACCCGCGCGCCGTCCATCGGCCCCGACCGCGCGCCGTCGCCGCCTCGCCGTGATCGGCGGGGGTCTGGCGCTGCTGGTCGCCGTCGTCGTCGTGCTGCTGCTCCGCGGGGGCGGGTCCGACGACGCGCGCAGCGTGGTCGCCCGCGGATTCTCGTCCGGGGACGAGCTGAAGACCGCGCAGGTCAACATCAAGCTGGGGCTGACGGGGAGCGCCGCCGCCGGCAACGAGCCCGTGCTGCTGGAGCTCGTCGGGCCGTACCAGGCCGGGAACGCCGAGACGGCGAAGTTCCGCTTCGCGGTCGGCGTCAACGACTCGGGCGGCGAACCGGTCGCCACGCTGACCGGGATCGGTGGTCGCAACTACGTCTCGATCGGCGAGCAGCAGTACGTGCTCGCCGACGACGCGCTCGACGACCTGGCGTCCGACGACGCGAAGGACGACGAGCCGCTCTCGCTCGACAAGCTGGGCATCGATCCGGAGTCGTGGCTCGAGGATCCGGAGATCGTCGGCGAGGAGCAGTGGGACGGCAACGCGGTCACGCACGTGCGGTCGAAGATCGACGTCGAGCGGATGACCGACGACCTGCAGAAGTTCGTCAACCGCGGCGGCGCGTCGGACAACAAGGAGGTCCAGGCGGCCGCCAGTCAGCTCGGGTCGATCGGCGACGACGTGTCGTCGGCGAAGATGGACGCCTGGGTCGGCGAGGGCGAGGGAGCGCTGCGCCGGTTGCAGGTCGACGTCGAGCTGAAGCAGGGTCGGCTCGCGCTGGACTTCGGGTTGACCAAGGTCAACGAGCCGGTGCGGATCAGCACGCCGAAGAACGCCCGGCCGTTCGACGAGCTGCTGTCGATCTTCTCCGCCGCCACCGGCGATCCGGGGGCGACCGGCACCAGCACCGAGCCGTCGGCGCCGACCCCGGACGCCCCGCCGGCCACGACGACCTCCGAGGCGGCCCCGAGCGACGGTGGTTCGTACACCGACTGCGTCGCGGCCGCGGGCAGCGACGTCACCGAGCTCCAGGCCTGCGCCGACCTCCAGGACTGAGACGTCGAGCGCCGGCCCGCAGGCCGGCGCCTAGCGGGTCTCGCGCTCGAGCGCGCTGAGGATCTGCTCGGCCTCGACCTCGGGGTCGGACTCCGGCTCGCCGCGGCGGCGGCGGCGGGCGTTCCGGACGGCGACCAGCGCCTGGGCCTCGGTCCACGCCTCGTCGACCGGCGCCTCGACGTGCTCGGCCGGGTGCTGGTCGCCGCTCGGCGTGGGCCCCCGGCGCGGACCGGACGTGAACAGCAGCGCGGCCACGCAGACCGCGGCCGACACGCCGACGATGCCGAAGATGAGGATCGTGATCGCGGTGTCCACGGACGCAGTCTTGCGTATACGCGGGGTGGGCGTACGCGCTAGCCTGTCACGACAGCGTTGGTTGACTGACTAGTCAATCTAGTCGTCGTATCCGCAGTCCGTCCGTCCGGCACAAGGAGTCACCGTGGTCGATTTCACCCTCAACGACGAGCAGAAGGCCATTCGCGACATGGCCCATGACTTCGCCGAGAACGTCATGCGCCCGGTCGCGTGGGAGCACGACGTCGACGGCACCTGGCCCGAGGACGTGCTCCGCCAAGCCTGGGAGCTGGGGATCATGAACTCCCACGTGCCCGACGCCTACGGCGGCCCGGGCATGGACTACATGGCCGGCACGCTGATCGAGGAGGAGCTCGGCTGGGGGTGCTCCGGCATCGGCACCTCGATCGCCGCGAACGGCCTCGCCACGGCGCCGATCGCGCTCGGCGGGACCGAGGAGTTCAAGCGGGAGTTCTTCGGCGACATCACGAGCAACTACCGGTTGGTCTCGTTCTGCCTGACCGAGCCGGGCGCCGGCTCGGACGTGGCGGGCATGCGGACGACGGCGACCAAGGTCGGCGACGAGTACGTCCTCAACGGCTCGAAGTGCTTCATCACCAACGGCGGCTACGCGGACTACTTCACGGTCTACGCCAAGACCGACCCCGAGGCCGGGCACCGCGGCATCTCGGCCTTCGTCGTCCCCAAGGACGACACGATCACGGTCGACAAGAAGGAGGACAAGATGGGCCAGCGGGCGTCCAACACCGCGACCATCACCTTCAACGACACCCGCGTCCCCGCCGCCAACCTGCTCGGCGAGGAGAACAAGGGCTTCAAGCTGGCGATGATGACCCTCGACCGCACGCGTCCCGGCGTGGCGGCGATGGCGACCGGCATCGCCCGCGCGGCCTTCGAGGCGGCGACCGAGTACTCGAAGGAGCGGGTCCAGTTCGGCGTGCCGATCGCGATGCACCAGGCGATCCAGTTCCTGATCGCCGACATGGCGACGAAGATCGAGGCCTCGCGCCTGCTGACCTGGCAGAGCGCCGCGCTGCTCGACGCCGGGATGCGCAACACGCTCCAGAGCTCACACGCCAAGCGGTTCGCGGCCGACACCGCGATGGAGGTCACGACCGACGCGGTGCAGGTGCACGGTGGCTACGGCTTCATCAAGGAGTACAAGGTCGAGAAGTACATGCGCGACGCCAAGATCATGCAGCTCTACGAGGGCACCGCCCAGATCCAGCGCCTGGTGATCGCCAAGGAGATCCTGCTCGGTCGCAACGTCGAGGCCGCCGCGGTCACGACGGTCTGATCGGTCTCCGTGGCGCGCCGGCCGGCGCGCCACGGAGACGGTGGGTGCACGCTCGTCAACGTTCCTCCCGCGCCGGTCCTACCGGATGTAGGCTCGTGCGATGTCGGGGACACGCAGGGTGAGAGTCGTGGCCGTGGGCGTCGCCACGGCGGTCGTCGGAGGACTGGCCATCGGCGTGGTCCCGGCGATCGTCGGCGCGGACACGCTCTCCAGCAAGGTCGAGATCGTGGCCAACCTGCCGAAGGGCGCGCAGCCGACCAAGCGCAAGCCGGTGCCGGTCACCGTCGACGTGCTGATGGAGTGGGACCGCTCGACGAACGACAACGCGACCACGTTGCAGAAGACCACGGTGCTGTTCCCCAAGGGATCGATCTACCGCGGCGCGAAGCTGCCGAAGTGCACGTTCGAGGCGCTCAACAACGGAGGCGTCGACGCCTGCCCCAAGGGCTCCGTGATGGGCAAGGGCAAGGCCTCGGCGTTCGCCGACACGGTCCGCACCACGGCCAACATCACCGTGGTCAACGGCGGTAAGGACCGCGTCTTCTTCTACACCACGATGACCAACCCGGCGGTGGTCCAGCTCCCGGTCGAGGGCAAGATCCGCAAGCTCCGCGGCAAGTGGGCCTACGAGCTGGTGGCCGAGGTCCCGCCGGACCTGCAGGTCGTGGCCGGGACGCCGATCGTCGTCTACAAGATGCAGGTCAAGATCACCAACAAGAAGTGGCTCGCGCTCGACCGCCCGCCCAGCGGGATCAGCGTGACCAACCTGCTCGGGCCGCCGCGGTCGAGCTGACCGGCCGGCCGCCGCGCCGCACCGGGCGGCGCCGCGTCATCCCGGACGCGGGGGTCGGGCACGTGCGATCCTCCGAGCGTGGCCCCGTCGCCCCCCTCTGACCGTCGCCGCGCGGCGCGCCGTGCCACGCGCGCCGCGGTCGACGCCGCGATCGCCGTACAGCGCGATTCCGCCGGCGCGGTCCCGTCGGACGCCGCGCGAGGCGGAGACCCCGGCCGCCGGCGGTCGTCCGGGCCGGGCGACCCGCTATCGGCGGTGCTGCGGCGGGCGGGCGTGGTCCGGGTCCTGGTGCTGCAGCTCCTCGACGCGGCCGACGGCGACGAGCTGGCCTACGGGAGTTGGTTGATCGAGCGGATCCGCGAGGTCTCCGGCGGGCTCGTCACCGTCAACCCGAACACGATGTACCCGCTGCTGCGGGCGCTCGAGGACGAGGGCCTGGCCGAGGGATCGTGGGAGCACCCGGTGCGGCGCTCGCGCCGGTTCTACCGGATCACCCCCGCGGGCGTCGCCGAGCGCGAGCGGCTGCGCGCCGATGTGCTGCCGGCGCTCGACGAGGTCGCCACCGCGGTCGCGGCGCTGCGCGACGAACTGGCCAGCTGACCAGGATCAGGGATCGGTCGATAGGCTCCGGACGCTCGTCACCCCGATCGCAGGAGCCCAGAGCCCCAATGACCTTCGTCTTCAAGGCCGCCGTCGTCGGCGCCGGAACCATGGGCGGCCAGATCGCCCAGACGATCGCCGCCGCCGGCATCGACGTCGTGCTCAAGGACATCAAGCAGGAGCTGGTCGACGCCGGTATTGCCGAGGCGACCAAGGTCACCGAGCGCCAGGTCAAGAAGCAGGTGGCGAAGGGCAAGCTCAGCGAGGAGCAGGCCGCGGCCCACGTCGCCGACGTCGTCGGTCGGATCGACGGCACGCTGACCTACGACGGCTTCGGCGACGTCGACTTCGTGGTCGAGGCCGTCCCGGAGAAGCTCGCGATCAAGCAGGCGGTCTTCGCCGAGCTCGACGCCGTCACGCCGGGGCACGCGATCCTCGCGTCGAACACGTCGGGCCTGATGATCAGCGACATCGCCGCCGCGACCGTCCGCCCGGACAAGGTGATCGGCACCCACTACTTCTTCCCGGCCGCGGTGATGCCGCTGCTGGAGATCGTCGAGGGCGAGCTGACCTCGGCCGAGACGGTGCAGACCACGTACCAGTTCGCCCAGGCGACGAAGAAGCAGCCGATCGTGGTCGGCGAGGTTCCCGGCTTCGTGGTCAACCGGATCCTCGCGGCCGGCATGTCCGAGGTCTTCCGCGCCCAGGAGGAGGGCCAGCTCTCGATCGCCCAGATCGACGAGGGACTCAAGGGCAAGGTCATGCCGATGGGGCCGTTCACGCTGATGAACTCGCTCGGGCTCGACCCGTCGCTGCACCTGCAGGAGCAAATGGTCGAGGACTACGACGAGGGCGACACGTCGAAGTCGGCGCGGTTCTACAACCACAAGCGCCAGACCGAGCTGGTGGCGCAGGGCGACATGGGGCTGAAGACCGGCGACGGCTTCTACAAGGCCGACGGGTCGGAGAACGTCGCGGGTAGCAACGCGCCGGACATCGACGAGATCGCCAACCTCTGGCATCTCGCGCAGGTTCGCGAGGCGGTCTACCTGATCGAGGAGGGCCTCACCAGCCACCGCGACATCGACCTCGGGATGGCCGCCGGCACCGGGCTCAACCCCGCCCGCGGGATCCTGCCGCCGCTGATGAAGGCCGACCAGGACGGGCTCGACGTGATGCTCGAACGGTTCGATGCGGCCGCCGAGAAGCACGGCGACCGGTTCGAGGCGCCTGTGGTGCTGCGGCGCCTGGTCGCCCAGGGCCGGCTCGGCGCGAAGACCGGCCAGGGCTTCTACGTCTACCCGCAGTACGACGAGCAGCAGCCGGCCGAGAAGGTGAAGATCGAGACCCGCGAGCACGGCGTGCTGATCGCCTGGCTCGACAACCCGCCGGTCAACTCGGTCTCGCCCGAGGTCGTCGCCGACCTGCGGAAGGTCTGGGACCACGCCGAGGCCTCCGGGGCCCGCGCGGTCGTCTTCGCGTCGGCGTCGCCGATGTCCGCGGTCTTCTCGGCCGGAGCCGACATCCGGGCCTTCACGACGATGGGCGCCGAGGGCGGAAAGCAGCTCCTCGCCGACACCCACGCCCTGTTCCGCGCGTTCGAGCAGAGCTCGATCGTCACGGTCGCGGCCGTCAACGCGCTCGCCTTCGGCGGTGGCTCCGAGCTGGCGCTCGCGGCGGACTTCCGGATCGCGGCGCGCTCGGCGGTCTTCGGTCAGCCCGAGATCAAGCTCGGCCTGATCCCGGGCTTCGGCGGGACGCAGCGGATGCGCCAGCTCGTCGGCGACGCCAAGGCGCTCGAGCTGAACCTGGTCGGCGACCCGATCCTCGCCGACGAGGCCTACGCCCACGGTCTGGTCAACACCGTCGTCGACGACCACGAGCTGCTCGACGTCGCCGTCAACTGGGCCCGGCGGCTGGCCGGCCAGGCGCCGCTCGCGGCGCAGGCGATCAAGCGGGTCGCGGCCGCCCAGGACCACGACGCCGGGCTGGAGGCCGAGAAGGACGCGTTCGCGGAGATCTTCGCGACCGAGGACGCGGCCGAGGGCGTCGGCGCGTTCCTGGCCAAGCGCGAGGCCCGCTGGCAGGGCAAGTAGCTCCGGAAGCGCGGGCCCGGGACCGTTCGGCTCGGGCCCGAGCGGGGGCCGGGACCGTCGTCCCGGGTCAGCGAGCCGGCGACGTCCGCTCGCCGATCCGTCGCCCGCGGGACCGCCGCAGGAGCGCGTTCTGCAGCGTGGTGGCGACCGCGCGCACGGTCTCGACCTGCTCGTCGGACAGGCCGCCGCGGACCGCGGCGGTCGCGGTCTCGGCGACCGCGCCGCGGGCGCCGCGCAGCTCGTCGAGCGCGGAGTCGACGTGCAACGCGTCACGCCACGGTTCGAGCTCGGCGATCGCCACCTCGACCGCGATCCGGAGCTGCAGGGCGGCTTCGCGGAAGTGCTCGGCCTCGAGATCGTGCTGGACCCGCAGGCTCAACGGCTCGGCGGCGAGCACCGGATCGCGACCCGACAGCAGGTCGGCGAGCCGTTCCTCGTTGCCCAGCCCGCGTCCGCTGCGCCGCACCCGCCGGGGTTGGTCGGCGGCGACCGACACCGCGCGGTGGGTGGACCAGCTCCCGTCGGCGCCCTCGTAGCCGGTGCCGTAGGCGAGCAGGGCCCGGGTCAGATCGCGCCAGCGCACCGGACGCGGTCGAGGCTCGTCGGCGGCGATCGCATTGACGTGGGAGAGCCGGTCGATCGTGGCGAGCGCCTGGTCCACCGCCTCGTCCGCGTCGTGCTCGGCGAGCCAGCGGTCCGGGTCGTCGGTCACGATCGGGTCGGCGTCGACGACGGTCACGCGCGCGGCCGGAACCGCCGTCGCGGCGGCCAGCTTCCGCCGCTTGCGACGGAAGCGCCGCGGGGGGCGTTCGGTCGCTTCGACGACGACCACGGCTCGGGGGCGGTTGGCGTGTCCCCGGACGGTCCAGCGCCCGGAGGGCAGGTCGATCTCGCCGGCGATCTCGACCTGGACGATCCGGAACAGCGGGACCGCGGTTCGGGACTCCACGCGCGGCACACTACCACCGGCGGTCGACCCCCCGAGCGGGGGGATCGCCGGTCCCGGGGACGATAGGCTGGGAACGCCCGCCCCGACCGGGGCGCCGCCCGCGTGGTGGTGCCCCGGCGCCCTTCCCCGTGACCGGAGGATCCCGATGACCGATGACCTGCCCAACGACGCCAAGGACCTGAGGGATCGCGTGCGCGGCGCCAGCGAGGAGACGATCGGCCGGCTGGCCCAGGAGCTGTTGAGCAACCCGTTGGTCACCGGCGCGGTCCAGCGCGCGATGGAGATCCGCGAGCGCGCGACCCAGGCCCAGGAAGCGGCGTTCGGCGCGCTGAACATGCCGACCGCGGCCGACATCGAGCGGCTGACCCGCCGCGTGCGCAACGTGGCGCAGCGACTGGAGTCGATCGAGGACGCGGTCGACCGCGTCGACGAGCGGCTCACCCTGGCCGCGAGCAAGGGGGGCGACGAGGCCGCGCTGTCCGCGATCGCGGCCCAGCTCGCCGAGGTCCAGGCGACGCTCGCGGAGATCTCGGCCGAGGCGGCTACCGAACCGTCGAAGTAACCGCCGCGGCCGGCGGCTGGGCGGTCAGGCCGTAGGCCCGGGCCGCCACGGCGCCGAGCTCCTGCCACCAGCGCTCGCGCTGCTGCTCGCTCTCGACCGCGGGCGGGAGCGCCACGACGGCGGCGGCGGTCACGCCCCAGCGGGCGGCCGCGGCCAGGAACGCCGCGGTCTGGCGGTCGAGCGCCTCGCCGCCGCCGGCGGGCGGCACGGCGCCGATCCCCGCGGTCCCGCCGTCCTGGGGCAGCAGGTCGACGCTGACCACCGTCAGGCGGTGGTCGACGGCGGCCGCGAGCCGGTCCGTCAGCTCGGGGTCGGGCGCGAGCCGCGCGTCGGCCGGCGTCCCGAGCGCCCGGCTGGCGCCGTCGCGGGCGACCGCGGCCGTCACGACGGCCAGGGGCGCCGGGTGGCCGGCGGCCGGATCGGGCGCGAGGGATCGGTCCGGGCCGGGACCGATCCGCAGGGCCGACCCGGCGCGGACCATGTGCGTGACCCCGGCCGCGGCGAGCTCACGGACCACCGGGACCGCGCTCGCGCCGCCGACGCCCGTCGACTGCACCGTGAGCAGCGCGCCGTCGCTGGCGACGCCGGTGTAGCCCCACAGCCCGCGCCGGTGGTTGCACATCAGCGGCGGACGCTCGAGCAGGCGCTGGGCGATCGTCAGCGCCCGGCCGGGATCGCCGACGACGATCGCCCGGGGGGCCACCGGGTTGACCAGGTCCAGGACGGTGGGCAGCGAGCGAGCGGACGACACGGAACGCCGACGATAGTCCGCCGACGCCGGACGAGGGTCCTACACTGCACGCATGAGCAGCGACGACCCGACGCCCGAGAGTTCCGGCCCCTCGTCGCGCCGGGCCGAGCGGGTCGAGGCGGTGCGTCGCGCCGTCGACCAGGCGGTCGGGGCGACGGCCGACGGCACCCGAGCCCGCGCGCAGGACCTGGCGGACGGGACGCGCTCGCGCGCCCAGGACCTCGCCGAGGAGTTGACCCAGGTGGTGGTCCGGGTCCGCGGCGCGCTCGAGGACCTGGGCTCGACGGGCACCGCCCAGGCCGGGGCGGTCGCCGACGAGGTCCAGCAGGCGGTCGGCCGGCTCGGGCGGACGCTCGACGTGCGCCCGGCGTCGGCCGACGAGCTGCGTCGGCTCAGCGAGCGCGTCGAGCAGATCGAGCGGCAGACGGACCAGCGGCTGGCGCGGATCGAGGCCCGCCTGGGGATCGATCCGCGCGACGGCGACGCCGTCCCCGACGGCACGCCCGGCGGACCATGAGCGAGGGGCCGTCCGCCGGCGCGGTGACCTGCGGCCCGCCCACCCCCGGGTCGTTCCGGGCGCGGGTCGCCGCGACCGGGCTGCTCGTCGCGGACGCGCCGCTGGTCGTGGCGGTCTCGGGCGGACGCGATTCGCTCTGCCTGCTCGGGCTGGCCAGCGAGATCGCCGGGGCGGACGCGGTCCTCGCGGTCCACGTCCACCACGGACTGCGCGGGCGCTCGGCCGACCGCGACGCCGAGCGGGTCACCGCGCTCGCGTCCGAGCGGGGCGTGGCCGTCCGGGTCGTCCGGCTGACGGTGCCGGAGCACGTTCGCGCGCGCAGCGGCAGTCCGGTCTCCTGGGCGCGCGACGCCCGCCGGATCGCGCTGCGCGACGCCGCGGACCGGTGGGCGGGGCCGGGGACGCCGGTCGCGGTCGGGCACACCACGAGCGATCAGGCGGAGACGGTGCTGCTGCGCGCGATCTCGTCGCCCGGCGTCCGCGCGCTGGCGGGGATCGCCCCGCGCGACCCCGCGCGGGGGGTCGTCCGTCCGCTGCTGGCTGCCGGAGTGACGCGGGCGGACACCGGCGCCTGGTGCACGGCCCACGGCGTCGATTGGCACGACGACCCGACCAATCCCGGCAGTCCCCGGGGGCGGATCCGCGAGGTCCTGGCCACGCTCGAGGCGCTCGACGTCCGCGCGACCGGCACGCTGGTCGCGACCGCCGACCGGGCGCGGGAGGACGACGCGGCGCTGCGCGAGGTCGCCGCCGGACTGCTGCACCCGGGCGACGAGCGGACCGACGGCGCCGCCTGGGTGCGACGGACGGCGACCGCGGCGGTTCCGCGGGCGGTCGCCCGACGGGCGATCCGGCTGCTCGCCGAGGCGACCACCGAACGGGAGTGCGGTCGCATCGAGGGCCGGATCGACGACGTGCTCGCGCTGGAGCCCGGCCCCGGCCGGCCGGCGGCGCTCGACCTGGGCGATGGCGTGCGGGTGCTGGTCTCCGACGGGGCCGACGGCCGGATCTGGTGCGCGGCGTCGCCGTCGCGCCGGCCCGGTCGGAGTCTCTGAGTAGACTGCCGCCCCGTGCGCGATCCGAACATCGGCGAGATCCTGATCCAGGCGGACGAGCTGCGAGCCCGGATCGCGGATCTCGGCGAGCAGATCAGCGCGGACTACGCGGGCCGCGAGATCCAGCTCGTCTGCGTGCTCAAGGGCGCGGTGCTGTTCGTCGCGGACCTGATGCGCCAGCTCAGCGTGCCGTGCCGGGTCGATTTCATGGCCGTCTCGTCCTACGGCTCGGCGACGAGCTCGAGCGGGGTGGTGCGGATCCTCAAGGATCTCGACCACTCGATCGAGGGCCAGCACGTGCTGATCGTCGAGGACATCATCGACTCCGGTCTGACCCTCCAGTACCTGCTGCGCAACCTGCGCTCGCGCAAGCCCGCGTCGCTCGAGGTCTGCTCGTTGCTGACCAAGCCGAGCCGCCGCGAGGTCGATCTGCCGATCAAGTACACGGGGTTCCCGCTTCCCGATCGTTATGCGGTCGGCTACGGGCTCGACCTCGACCAGCGGTACCGCAATCTGCCCTACGTCGCGGCTCTGACCGACGATGCGGTCCGCGCGGCCGGCGGCGAGCGACCCGCGCCGCCCGCCGAGCCGACGCGGTAGCCGGGCACATAACCCCCGATCGGTCGTGCTGATCGGGGGATCCGACGTGCCCGGGGTATCACCGTTGCTACGCTAGGCACCCGGCTTCGCACCCCGCCACCTCGGCGCCTGCGATGTCGGCTACCCACATGAGCCGGTTCTTCAAGAGCGCACTGTTCCCCATCCTGATCGTGCTGCTGCTGGCGTTCTTCGCCATGCAGCTGTTCGAGAAGGACTCCGCGGAGAACTACACCTACGGCGAATTCATCACCCAGGTCGAGAACGGCCAGGTGAAGAGCGCGACGATGAAGACCAAGGACAACGCGGTCGACGTCGTCCTGAAGAACGACAAGCAGTACGAGGTCGGGTACGACCGCGACAATGGCGGTCCGCTGACCAACTTCCTCGAGGAGCAGCACAAGAGCAAGAACCTGCCGACGTTCGACATCAAGTCGTCCAAGACGTCGGGGATCTGGCAGGCGATGATCTACATCGTCCCGTTCATCCTGTTCCTCGGGATCTGGTTCCTGATCATGAACAACGTTCAGGGCGGCGGGTCGAAGGTCATGCAGTTCGGCAAGTCGAAGGCCAAGCGGATGTCGCCGGACACCCCGAAGCTGACGTTCCGGGACGTGGCCGGGGCCGACGAGGCCGTCGAGGAGCTGCACGAGATCAAGGAGTTCCTCGAGAACCCGAAGAAGTTCCAGGCGCTCGGCGCGCGGATCCCGAAGGGCGTCCTGCTGTTCGGGCCTCCCGGCACGGGCAAGACGCTGCTCGCGCGGGCCGTGGCTGGCGAGGCCGGCGTGCCGTTCTTCTCGATCTCCGGCTCGGACTTCGTCGAGATGTTCGTCGGCGTCGGCGCCAGCCGCGTCCGCGACCTCTTCGAGCAGGCCAAGCAGAGCTCGCCCTGCATCATCTTCATGGACGAGATCGACGCCGTCGGCCGCCACCGCGGCGCCGGCATGGGCGGCGGTCACGACGAGCGCGAGCAGACGCTCAACCAGCTCCTCGTGGAGATGGACGGCTTCACGATGACCGACAACATCATCCTGATCGCCGCCACCAACCGGCCGGACATCCTCGACCCGGCGCTGCTGCGCCCGGGCCGCTTCGACC
>JADMKN010000245.1 GCA_015478825.1 Patulibacter sp. | reverse complement strand
CAGCAGCGCGTCGTCGATCGGGCCGACCACGACCCAGACGGCGTAGAGCGCGCCGGCGATCAGCCACGAGAGCGCGGCGGCCCAGGCGTTGCCGCGAGCCAGCGCGGCCTGGTTGAGGGTGCCGGCGGTCAGGTGCGCGCCCATCCCGACGGCCACGATCGCCAGGCCGCCGACCGGCGGCTCCTGGCCGTCGAACAACAGCGGCATCACCCAGCCGCCGAGCAGCAGCAGACCGACCACGACGAGCGCGGCGAAGGCGGCGATCAATCCGACGGCCTTGCGGATCGCAGCGCCGATCTCGTGCGGCGACCCGGTCGCGATCAGGGTGGCGAAGTGCGGCAGCAGCGTGGTCTGGATCGCCTGGAAGAGCTGCAACGGCGCGCGGGTCACGAGCAGCGCGCTGAAGATCAGCCCGGCCGCCGCCTTGTCCGTGGTCAGCAGGGTGCCGGCGTTGACTAGGGTCTGCTCACCGAGCTGGATCATCGCGACGGCGACCGCGAACGACGTGCCGGTGCGCAGCGCCGATCCGCCGGCCGCGTCGGACCCGGCGTCGTCCGCGCCCGAGGCCGTGCCGGCGGCGTCCTCCTGCGCCGGCGCTCGGCTCGCCGTGGCGTGCTCCGCGCCGAGCCGCCGGGTCGCCGCGCGGATCGCCCAGGGGACGACGAGCAGCGAGGCCAGCGGCGCGGCGACGATCCCCGCCGCGACCGCGGTCTGGCCGCTGGTGATCCCGATCAGCGCCGCGATCGGGAAGAGGATCCGGGCGACCGACTCGAACAGCACCAGCCCGCCGTAGAGCGCGAACCACTGGTGTCCGGCGACGAAGCCCCGGGCGAAGTAGCTGGCCGCGTAGGCGACCCCGGCCGCCACCAGCATCCAGAACAGCGTCGAGGACCCGAGCTGGTCCTCCAGCGTGCCGCGTGCGACGAACGCCGCCGTGACCAGCATCAGCGCGAACGCCGCCTGGATCAGCAGCGGCTCGCGCAGCCGCGGGTGCGGCTCGCCGCGGGCGGCGGCGGTCGCGATCGTCCGCGACAGGAGCTGCTCCACCGGCCGGTAGAACACGCACATCGCCGTGAAGAGGATCGCCCACATCGTGGCGATCTGGCCGTACTGCTGCTGGCCGAGCTCGCTGTCGCCGAGCGCGTGCGACGCGACCGAGAAGAAGAGGAACGTCAGCAGCCCGGTCGACGCGATCCCGATCGAGAGGATCCGCGCGCCGCGACCGTACGAGCCCCGCTCGTGCGCGGCCTCGGTCAGCTCCTCGGCGAGCAGCTCGTCGGTGACCGCGCCGGCCGGGTCGAGCTGCGGATCGGTCGGCAGCGCCCCGGGCGCGAAGCGGGGGTCGAGCGGGACCGCCGCACGGCGGTCGGGCTGCGGACCGCCGGCCGGCGGGGGGTCAGGCTCGGGTCGAGCCTGCGGGTCCGGATCGCGCGGATCCACGGGGCAGGCTCGGGAGCGTCAGTCGCCGACGCGGACCAGCAGCTGGGTCCACGGGAACGGCTGCCGGACCTCGACGACGTCGCCGTGCTGCGCCAGCATCTTCTTGAACGAGCGGGTCGACCAGTGGTTCAGGTGGCCCGGGGTGTTGCCGAGATCCTTGATGTACGCGCCGCGGGCCATGTTGACCGCGCGCCAGATCGGCTCGCGGGGGACCGACACCAGCACCCAGCGCTTGGCGACGCGGGCCATCTCGGCGACGGTGTGCTCGGGGTCCGGGACGTGCTCCAGGACCTCGATCGCGGTCGAGACGTCGAACTCGTCGTCCGCGAACGGCAGGTTCTCGGCGCGCATGATCTGGTAGTCGAGGTTCGGCGCCTGGCGCTCGGCCCAACCGGCCTGGATCGAGGGCTCCTCGAGGTCGATGCCGACCACGCGCTTGTCGCCCAGCTTCTTGGCCCACTCGTGGACGAGCACGCCCTCGCCGCAGCCGACGTCGAGCAGGCTGCGCGGATCGGCGCGGGTGAACAGCTCGTCGAGGCTCCGCTCGAACCCGGCCATCAGACGGCGCACGACGGGGTTGGTCGACCCGTACTTGTCGTACGTGTTGCCCGTGATGATGCCGTCGTCACTGGTGGTGATCGTGACCGGTCCGTTGTCCTGCTTCTGCGTGCTCACGTGAATGGTGTCCCGGGTCGGAGGGGAAGGGCGGGCGGCGGGCCTTACGGCCGGACCGCATCCCGCTCGGCGGTGGTCTGCGGCGGGGCGGCGTGGGCCCCGGTGGTGGCCGGTTGCTCGCCGTTCGGCTGGCCGGGCTCGTAGTGGCTCGGCGGGATGCCCAGCTCCAGCTCGATCCGCCGCGTGCGCTCGAAGACCCGCTGCAGCAGGATCCGCTGGCCGTGCAGCAGGTCGCCCATCACGGCGAGCGCCGCGAGCATCACCGCGGCGGTGAAGAGCACGCCGCCGAAGATCAGCGACTGCACGTGGCCCGCGCCCTCGCCCTGGACCCACGAGACGAAGAACCGTCCCCACGGGATGCAGGCGAGCAGGAACAGCAGCGCCGCCATGCTCATGAACACGCGCATCGGCTCGTACTGCGCGTAGATCCGGAAGATCGAGATCGTGTTGCGGCGGACGTACGCCCACATCGACGGGAACAGCCGCGACTCGCGGAGCTTCTCGTTCGTCGAGACGGGAACGTGCTTGGTCGCGACCAGCAGCTTGCCCGCCTGGATCAGCGATTCCAGGGTGTAGGTGAAGCGCGAGACGACGGCGAGCTGGATCGCGGCTTCGCGGTTGTAGGCGCGGAAGCCCGACGTGGCGTCGGCGATCTCGGTCTCGGACGCGCGCCGGACCACGGCGGAGCCGAGCTTCTGCAGCCGCACCTTGAGCGGCGAGAAGTGCTCGATCTTCTCGACCTGGCGGTCGCCGACGACCATGTCCGCCTCGCCGGCCAGCACGGGGGCGACCAGGTCGGGGATGTACGACGCGTCGTACTGGTTGTCGGCGTCGGTGTTGACGATCACGTCGGCGCCGAGCTTCAGGCAGGCGTCGAGGCCGGCCTGGAATCCGGCGGCCAGCCCCTTGTTGTTCGTCAGCTTGACGATGTGATCGACGCCGTTGGCGCGGGCGACATCCAGCGTGCGGTCCTTGGAGCCGTCGTCGATCACCAGCCATTCGACGGTGTCGAAGCCCTCCACCTCGCGGGGAAGGTCGGCAAGGGTCGTCGGGAGCGTCTGCTCCTCGTTGAAACACGGGATCTGGATGATCAGCTTCATAGGCTCTACGCGATTCGGGCGGTGGACCCGATGACGTGACACGACGGCGATGGACCGGCGTGCCGGGGGTCTGTCGGCTTCCCGTACGGTGGGATCAAGGCACGGACACGAGCAGCTCTCGATGCTCGTGCAACCGGGTGAGTATTCCAGAGCCGGGCGGGTCCGGGCGCGCCGTGATCCCGCGCGCGGCGAACCGCGGGTGCGGGGCACGACGCAGAGACGTCCCGTAGACTCGCGGCCCGACCTTGGACGACCCGGACCACACGACACGTTCCCGCTTCGTCGGCTGGTTGCCGTGGGTCGCCTTCGCGGTCCTCTGCGTCGGCCTGCTGGCGCTGTTCTTCGCGTACCCGACGTACCCGAACTACGACAGCTACTACACGCTGCTCTGGGCCCGGGAGCTGTGGGACGGCCAGAAGCCCGTCTTCGACGCCTTCCGCGCGCCGACCGAGCATCCGCTGTCGATCCTGTTCTCGATGTTCCTGACGCCGTTCGGGATGGACGTCGACCGGTTCCTCGTCTTCTGCGCGATGGCCTCGGTCGCCGCGCTCGCCGCCGGCGTCTACCAGCTCGCCAAGGTCACCTTCAACCGCTGGGTCGGCCTGACCGCCGCGGTGCTGCTGCTGGTCAACTGGAACCTGATCTACCTGGCCGTCCGCGGCTACCTCGACGTCACCTACATCGCGCTCGTCGTCTGGGCCGCCGTGCTCGAGGCCCGGCGTCCACGTCGCGGCTGGCCGGTCCTGCTGATGCTGGCGCTCGCCGGCCTGCTGCGCCCCGAGGCGTGGGTGCTGTGCGGGCTCTACGGCCTGTGGATGGCGTGGAACCCGAGCTTCCGCGCGATCTTCACGCCGCGGGGCATCGGCTGGCTGGCGCTCAGCGTGATCCCGACCGGGATCTGGTTGCTCGTCGACTACCTGGTCACGGGCGATCCGCTGTTCTCGCTGACCCACACGTCAGACCTGGCCGAGTCGCTCGGTCGGACGCAGTCGCCGCTGCAGATCCCGTTCTCGACCGTCTCGTACCTGAAGGGCCTCGACGGGACCGCGCTGTTCTTCGCCGGCCTGGCCGGGATGCTCGCCGTCGCGATCGTGATCCCGAAGCGGCTCGGTATGCCGTTCGTGCTGTTCGCCGCCGGGATCGGCACGTTCTTCCTGATCGGCTTCGGCGGCTTCTCGGTGATCGACCGCTACCTGATGGTCGCGGCGGTGATGCTGCTGGTCTTCGCCGCGTTCCTGCTGACCGGCTGGACGGTGCTGGCTCCCGGCCGCCTGCGCAACGTCTGGCGCGTGGTCGCCGCGCTCGCGGTGGTCGGCGTCGTCGTGGTCGCCGTGGACCGGGTCCAGCCCGGATCGATCGACAACGACCTGACCTTCCGCGGACAGGCGCACGACGACCTGGTGTCGGTGCTCCAGGAGCCCGACGTCCAGAAGGCGCTGGAGTGCGGACCGGTCTGGACGCCCAACCACAAGCTGGTGCCGGACGTCCGCTGGATCCTCGACGCCCCGGCGTCGAAGGTGATCCCGCGCTCGCTGCTGAACGAGGCGCTGTTCGAGATCGACGAGGAGACCGGCGAGCTCGTCGGCGGCGACAGCCCCGACCGCGTGACCGCCCGCCGCGAGGTCCCGGACGCGGCCGCGGGTGGACAGCCGACCCGCGGGATCCTGGTGCTCCCGTCGTCGCGGGTGGCGCTGCTGCGGCACGCCTACGTGACGGTCGGCGACGACCGTCCGTTCGACGCGATCCCGCTGTCCGGATTCGAGCGGATCGCGACGAGCCGGCATTACGTCGTCTACTCGCGGTGCGATTGAGAACCACGACCGCGCGAACCGCACGGCGCACGGGGCGGCGAACCGTCAAGCCCTATCCTCCGGGTTTCCGATGACGATCGATTCGCGAGATCAAGCGCTGCTCTCCCGCGCGGTAGAGCTCGCGGAGCGCGGCCGTCGCCACGTCAGCCCGAACCCGATGGTCGGGGCGGTCGTGGCCCACGCCGGCGAGACGCTCGGCGAGGGCTGGCACGCGATCGTCGGCGGCCCGCACGCCGAGGTCGCGGCGATCCGGGCCTGTGGCGACCGCGACCTGCGCGGCGCCACGATCTACGTCTCGCTCGAGCCGTGCTGCCACCACGGGCGCACGCCGCCGTGCACCGAGGCGATCCTCGACGCCGGCCTCACGCGGGTCGTCGTGGCGGCGGACGATCCCTCGCCGAAGGCCGCGGGCCGCGGCCTCGGGATCCTCCGCGACGAGGGCGTCGAGGTCGAGGTGGTCGCGGCGGACTCCGATCTGGGGCGCCACGCCCGCCTGCAGAACCAGCCGTTCCGCAAGCACGCCCGGACCGGGCTGCCGTGGGTGATGCAGAAGACCGCGACCAGCCTCGACGGCCGACTGGCGACCCACTCGGGCGACTCGCGCTGGATCAGCGGCGGTCCCTCGCGCGACCTGGCCCACGGCTGGCGCGCCGAGGTCGACGCGGTCGTGGTCGGGATCGGCACGGCGCTGGCCGACGATCCACAGCTCACCGCTCGCGTCCCCGGCGTGTCGCGGCAGCCGCGCCGCGTCGTCTTCGACTCCGAGGCCCGGCTGCCGCTCGACGGCAAGATGGTCGCGTCGGTCGACGAGGCCCCGGTCACCGTGATCGCGGGCCGCGCCGCGTCCCGATCGGCGGTCGACGCGCTGCACGCCTCGGGCGTCGAGGTGATCGTGGTGACCGGCGAGAACGAGCACTCGCGGGTCCGCGCCGCGCTGAGCGAGCTCGGGCAGCGCGGCGTCACGTCGCTGATGCTCGAGGGCGGCTCGCACCTGGCGGGCGCGTTCTTCGACGCCGGCGAGATCGACGAGCTGCGGATGTTCGTCGCGCCGTTGCTGCTCGGCGGCCGCACGGCCCCGGGCCTGATCGGCGGCGAGGGCGTGGAGCGGATCGCCGACGCCGTCCGTCCGATCGACATCACCCGCACGCCGGTCGGGGACGACCTGCTGACCATCGCGCGACTCAAGGAGTGGTGAGCGCACCCATGTTCACCGGCATCGTCCAGGATCTCGGCACCGTGACCGCCGTCGACACGCTGGAGGGCGGGGTTCGCCTGCGGGTCCGCACCCCGCTGGCCGCGGAGCTTTCCCCGGGTGACTCGATCGCGGTCAACGGCTGCTGCCTGACGGCGGTCGGAGACGGCGAGACCGACGACGACGGCGCCACGATCGTGGCGTTCGCGGCCGACGTGATGAACGAGTCGCTGCGCCGCACCAGCCTGCGTGCCGCCGCAGTCGAGGGCGCCCGGGTCAACCTGGAGCTGGCGATGGCCGCCGGCGACCGCTTCGGTGGCCACATCGTCCAGGGGCACGTCGACGGCACCGGGACGGTCGAGCGGACCACGCCGGACGGCTTCTCGCGGATCGTCCGGATCGTGCCCGAGGACCCGGCGATCCTGCGCTACGTGGTCGAGAAGGGCTCGATCACGATCGACGGGATCTCGCTGACGGTCTCGGCGATCGACGCGGCGGCGCTCGAGGTCTCGCTGATCCCGGAGACGCTGGAGCGGACCACGCTCGGGCTCGCCGAGCCCGGAACCGTCGTCAACTTGGAAGTCGACGTGCTCGCGAAGCACGTCGAGAAGCTGCTCGCAGCAACCGGAAAGGCCCCGTCGTGACCGACCCCAGCCCCGAGGGCCGCACGCTCTCGCGCCCGTTCGACCGCGTCGAGGACGCGATCGCGGACATTCGCCAGGGCAAGATGGTGATCGTCTGCGACGACGAGGACCGCGAGAACGAGGGCGACCTGGTGATCGCCGCCGAGTTCGCCGACGCCGACGCGATCAACTTCATGGCCAAGGAGGGTCGCGGGCTGATCTGCCTGACGCTGACCCCCGGCCGCTGCGACGAGCTCGGGCTCGACCTGATGGCGGCGAAGAACGAGTCGCCGTTCGAGACCGCGTTCACCGTCTCGATCGAGGCGCGCGAGGGCGTCACCACCGGGATCTCGGCCGCCGATCGGGCCCGCACGGTCCAGGTCGCGATCGATCCGACGTCCGGCCCGCGCGACCTGGTCGTCCCGGGGCACGTGTTCCCGCTCAAGGCCAAGCCGGGCGGGGTGCTGGAGCGCACCGGTCAGACCGAGGCCTCGGTCGACCTCTCGCGGCTCGCCGGGCTCAATCCCTCGGGCGTGATCTGCGAGATCATGAACGAGGACGGCACGATGGCCCGGGTCCCGGACCTCGTTCCGTACGCCGAGCGGCACGGCCTGAAGATGATCACGGTCGCCGACCTGATCGCCTACCGGCGCAAGAACGACAAGCTGATCGAGCGGGTCGTGGCGATCAACCTGCCGACCGGCTACGGCGAGTTCACCGCGGTCGGCTTCCGCGAGCTGGAGAACGACAAGCACCACCTCGCGGTCGTCAAGGGCGACGTCGCGGGCAAGAGCGACGTGCTGGTTCGCGTCCACTCCGAGTGCCTGACCGGCGACGTCTTCCACTCGATGCGCTGCGACTGCGGCGAGCAGTTGGAGTCGGCGCTGGCGATGATCGAGCAGGAGGGGGAGGGCGTCCTGCTCTACCTGTCCCAGGAGGGACGCGGGATCGGCCTGCTGAACAAGCTGCGGGCCTACAAGCTGCAGGAGGAGGGCTACGACACCGTCGACGCCAACCTCAAGCTCGGCCTGCCGGCGGACCTCCGCGACTACGGGATCGGCGCGCAGATCCTGGTCGAGCTCGGCCTGACCTCGATCCGGATCCTGACCAACAACCCGAAGAAGATCCGCGGGTTGGAGGGCTACGGGCTGATGGTCTCGGAGCAGGTGCCGATCGAGCACGCCTCGAACGAGCACAACACGAGCTACATGCGGACCAAGCGCGACCGGATGGGCCATCTCCTGCACCATCAGGGGCTGCCGCTGGACGAACAGATGCTGGCCGAGGAACACGTTCGGGATCAGGCGGCCGAGGCGCCGAAGCCGACCGACCCCGCGAATCTGGTCGATCCGCCGCAGGACGACGGCGCGGCGCCCGGTGCGGACGAGACGGGGGACCGGTGATGACCGGCGAGCGCTTCGCGATCGTCGCGGCGACCTTCTACCGCGAGCTCGCCGACCGACTGATCGCCGGCGCGCAGGCGTCGTTTGCCGAGGGCCTGGGACTGGACGCGAGCGCGACGCCGGCCGACGTCTTCGAGGTCCCGGGCGCGTTCGAGCTGCCGCTGGCCGCCAAGTACCTGGCCGAGACCGGCCGCTACGCCGGGATCGCTTGCGTCGGCGCGGTGATTCGCGGCGAGACCGACCACTACGACTTCGTCTGCGGCGAGGCGGCGCGCGGGCTGCAGGACGTCCAGCTCACGACCGGGGTCCCGGCGACGTTCGGCGTCCTGACCGTCGACTCGATGGACCAGGCGATCGCTCGCTCCGGCGGCGACAAGCGCGACTCCGGGCGCCACGCCGCCGATGCCGTGCTGTCGTTGCTGGCGGTCCGGCGCGCGTTGGCGTCGGGCGGGGACGCGCGCTGACGGACCGGCTCCGCAAGGCGCCGGAACCGATCAGCTAGGCTGACCGTATGGACGCCGGGTCCATCGCCCTCCTCGTGCTCGTGCTGCCGCACCTGATCGGCGCCGTCTTCCTGGCCTGGTGGATCCTGCCAGCGAGCGCCCGCGGCGAGCTGCGCGGCTGGTTCCGCGAGGACGACGGCGGGGCGCCGCCGTTGGGTCGACCGCCTGAGCCGGGGGGCAGTGGCGCCCGGGCGTCGTCGCTCCCGCTGCCCGACGCGTCGCCGTCCGCGGTGCGGATGCGCGAGCCGGGACGGTTGCTGGACGGCGTGCCCGGGACGCCGCGACGCCCGGTCCACCCGGCCGATCCGGAGCGTCGCCGCGAGCCGCAGCCGCGCTGACCCGAGCGACCGAGGGCGGACGACGAACAGGCACCCGATGTCGGTAGGCTGGTCGGTCTATGGCCAAGGTGTGCATTTCGTGCAAGAAGGGTCCGGCTTTCGGACAGAGCCGCAGTCATTCGATGCGCGCCACGAAGCGTCGTTTCGACGCGAACCTGCAGAAGGTTCGCGTGATGCAGAACGGCGCCGCCCAGCGCGCCTACGTCTGCACGCGCTGCCTGAAGGCCGGCAAGGTCCAGAAGGCCGTCTAGGGCCTTGAGGCACCTGGGCTCCGCTCGTCGGAGCTGAGGCCCCGACGTTGTCCTCGGCTGACCCAAACATCGAGCAGTTCCGCCACCTGGTGGCGGGGGCGCTCGATCATCTCGAATCACGGCGCCAGGAGATCAACGATCTCAACGTGTTCCCCGTCGCGGACGGGGACACCGGCGACAACATGGCGCTCACGCTTCAGTCGGTCGTCGACGAGCTCGACGTCGTGCTCGCCGAGGGCGTCAGCCTGGACGACCTCGGGCGAGACGAGCTGGTCCGCCGGCTGGCGCGGGCCGCCCTGCTCGGCGCGCGCGGCAACAGCGGCGTGATCCTCTCGCAGCTGATCCGCGGGGCGACCGAGGAGCTGGTCGCGCGTCCCGGCGAGCTGATCAGCCCACCGCTGATCGCCGCCGCGCTCGCGGGCGCCGCGCACCGCGGCTACGACTCGGTGCGCCAGCCGGTCGAGGGCACGGTGCTGACCGTGATCCGCGAGATGGCGGGCGCGGCCGCGCACGCCGTGGCGCAGCTCGCGCCGCGGGATCTCGGCACGCCGGTCGACGAGGACGAGCAGGCGATCGCCCTGGCGGCGGTGCTCGGCGAGGCGATCGCCGCCGGCCAGCGAGCGCTCGACGAGGGGCCCGAGCTGCTCGCGGCGCTGAAGGAGGCTGGGGTCGTGGACGCCGGCGGGTTCGGCCTGCTGGTGATGTTCGCCGGCGTGATCCGCACGCTGCGCAAGGGCCAGCCCGGCGAGGACTTCGATATCCGGCACTACGACGCCGCGCGGCTGGAACAGGTCAGCCACGAGTCCGAGACGTACCGCTTCTGCACCAACTTCGCGGTCATCGGCGAGGACCTCGACGCCCCGCGGGCGCGCCGTCAGCTCGCCGAGATCGGCGATTCGATCATCGTCGTGGTCGGCGACGAGCAGACGCTCAAGATCCACGTCCACACCGACGAGCCCGACCGGGCGATGGGCCTGTTCGACGGGGTCGGCGAGGTCTCGCGGGTCGACGTCGCGGACATGGATGCCCAGGTCGCCGCGCACGCCGCGGCCCACGCCTCGGACGACGGCGCGCACGCCGCGGAGGACGCCGCGCCGAGTGACGGCGGCGCCGTCGGGCCTCACGTCCGGACCGCGCTGGTCGCCGTCGTGTCGGGGGTCGGGATCGCGGCGTTGCTGCGGTCGGTCGGCGCGGTCGTGCTCGACGGCGGTCCGACGATGAACCCGTCGACCGCCGACCTGCTGGGCGCGATCGAGCGCGCGGCGTCGGACGAGGTCGTGTTGCTGCCCAACAACGGCAACGTGCTGATGGCCGCCGAGCGCGCCGCGGAGCTGGCCGACAAGCGGGTCGTGGTCGTCCCGACCCGCTCGCAGCAGGCCGGCGTGGCGATCGCCGTCGGCCACGAGCCGGACGCGAGCGCCGACGAGAACGCCGCGGCCCTGACCGAGCTGCACGACGAGCTGACCACGGCGGGCGTGGCGCCCGCCGCGCGCGACGACGCGCAGGGCCGGTTCGTCGTCGGCGACGCCGTCGGCTACGTCGCCGACGAGCTGGTCGCCTGGGGCGACCCCGCGGACGTGCTGCGGACCGTGCTGGCCTGCGCCGCCGAGGACCGCGAGCTGCTCACGGTGCTGACGGCGGACGACACGCCGGTCGACGACGATGCGCTGCCGGCGCTCGTCCCGGACGGCGTGGAGATCGAGCTCGCCGCCGGCGGCCAGCCGTCGTGGTGGTGGCTCGTCGCCGCCGAGTAGCCCGTTGTCCCCGGCCGCCGACCACGCCATCCGGTCGATCCGGGACGATCTCCGTCGGTGACCGTCGATCCCGACACCCCGCCGCTGGCCTTCGGGTCGAACGAGCCGTTCGGCGTCGACCGGCTGATCGCCGCGCCGCTGCGGCGTCCGCGGCCGTCCCGCTGGGAGCGCTCCAGCGGGTTCAGCGGCAAGAAGGCGCTGGCCGCCGCGGCCCACCTGGGCATCGACCGCGTCGGCGGCCTGCTCGGCCACCTACCGGTCGAGAGCGGGGCGATCAGCACGATCGGCACGCTGCGGCCGGACGAGCGCTCGACGGTGCTCGTCGAGGTCGTCCAGATCCGCAGCCGGCCGGTCCGCCGTCGCGGGATGCGCCCGCTGGTCGAGGCGCTGGTGACCGACGGGTCCGGTCACCTGCAGGTCGCGTTCTTCAACCAGCCGTGGCTGGCCGAGCGCTACCCGCCGGGCACGCGGCTGCTGCTCAGCGGCACGCTGAAGGGGCCCAACCGCTTCTCGGTCGCGGCGCACGCCCCGAGCAGCGATCCGCTCGTCGGTGCGCCGCCGTCGCTGGACGACGGGACGGCCGGCGCGGAGGACCCCGGCGCCCCGCTCGTCGGGCCGGTCGCCGACCTCTTCGGCCCGCGCGCGGCGCTCC
>JADMKN010000244.1 GCA_015478825.1 Patulibacter sp. | reverse complement strand
CTCGCGGGCCGTGCGGCCCGACAGGTCCTCGTAGTCGCGGAACATCCGCTTGAGCCGGCGGAGCCCGTCGTCGGGTCGCTCGACGAGCTGCTCGGCCAGCTCGATCGCGCCGGCCTCGGCCTCGGCGGCCGGCGCGACCCGCTCGGCCAGCCCGATCCGCGCCGCCTCGTCGGCCTCGACCACGCGGCCGGTGAAGATCAGCTCCTTGGCCCGCGCGAGGCCGACCAACGGCACCAGCCGCGCCGGACCGACCGGCACCCCGAGCTTGGCCCCGGCCCACGCGAAGCGCACGTTGTCGCCGGCCACCCGCAGGTCGCAGGCCGCCGCCAGCTCGGCGCCCGCCCCCACCACGTTGCCCACGCAGACCGCGATCGTCGGCGCCGGCAGGTCGGTGACCGCCTGGTAGAGCTGCGCGAACCGCTCCATCCGCTCGATGCCGCTGCTGCGGTCCAGCGACTCGCCGACGTCCGCCCCGGCGCAGAGCGCGGCGGTCGAGGTGGTCGACAGCACCACGACCCGGACGTCCGGATCGGCGGCCGCGGCGCCCAGCGCGGAGAGCAGCGAGCCGAGGGTCGCCCGGTCCAGCGCGTTGCGGCGATCCGGCCGGTCGAGGCGGAGAAGCTCGATCCCGTCGGGGGTCCGTTCCCGCTGCAATCCGTGCATCGGGAACGTTCTATACGATTGCCCTCCTATGCGCCGCCTGCTCGTCGTCTTCGGGACCATCATCTCGACCTTCGCGGTTACCGCCGCCACGGCGATGGCCGACGGCCCGCGGCTCGACGGCGGCACGGGCACGCTCGGCGAGAACAACGACATGCAAGTGACCATGTTCGGGTTCACCTTCCTGGTCGCGATCACCGCGTTCATCACGGTGATGTCGCTGCTGCAGTGGCGACTCGACAAGCGCAAGGCCGCCCGCATGGCCGCCGCCAAGGGCCGCGCCGCCACGGCGGACAAGCGCCTCGGCTGGTAGTCCAGCGGCGCGCCGCGCGTGAGCGGACCGCGGTAGACGCCGGTACGCCGCCCCCGCGGCCGCACGAACCCCCTTTCCCCGCCCCGGGCACTCGGATACGCTCCCCCCTGAACGGGTGGCGCTCGGGATCGCCCGTGGGATCGAAGGACGCGCATGACGTACGTGGTCACGGGAGCAACGGGGTTCATCGGTCGCCACCTCGTCCAGACCCTGCTCGAGCAGCGCGACGGGGACATCCACATCGTCGTCCGCGATCGTTCGCTGCCGAAGATCGAGCGGCTCGTCGACGAGTGGCCCGCGGCCGCCGCGGAGCGGGTCAAGATCGTCGTCGGCGACCTGGAGGCCCCCGCTCTCGGCGTCGACCACAACTGGGTCGACGAGCACCGCGGCAAGATCGACCACGTCTTCCACCTCGCGGCGATCTACGACATGACCGCCGACGAGGAGCGCAACCAGACGCTCAACGTCGAGGGCACGCGCCACGCGGTCGAGCTCGCCAACATCCTCGAGGCGGGATGCCTCCACCACGTCTCGTCGGTCGCCGTGGCCGGCAACTACGAGGGCGTCTTCCGCGAGGACATGTTCGACGAGGGGCAGCCGCTGCCGTCGCCCTACCACCGCACCAAGTTCGAGTCGGAGCGGATCGCGCGCGGCGAGAGCCTCGTTCCCTGGCGGGTCTACCGCCCGTCGATCGTCGTCGGCCACTCCGAGACCGGCGCGATGGACAAGGTCGACGGTCCGTACTACACGTTCGGCCTGATCAAGCGGCTGCGCAAGTTGCCCTCGTGGATCCCGCTGGTCTCCCCGGACCTCGGCGCGACCAACATCGTGCCCGTCGACTACGTCGCCGCCGCGATGGACCAGATCGCGCACACGGAGGGCCTCGACCACCAGGCGTTCCACCTGACCGCCCCGCGGCCCCAGCCGATCGTCGACGTGATCAACGCCGTGGCCCGCGCCGCGCGGGCGCCGCGGCTGGCGATCCGGCCGCCCGGGGTCCCGGCGCTCAACGTCAACCGGGGCGCGCTCGCCGCCGCCCTACGGGCCCCGCAGCTCGCCCCGCTGCGCCGGGTGCTGCTGTCCCCCACCGGCATTCCCGACGAGGTCGTCCCGCACCTCTCGTTCGCGCCGGTCTTCGACGCCCGCCGGGCGGAGCAGGCGCTCAGCGGCAGCGGGATCAGCGTGCCGCGCCTGCGGGACTACGCGGCGACGCTGTGGGACTTCTGGGAGCGCAACCTCGACCCGGCCCTGCACAACGACCAGCGGCTCCGCGACGCGGTCGTCGGCCGCACCGTGCTGATCACCGGCGCCTCGTCGGGGATCGGCGAGGCGACCGCGCTGAAGGTCGCGCTGTCGGGCGGCACCCCACTGCTGGTTGCCCGGACCGAATCCAAGTTGCAGGCGCTGCGGCGCCAGATCGAGGCGCACGGCGGCACGGCCTACGTCTACCCGTGCGACCTCAACGACCTCGAGGCGATCGACGAGCTGGCCCGGACCGTCACCCGCGAGCACCGCGTCGACGTCGTGATCAACAACGCGGGGCGCTCGATCCGCCGTTCGATCAAGCTCAGCCTCAACCGCTTCCACGACTTCGAGCGGACGATGCAGCTCAACTACTACGGCGCGATCCGCCTGGTGATGGGCGTGCTGCCGCACATGGTCGAGCACGGCGGCGGGCACGTGATCAACATCAGCTCGATCGGCGCCCAGACCTGGCCGCCGCGGTTCAGCGCGTACGTCGCGAGCAAGACCGCGCTGGACGCCTGGACCCGGATCGTCGCTGCCGAGCTGCTCGGCGCGAAGGTCACGTTCACGACGATCCACATGCCGCTCGTGCGGACGCCGATGATCGCGCCGACCAAGCTCTACGACAAGATGCCGACGATCACCCCGGTCGAGGCGGCCGACATGATCGCGACGGCGATCGTCGATCACCCGAAGCAGATCAACACGCTGCTCGGCACGACCGGCGAGGTGCTCTACGCCGTCGCGCCGCGGGTCAGCGACTTCATCCTGAACATGGGCTTCCGGGTCTTCCCCGACTCGGCCGCGGCCCGCGGGCAGGAGAATCCCGACGAGCGGGCCGGGATCGAGATGCGGATGCTCGCCGCGCTGACGCGCGGCATGCACTGGTAAGCGGCCAGCTAGCGGGCCAGCCCGCCGACCAGCAGGTGGATGCCGGTGACCAGCAGGTCCTCGGCCTGCTGATCGCCGAGGTCGTCGCGACCGCTGCGCATGTTGGCGCTGTCCTCGGGACCGTCGGAGGCGATCTCCTCGAGCGCGTTGATCGTCGCGTTCCACTCGTCCGACAGACGCGTGGCGCCGCGCAGCAGCCAGACCAGCGAGGTCGTGAAGCCGGCGCGCGAGCCGTTGTCGATGCCGGCGTCGACCAGCGGCTCGATCAGCGCTTCGAGCCAGCGCACCACGGCGGGACGGACCAGCGCCCGGCCCCGGAGGTGGTCGGTGATCCCGGGGACCTCCAGGAACACGCGGAAGCTGCGAACGGCGAGCTGCTCGATCTGCTTCTGCCAGTCGCTCTCGGTGGTCTCGAGCGAGATCGTCTCGACGATCGCCTCGAGCACGTCGTCGACGAGCGTGTCCTTGCTCGCGACGTGGCGGTAGGCGGCCATGGTCGAGACGCCGAGCTCCTCGGCGAGCCGTCGCATCGAGAGGGCGCTGAGCCCATCGCGTCGCGCGATCTCGATGGCCGCGTTCACTACCACGGCACGGCTCAGGCGCTCGTCGCGAGGTGAGCGTCCGGGCTTGATGTCCTGGGATCCCGATGCGTCGTACACCTGATCAAGACTAGCGACCAAAGCGCTGCAAAGTTGCGTGGTTTCTCTGTACAAGCGTCACACGAACTGGACGGCCGTATGTTTGGCTCATTCTTCGAGATCCGCCTCTCGTGCTCGTTGGGCGTGCAGCTCCATCAAGCTGCGCTGCAAACCGACTGACGTCTCTGATTGACGAGGTTGAACGCGCAGCCACCGTCCGTCGGGGCCGAGGTCCCACGCGCCGTCCTCGTCGGCGAACGCCAGGTCGAGGGCCTCGAGAAGCTCGCGGCGCGCGGCCGTATCGTCGACCGGGACCACCAGTTCGACCCGGTTGTCGAGGTTCCGTTCCATGATGTCGGACGAGCCCATGAAGACTTC
This sequence comes from Patulibacter sp., assembly GCA_015478825.1. Lineage (GTDB taxonomy): Bacteria > Actinomycetota > Thermoleophilia > Solirubrobacterales > Solirubrobacteraceae > Patulibacter. The sequence goes on along the minus strand of JADMKN010000244.1, from coordinate 7,797 downwards.
CGTCCGATCGCCGTCCTCGAAGACGAAGATCCGGGAATGCTCCAGAAACCGACCGAGCACGGACCGGACACGGATCGTGTCGGACAGCCCCGGAACGCCAGGCCGGAGACAGCAAGCGCCACGGACGTTGATCTCGATCGGAACGCCCGCCTGGGACGCCCGATAGAGCGCGAGGATCGATTCGCGGTCGACGAGCGCGTTCATCTTCATGCGGATCCGCACCTCGCGGCCGGCGCGATGGGCCTCGACCATCCGGTCGACGCGCTCCAGCAGACCGTCGCGGAGGCCGTTCGGCGCGACCAGCGAGCGGCGCAGTCGGCTCGGCTTCGCGAAGCCCGTGAGCTGGTTGAACAGGTCGGCGACGTCCGCGCCGATCTCCGGGTCGCAGGTGAACAGGCCGAAGTCGGTGTAGAGCTTGGCCGTCTTGGCGTGGTAGTTGCCGGTCCCGACGTGCAGGTAGTGCCGGACCTTGCCGCCCTCGCGCCGCACGACCAGGATGCACTTGGCGTGGGTCTTCATCGACGGGTGGCCGTAGACCACGTGCACGCCGGTGTCCTCCAGCACGCGGGCCCAGCGGATGTTCGCCTGCTCGTCGAAGCGCGCCTTCAGCTCGACCAGCGCGACGGTCTGCTTGCCCTGCTCGGACGCGCGGACGAGCGCGGGCAGCAGCGTGCTGTCGGCGTTCGTCCGGTACACGGTCATCTTGATCGCGAGCACGTCGCGGTCGGCGACCGCCTGCTCGACGAACCGCTCGACCGAGCTGTGGAAGCTGTCGTACGGGTGGTGGACCAGGACGTCGCCGCGGCGCATCGCCGCGAAGATGTCGGCCTGCTCGTCGTCGCCCTCGCGCAGCCGCGGGTGGGTCACCGGCCGCCAGGGCGGCGCCAGCAGGTCGCGGTGCCCGGGGGCGCCTACGATCTGCCAGAGCGACGTCAGGTCGAGCGATCCGGGCAGGTCGTAGACCTGGCGCTGCTCGACCCCGAGCTGCTCGACGATCTCGCGCCGCAGCGCGGGGCTGATCGCCGCGCTGATCTCGACCCGGACGATCTCGCCGAAGCGCCGGTTGCGCAGCTCGGCCTCGAGCGCGCGCTTGACGTCGGAGGCCTCGTCGGAGATCTCGAAGTCGGCGTCACGGGTGACGCGGAACATCCCGCTGTCGAGGATCTCCATCCCGGGGAACAGCCGGTCCAGGTGGGCCGCGACGATCTCTTCCAGCGGCACGTAGATCCGCTCGGGCTGCCCCCCCTCGCCGGGACCGGAGGCGGGGTCTCCAATCAAGACCTCGAGCCGGTCGATCACCTCGGTCGGCAGCTTGATCCGGGCGAACACCGTCTGTCCGGAGTCGGGATCGCGGACCAGCACCGCCAGGTTCAGCGAGAGGTTCGAGATGTACGGGAACGGCCGGCCGAGCCCGACCGCCAGCGGCGTCAGGACCGGATAGATCCCGTCGTCGAACCGCTCGTCCAGCACCGCCTGCTGATCCGCGCGCAGCTCGCGGTACGGCGTCACTCGTATCCCGTGCTCGCCCATCGCCGGAAGCAGCGTGTCCTGCACCAACCGCGCGTGGCGATCGACCAGCGGCGCGACCTTCTCGCGCAGCGCGTCGAGCGCCTGGTCGGCGGTGCGGCCGTCCGGCGACTTGCGGACGTTGTCGGCCCAGACCTTCGCGTGCAGGCCAGCCACCCGGATCATGAAGAACTCGTCGAGGTTCGACGCGAAGATCGCGGCGAACTTCGCCCGCTCGAGCAGCGGCTGACGCTCGTCCTGCGCGAGCTCGAGGATCCGCTCGTCGAAGTCGACCCACGAGAGCTCGCGGTTGGTGAACCACTGGGGATCCGTCGGGTCCGGCGTCGCCGGACCCCCGGCGTCGTCGTGGGACGAGGTCGTCGCACCGGGGTCACGCAACAGATCGGACATCGTCCCTCGAGCCTACGCCGCGGTGGACCCCGAGTCGTTGTCATCCGGTGAACGGCGTGTTATCGGTTCCGGGCGCTCGGCGAGGGCGTAGAGCAGACGCGGTCGCACGCCGTCGCGCTCCCACGCTCGCCACGCGCCGAGGAACTCGCGGTAGAGCACCCGCCGCCGCGCCCGCAGGTAGATCAGCAGCGTGATCAGACCGCGGTGCTCGTCCGCGTGCGGCAGGTCGCCGGCCCGCCGCGGATCGAGGTCCGCGGCGTCCTCGGCACGACCGAACAGCGCCGCCTCGTCCGCTGCCTCGATCGCTTCGAGCGCCCGCTCGACGCGCGGGATCGCGACGTCGCAGTCGTGGATCTCGCCGATCACTTCCTGCAGGTCGCGAGCCCGCTTCGCGGCGGTCCGGGCGTAGTCCCCGAAGCAGGTCTCGGCGGTCGCCTCCAGCAGGTAGCGCAGCCGCTTGGCGGCGATCCGCATGTCGTGCAGCGCGGTCACCTCGGACGCGTCGAGCACCGCCGGAGCGAACCCCTGCAGCTCTTCGAGCCGGGCACGAGCGATCCGCTCGACGTTGTCGGCGAGCCGTCCCTGCGGGTCGAGCCCGACGACCTTGCGGGCCTTCACCGCGGCCCCCCGGGCGACGGAGCGTCGACCGTCGGAACCTCGACCGTGAGGATCATCTCGGCGATCCGGGCCGCCAGCTCGTCCAGGTCGAGCTCGCGGAGCGCCGTCGCCAGGCGCTCGTTGCCCCGCTCCTGGTCGCCCCGGGCCGTGGCCATGAAGCGCAGGACCCCGCGGCGATCCGCGTCGGGCAGCGCCGCGGCGAACCGCTCCAGGCCCTCGAGCTGGACGTCCGGATCGCGCCGGGCGCCGAGCGCGTCGGCCAGCGCCTTGACGTCGCGCAGGACCCGTCGGTGCTCGGCCTTCGCGAAGCACGGCGCGTAGACCTCGAGCGCCGCGCGTAGCCGCCGCGAGGCGACGCGCATGTCGTGGACCCGCTCGATCTGCTCGACGTCGAGCACGCCCTCCGCGTGGGCGAACAGCTCCTCGGCGCGGACCCGCACGGTGGCCACCGCGGCCGCCGCGAACGGCATGTCCGCCGCGAGACCCGGAATCGGCAGTGCTTTCGCCACGGAGCGGAGCGTATCCGCACGGTCGCCCGGAACGCACCCCGTGGGCGGTCGCGCCCGCGCGTCACCGGTCACGCGTCACTCCCAGCGGAAGGTGGCGACCGCCGCCGTCAGCGTCACCACCGCCCACAACCCGAGCACGATCAGGTCCTGGAACGGCGCGACCTCGCCGTCCTGGAGGATCTCGCGCAGCCCGCCCGCGAGCGCGCCGCTCGGCAGCAGCTCGGCGATTCCCGCCAGCGATCCGAGCTCGGCCAGTGGGAAGATGATCCCGCCGAGGCCCAGCAGGACGAACCAGACGATGTTCGCCAGCGCGAGCGTGGTCATCGCCCGCAGCGCGCCGGCCATCAGGAACGCGAGCCCGCAGAACGCGGCGGTGCCGAAGGCCAGGAACAGCAACACCGAGAACGGGTCTCCGCGTGGCTCCCAGCCGAGCGCGAGGCCAATCCCGACGAGCAGGGTGAACTGCAGCGCCTCGACCGCCAGCACCGCGCCGGTCTTGCCGATCAGCAGGATCGAGCGGGGCAGCGGCGTCGCGCCCAGGCGCTTGAGCACGCCGTACTGGCGGTCGAAGCCGGTCGCGATCGCCTGGCCGGTGAAGGCCGTCGACATGATCCCCAGGGCGAGCACGCCCGGCACGAAGAAGTCCGCCCGCGAGCCCTCGACGTCGACGGCGATGAAGTCGACCTGGGTGCAGAGCACCAGCAGGCCGATCGGCACGATCAGGCTGAGCATCACCTGCTCGCCGTTGCGCAGCAGCAGCTTCAGCTCCATCCAGATCTGCGCGAGCGCCATCGAGCGGATCGACGCGCGGCCGGGCCGCGGCGCGAACTCGCCGGCGTCCTCGGCGCGGCTCGGCGTGATCGCGCTCATGCGCGCAGCTCCCGTCCGGTCAGTTCCAGGAAGACGTCCTCGAGCGTGCGGTGCTTGACCTGGAGGCCGGTCAGCAGCACGCCCTGGTCGGCGCACCACGCGGTCACCGTCGCGACGACCTGCGGGTCGACCGGACCCACGACGACGTAGGTCCCCGGCGTCGGCTCGTGGACCGCCTCGCCGTCGGGCAGGGCCGCCACCAGCGCGCGGGTGTCGAGCCCGGCGGACGCCTGGAACCGCACCTCGCGCTCGGCGTCGCCTCGGGTCAGCTCGTCGCTGGTGCCACGGGCGATCACCTGGCCGTGATCGACGATCACGACGTCGTCGGCGAGCCGCTGGGCCTCTTCCATGTCGTGCGTGGTCAGCACCACGGTCACTCCGTCGCGGCGCAGCGCCTCGACGATCCGCCAGGTCTCGTGGCGCGCCTGCGGGTCGAGCCCGACCGTGGGCTCGTCGAGGAAGACCAGCTCGGGGCGGCCGATGATCGCCATCGCCAGCGACAGCCGCTGCTGCTGGCCGCCGGACAGCCGGCGGTACGGGGTGGTGGCGACCGCGGTCAGGCCGAGCCGGTCGAGCAGGGCGTCGGGGTCGAGCGCGTGCTCGGAGTAGGACGCCACCAGCCGCAGCATCTCGCGACAGCGGGCCGCCTGGTAGACCCCGCCGTTCTGCAGCATCACGCCGATCCGCGGACGCAGCAGGGCGTTGTCCCGGACCGGATCGAGCCCGAGCACCCGAACCGTGCCACGGTCGGGACGCCGGAAGCCGATGCACGTCTCGATCGTGGTCGTCTTGCCCGCGCCGTTCGGCCCGAGCAGCGCCAGCACGCGCGCGCGGGGCACCCGCAGCGAGACGCCGTCGACCGCGTTCCGCTCGCCGTAGCGCTTGACCAGGCCGTCGATGTCGACGGCGATCGTCGCGTCCGGGGACGCGGTGCCGTCGGACGGATCCGTGGGGTCGATCGGGAGATCGGGCGAGGGAGCGTGGCGGGGCGAGCGCAACCCGACCATGATGCCCCAAAGCGGCTCCGTCCCGAGCTCCGCACCCCCGGTCAGACGGCGAAGAACGCTTCCGGCGGCGTGCCGACCACGCTGATCCGGTCCGCGAACTCGGCGCGCAACGGCGACGTCGCCCACTGCTCGCGCAGCAGGCCGAAGACGTTGACGTCCAGGTACTCGTCGCCGTGGCGGTGGAAGCCACGCAGCACGCCCTCGTGCCGCAGTCCGACGCCGAGCAGCGCGCGGGTCGAGCGTTCGTTCCGGGGGTTCGAGTAGCTGCCGAAGCGCTGCATCCCGAGCGTGTCGAACGCGAGCTGCTGGAGCAGCGCCTTCGACTCGCGGTTGGCCCCCGTCCCCCAGAACGCGCGCCCGAACCACGTTCCGCAGACGCAGCGGCGGTCGCGGGGACTGAACTCGTAGAGCCCGGTGATCCCCGCCGGGCCGTGCTCGTGGTGGACCGCCAGCAGGTCGAGCTTGTGGCCGGTGCGCCGCTCCTCCTCGAGCCCGGAGAGGAACCGGCGCGGCTGGCTGACGTCGGTGTACGGGCCCCACGAGAACCAGCGCGTGACCTCCGGATCGGACGCCAACGCCAGCAGGTCCGACGCATCGTCGAGGGTCGGGATCCGCAGGCTCAGCGTCGGCCCGTGGATCGCGAACGGGACGACAGCGGGAGCTTCCGAGGCGGCGGCGGACACGGCCGCGAGCCTACCGCGGGCGCCGGTCCGCCGATCTCGCCCGCGCCGTGTACGGCACCCGCTGCCCCGAGCGATGCACGACGCCGCCGCCGCCCGTAGCATGCAGGCCGTGATGACATCCAGCGACGACGGGTCGGCAAGTACGGAGCGTGCCTTCGAGCACGCCGACGACGACCGTCCTCCCGGTCCGGAGCGCGTCCCTGCACGCGCTCACCACCTGACGGCGCCCGCCCGCCGCCCGCGGCGACGCCGCCCCGCCCACCCGGTCTCGCGATGACCGAGCTGCTCCTGATCGGCGTCGCCCTGCTGCTGGTCGCCGCCTGCGGCGGCTTCGTCGCCGCCGAGTTCTCGCTGATCACCGTCGACCGGCAGAAGGTCGACGCGCTCGCCGAGACCGGCGACCGCCGCGCCAAGGGCGTCTCGCACGCCCTGCGCACCCTCTCGACCCAGCTCTCCGGCGCCCAGCTCGGGATCACCGTCACCAACCTCGGCATCGGCTTCCTCGCCGAGCCCGCGATCGCGCGGCTCGTCGACGGTCCGCTCGAGTCGCTCGGCGCCAGCCCGACCGCGGTCACCGGCATCGCCGTCGTGATCGCCTTGGTGCTCGCGACCTCGATCACGATGATCTTCGGCGAGCTGGTGCCGAAGAACCTGGCGATCGCGCGCCCGCTGACCACCGCTCGCGCCGTCTCCGGCTTCCAGCGCGGCTTCACCCACGCGATGGCCTGGCCGCTGCGCGGGCTGAACGGCACCGCCAACAACCTGCTGCGGCGCATCGGCATCGAACCGCAGGAGGAGCTGGCCTCCGCCCGTTCGCCGCAGGAGCTGTCGTCGCTCGTCCGCCGGTCGGCCGAGAAGGGCACCCTGGAGAGCAACACCGCGACCCTGCTGCAGCGGTCGCTCGCGTTCGGCGAGCGCCGGGCCGAGGACGTGATGACCCCGCGCACGCGGATGACGGCGATCGACGCCGACGCGTCGGTCGAGGACGTCGTGGCGTTGGCCCGCAGCTCCGGGCACTCGCGGTTCCCGGTCGAGCGCGAGGGCTCGGAGGAGATCTGCGGGATCGTGCACATCCGCCACGCGGTCGCCGTGCCGCACGGCCAGCGCCATGCCGTGCGGGTCGACGAGGTGATGGACGATCCGGTCGTCGTGCCCTCGACGCTGGAGCTCGATCCGCTGCTGGCGGTGCTCCGCCAAGGCGGGTTGCAGATCGCCGTCGTCGTCGACGAGTTCGGCGGGGTCGACGGGATCGTGACGCTCGAGGACCTGATCGAGGAGATCGTCGGCGAGGTGCTCGACGAGCACGACGACCGCGAGCCGGTCGCCCGTCGGCAGTTCGACGGCTCGTGGCTGGTGCCCGCGCTGCTGCGACCCGACGAGGCCGAGGAGCTGTTCGAGGCCCACGTCCCCGAGGACGAGGCGTACGAGACGCTCGGCGGCTTGCTGCAGCTCCGGCTGGAACGGATCCCCGACGTCGGGGACACGGTCGTGATCGAGGGCCCGGATCCCGAGCATCCGCTCGACCGCGTGACCTTCACGGTCGAGTCGATGGACGGCCTGCGGATCGACGAGCTGCGGGCCGTGGTCGAGCACCTCCCCCAGCCGAACGATGAGGACGAGCGATGAGCGACACCGTCGCCCTCCTGATCGGCGTGGTCCTGCTGGGCCTCAACGCCTTCTTCGTCGGCGCGGAGTTCGCGCTGATCTCCGCCCGCCGGAGCGAGATCGAGCCGCGCGCCGAGGAGGGCTCGCGCGCCGCCAAGATCACGCTCGGCGCGATGGAGCACGTCTCGCTGATGATGGCCGGCGCCCAGCTCGGCATCACGATCTGCTCGGTCGGCCTCGGGTACATCGCCGAGCCGGCGCTGGCGCATCTCATCGAGCCGCTGTTCGAGGCGATCGGCATCCCGTCGTCGCTGCTGCACCCCGTGGCCTTCGTGATCGCGTTGTCGATCGTCGTCTACCTGCACGTGGTGCTCGGCGAGATGGTGCCGAAGAACATCGCCCTCGCGGGTCCCGAGCGGTCCGCGCTGATGCTCGGCCCGCCGCTGGTGATGGTCGTGCGGATCCTGCGCCCGGCGATCGCCGGCCTCAACTGGGTCGCCAACGTCGTCCTGCGCGGGGTCGGCGTCGAGCCGAAGGACGAGGTGACCAGCGCGTTCACCCGCGACGAGGTCGCCGGCCTGTTGGCCG
>JADMKN010000243.1 GCA_015478825.1 Patulibacter sp. | reverse complement strand
TCGCGTTGGTGCCGTAGAGCACCGCGTGGTGCTCCTCGGCACCAACGCGATCAAGCGCCTCAGCGAGCCGGAGGAGGTCGCCGAAACGGTCGTCTGGCTCGCCTCCCCGCGGGCTTCGCTGGTCACCGGGGTGGCGTTCCCGATCGACCTCGGGTCGACGGCGGGGTTCGCTCGGTAGGCCCGGGTCGGCATCTACGTACTTCGGACCCGTTTCGGGTTCCCAGGGAGAGACATGACGAGGAGAGACAGATGACACAGGCAAACGTCGAAGTGGTGAGGGCCTTCGAGGAGGCCATGATCCCCGGAGTCAAGGACGACGACGGCGGTGACGCGCGCGACACGTTCGCGAAGATCCGCGAGCTGCTGGACCCCGAAGTGGTCTTCCGGCCCGCCCCGTCGCTGCCGCACGGTGGCGTCCACGTCGGCTTCGAGGGCTTCATGCGGATGGGCGAACTGCTCCACGAGCACCTGGGGCTCGACGGCGACGTCACGTTCGAGTGCTTCGACGGTCCCGGCGACAAGGTCTTCATCCTGCTCGAGTTCGTGTTCGTCTCGAAGGCGACCGGGCGCTCGGCGCCGACGAAGATGGTCGAGGTCGTGACCGTCCGCGACGGACGGATCAAGGAGCTCGAGGCGTACTACACCGACACGGCGGCGATCGTCGAGGCGATGCGCGAGTCGGAGGACGCGGATGCGTAGGCAGCGGGCGCTCGCGGTGCTGGTCGCGGGGTGCGCGTCGGTCTCGGTCCTGGCGGCCTGCGGCGACGCGGACGACGAGCCGGCCGGGACCGACGCAGCCGGAGTCTCGGTGACCACCAGCGATGCGGCCGGGGGCAAGATCGACGACAGCAAGGAGCCGGTCGTGATCGCGCTCAACGCGCTGAAGATGCAGGCCGTTGACCTGCTCACGCCCTACGAGGCGGGAGCCGCCGCGGCGGCGAAGCAGATCAACGCCGAGGGCGGCTTCGGCGGCCGCGAGGTCATCGTCGAAAGCTGCAACACGGCCTATCAGGCGGCGACCGCCGTAGCCTGCGCGCGCAGGACGCTCGCGAAGAAGCCGCTGGTATCGATCGGCTGCGAGCCGACCTGGGCGACATCGGGCCTGCCGGTCTTCGCGAAGGCGAAGGTGCCGACGATCAACTGCCCCAACAGTGACGAGGAGTACACCAACCCGTGGCACTTCGCGCTGACGCAGGGGACGCTGGGCGGCCAGCGGGCGATGGCCCGTTACCTGTGCACGCGCGATGACGTCGAGAATGTCGCGGTCTTCACGCAAGACGTGCCGTTCCAGCACAAGGAGGCCCCGCGGGCAATCACGCCGGTGCTGGAGGAGTGTGGCAAGTCGGTGAGCTTCACCTACTACCCGATCACGGGCGGTGACCTGCTGCCGCATGTGACGAAGGCGGCAAAGGGCAAGCCGGACTTCGTGATCGCGTGGGGTGGCGGGGCGATCGCCGTGCAGCTGTTCAAGCTCTTCGGGCAGGCTGGGATTCCGGCCGACCGGGTCTTCGGTCCGGGCAACGCGATGGCGTACGAGCAGGTGCTCGCGCCGGCCGGCGCGGCGATGGAGGGCGCGTTCGGCGCGATTGAGGTCAACAGCTGGAGTAACACGGAGGACCCCGGCGTGGCCGCATACCTGAAGGCGATGGAGGGCTCGGGCGTCGACCCGAAGGACTCGAATCCGCAGACGGCCTACATGAACATGATGGCGATCTACGCGGCGGCTCAGGAGATCGGGTTCGACGAGCTCGACCCGGCGTCGCTGGTCGAGTTCCTCAACACGGCGAACGACGTGCCGATCCCGGGCACCCGGAGCATCGTCAACCCGGGACCGGAGATCGCGCCGCAGGTCAAGCAGCCGTACGCGCAGATCGTGCAGTGGAAGGACGGCAAGCTGAACGTGATCACGGAGGGCACGGAGGACGGCTGGGTGCTCGGCTTCTAGGCGGTCGCTCCTACCGGCGCGGCGGTCTGCTCGGCCGCCGCGCGCGGACGCAAAAATCAAACCGATGTCTGGTTGTTAAGTGTAGGATGCACGCGGCACTGGGCCAACCGCCCGGGTGCCGGAAATCGAGCGAGGGAGAGAGCATGCGCAGGACTCAGGTGATTGCCGCGCTCGTCGCGGCGCTGACGTCGGTGTCGGTGCTGACGGCGTGCGGGGACGACGACACGGAAGAGGCCGCTGGCGGGGCCGCAGCCACGACCACCGCCACCGGATCGCAGGGCGAATCAGGCGGCGCGATCGACGACAGCAAGGAACCGATCGTCGTGGCGCTCAACGCGCTCAAGGTGCAGGCGGTCGATCTGCTGACCCCCTACGAGGCGGGGGCGGAGGCGGCGGCCAACAAGATCAACGCCGCGGGCGGTTTCGGCGGACGCAAGGTCGTGGTCGAGAGCTGCAACACGGGCTATCAGCCCGCCACGACCGTGACCTGCGCGCGGAAGACGCTCGCGAAGAAGCCGGTCGCCACGATCGGCTGCGAGCCGACCTGGCCGAACGCGGGCCTGCCGATCTACGCGAAGGCGAAGGTGCCGAGCTTCAACTGCATCAACGTCCCGGAGGACTACGAGAACCCGATGAACTTCGGGATGACCCAGGGCCAGGCCGGCGACCAGCGGGCCGTGGCGCGGTACCTGTGTACCCGCGACGACGTCAAGAAGGTCGCGGTCTTCACGCAGGACATCCCGTTCCAGCACGAGGCCGCTCCGGCGTCGATCGGTCCGCCGCTGAAGGAGTGCGGCAAGTCGGTGACGTACACGTACTACCCGATCACCGGCGGCGATCTGGCGCCCGCGGCTGCCAAGGCGGTCAAGGGCGATCCCGACTTCGTGATCACCCTCGGCGGCGGTCCGCTCGCGGTCCAGATCTACAAGGCCCTCGGGCAGGCGGGGATCCCGGCGGACCGGGTCTTCGCGTCGGGCAACGCCGTCGCCTACGAGTCGGTGTTCAAGCCGGGTGGCGCCGCGCTGGACGGCGCCTACGGCGTGGTCGAGGTGATGAGCTGGGGCGAGACGAGCGACCCGGACGTCGCCGAGTACATGGAGGCGATGGAGGGCTCGAGCGTGGACGCGCGGGACGCGAACCCGCAGACCGCCTACATGCAGATGATGACCCTCTACACCGCCGCGAAGGAGGTCGGCTTCGACAAGTTCGACTCCGCGTCGCTGACCGAGTTCATGAGCACGGCCAACGACGTCGCGGTGCCGCTGACGCCGGGGATCCGGAACCCCGGGCCGAAGGGCGCGCCGCAGGTCAAGCAGCCGTACGCGCAGATCGTCCAGTGGAAGGACGGCAAGCTCAACATCGTGCGCGAGGGCACCGAGGACGGCTGGGTCATGGCGTTCTGACCCGCCGCCGAGCACCGGCGAAATGGATGGTCTCCCCACGCGGCAGCGGGTGCCGCGTGGGGAACTCGGGGCGCGATACCGCAAAAATCAAACAAGTGTCTGGTAGGATGACCGGAGAGTCATCAATGGCGCGAGACGTCCGTCCCGCGCCGAGAGGGGAGCAGGGCAATGCGAAGGAATCAGTTGGTTGCGGCCCTAGTGGCCGCATGCGCATCCGTGTCGGTGCTGGCGGCCTGCGGGGACGACGCGGAGGACACGAGCAGCAACAGCGGCGCCGCCACGAGCACCGCCGCCAACGGCGAATCAGGCGGGGGGATCGACAAGAGCAAGGAGCCGCTCGTCGTCGCGCTGAACGCGCTGAAGATCCAGGCGGTCGACCTGCTCACCCCCTACGAGGCCGGCTCGGCCGCGGCGGCGAAGCAGATCAACGCGCAGGGCGGATTCGGCGGCCGGGAGGTCGTCGTCGAGAGCTGCAACACGGCGTACCAGCCGGCGACCGCCGTCGCCTGCGCGCGCAAGATCGTCGACAAGAAGCCGGTGGCCTCGATCGGCTGCGAGCCGACGTGGGCGAGCTCCGGCCTGCCGACCCTCGCCAAGGCGAAGATCCCGAGCTTCAACTGCATCAACGTCGAAGAGGACTACACCAACCCGATGAGCTTCGGGATGACGCAGGGCAACACGGGCGGCCAGCGGGCGATGTCGCGGTGGCTCTGCACGCGTGACGACGTGCAGAAGGTCGCGGTCTTCACCCAGGACATCCCGATCTCCCACACCAGCGTGCCGAAGGCGATCGGCGAGACGCTGAAGGAGTGCGGCAAGTCCGCGACGTACACGTACTACCCGATCACCGGCGCCGACCTGCTGCCGCACGTCAGCAAGGCCGCGAAGGGCAAGCCGGACTTCGTGATCGCGGTCGGCGGCGGAGCCCTGGCCGTCCAGATCTACAAGCTCTTCGGGCAGGCGGGCATCCCGGCCGACAAGATCGGCATCTCGGCCAACGCGATGGCGTACGAGCAGGTGCTCAAGCCGGCCGGCGCGGCGATCGAGGGCGCGTACGCGTCGCTCGAGACCCAGGCCTGGGGCGACACCGAGGATCCGGGCGTGGCCGCGTACCTGAAGGCGATGGAGGGCTCGGGCGTCGACGCGCGGGACGTCAACCCGCAGACCGCCTACATGCAGATGATGACCCTCTACACCGCGGCGAAGGAGATCGGGTTCGACACGTTCGACTCGGCGTCGCTGGTCGAGTTCATGAACACCGCCAACGGCGTGGCGGTCCCCAACTCCCGGGAGATCCTGAACCCCGGGCCGAAGGAGTACCCGCAGGTCAAGCAGCCGTTCTCGCAGATCGCGCAGTGGAAGGACGGCAAGCTGCTGCCGGTCACCGAGGGCACCGAAGAGGGCTGGGTCCGCGCCTTCTAGCGTCGACTCGCCGTGGGTGCCGACGGGCGTCGGATCAGGGCTTCTCCTGGTCCGGCGCCCGTCGTCGTTCCGGGCCGCTCGCGGCCCGGATGCCCGACGGTCAGACGGCGGCCTTGTCGGCGTGGCGGCCGGTGCGGATGTGCGACACGCGCGGCATGACCTGCTCGGCGCAGAGGCGGAGGCTCTTCTCGGCGACGGCGCCGTTCATGCTGCCGGCTCCGGAGACGAAGACGAGCTCCTGCGGGTCCATCGACTCGTGGTGGTAGATGACCTTCTCGACGCACTGCTCGGGCGTGCCGATCACGCCGACGGAGAGGAACTTCGCGGTCAGCTTGTCGACCGCGGACTCCGACGAGCCGCTGCCGAAGTCCGAGCCCTCCGACCGGTACTGCTCGTAGCCCTTCGCGTTCGCGAAGCGGTCGGTGCCGATCTCATACATGTTGAGGATCGACTGGACCCACTCGCGCATGTACTGCTCGGCGCCCTCGAGCGCCTCCTGCTCGGATTCCGCGCAGTAGAGCGGCATCTGCAGGATCGGCTTCTCGGCCGGTCCGTGGCCGTGCTCGGCGCGGACCTCGTCGAGCAGCCCGAGGTCCTTCAGGTACGACTCGACGGTCGAGTTGGACGAGGTCAGCGGGTGCAGGCCGCGGGCGCCCATGTTGCGGAGGCTGGCCTCGCTGGTCCACGAGCCCCAGGCGTCCAGCACGGTGCTCGCGTCGAGCGGACGCGGACGCAGCGAGACGTTCTCGTACCGGTAGAACTCGCCCTCGTAGGAGAAGATCTCCTGGGTGAAGGCGAGCTGGAGCACGTCGAGCACTTCGTTGAAGCGCTCGCGGGCCTCGTCCATCGAGACGCCCATCGCCTCGAAGTTGCGCTTGGCCAGACCGCGTCCGACGCCCAGGTAGTACTTGCGGTCGGGGCCCATGAAGTGCTGGAGCATCGAGATCTGCTCGGCGAGCCGGAACGGGTTGTGCCACGGCAGGACCGTGATCTGCGACCCGAAGTCGATGTTCTTGGTCCGCCCGGCGAAGTACGTGAGGTACTGGGTCGGGTCCGGCGTCATCAGGAACGGCGCGGCGTGCTGCTCGAAGGCCCAGAGCGTGTCGAAGCCGAGCGGCTCGGCCAGGTCGGCGAGGGCGATCTGCTCGCTCATCACCTGCGCGTCGGGGATCGTCATCGGGCCCACCTCCTCGCCGCGCTCGAGCGCCAGGAAGCGGTCCCAGTCGGTGTAGTTGCAGAAGTTGAATCCGATGCCGAAACGCATGCGTTGGCTCCTTGTCGACGGCGATGCCCGGAACTGCGGAGCGGAGAATCCGCTCCGCTTATGCTCCGAACGTACCAGACGGCGGGGCCGATGTGGCGAAGTTCGAGGTCGCCAGCGCGCCCGGCTCGTTCGCGACGAAACGCCGGGCGCGTCCGCGACTCAGACCATCTTGCTCATGTCCGGGAACTGGATCGAGGTGTCGTCGACCCGGTGCGGCGGGATCCACTGCAGGTCGAACAGCACGGGGCAGATCGCCCCCGGGCCGGTCGAGATGATGTCGGTGTAGAGGAACACCTGGTGCAGGGGGCCGAGGGCGTCGGGGACGCCGGGCTTGGAGACCTTGACGTCGAGGCGGCCCTTCAGCAGCGGATGGCTGTCGTTGGCCTCCTGGAGCGCCGCGACCCGCGCGTCCCACTCCTGCTCCGTCGGCACCGAGGCGCCGAAGTGGAACACGTACTGCGGGTGCTTGCGGCGAATCGCCTGGTAGCGCCGCAGGGTGTCCGCCAGCTCGCTGTCGCTGGCGAGCACGCGGTCGAAGGCGGCGTCGAAGTTCCGTTGCGCCGGCGTCGGCTCGTTCGCGTACATCACGTTGTCGGAGTTCAGGGCGCTCTCCGGGTCGACGTTGACACCGAGCCACGGCCCGCCCGGGATCGTGAAGGTCGCGAAGCCCATCGTCTCGAAGAGGGCCTGCGCAGCGTCGCGCTGGCCCGGCTGGTAGATCATCTCGACGTGGTTCACCATCGGGTGCGTGCCCATGGTCTCTCTCCTCGGTTGGTTGCCAGGAGCAGCCTAACCTTCCAACGAGTGTTTGGTAGTAAAATTTGTCCGGACGCGGGATGCCCGCGTCCCGGCCACGACCCCCGAGGGACCCAGCGATGACCGACCCGATCCACCTGATGCTTCCGCCCACGATCGTCGTCGGCGCCGGCGCGAGCGCGCAGGTCGGCGAGCACGCCCGGCGACTCGGCGGCCGACGCGCGCTGCTCGTCGTCGACCCGTTCTTCGTCGCCAACGGCCTCGCCGCGACCGTCGAGGGTCACTTGACGACCGCGGGCCTCGCCGTCACCGTCTTCGCCGACGTCGAGCCGGACCCGACCGACGTCAGCGTCCGGGCCGGGGTCGCGGCGATGGCGGCCGCCGAAGCGGATCTGGTGGTCGCCGTGGGCGGGGGGAGCGCGATCGACGCGGCCAAGATGATCGCGGTGCTCCACGTCAACGGCGAGCCGCTGGACCAGTACCAGGGCTACCACCGGATCCCGCGCGCGGGCGCGCCGCTGATCGCGATCCCGACGACCGCCGGCACCGGCAGCGAGGCGACCCAGGTCACGGTGATCACCAACACGGTGGCGCAGACGAAGATGATGATCTTCGACCGTCACCTGATCCCGAGCGTGGCGCTGGTCGACCCCGAGCTCAGCGCGTCGATGCCGCCCGACCTCACGGCGCACGTCGGGGTCGACACGCTGACCCACGCGATCGAGGCGTACGTGTCGCGGGTCGCGACGCCGCTGAGCGATCCGTTCGCGCTGTCGTGCATCGACCTCGTCGGCCGGTTCCTCGAGCGGGCGTGGAGCGCGCCCGACGATCAGGAGGCGCGCGCCGGCATGGCGCTGGCCGCGCTGCAGGGCGGCGCGGCGTTCTCCAACGCCAGCGTCGGCCTGGTCCACGGGATGAGCCGGCCGATCGGCGCGGTCTTCCACGTCCCGCACGGCCTGTCGAACGCCGTCCTGCTGCCGGCGGTCACGCGGTTCTCGCTGGCCGGAGCGCCGGAGCGCTACGCGGTGGTCGCCCGGACGTTTGGGGCGGCCGGGGACGAGCACGACGACCAGCAGGCGGGCGCGCGGCTGCTGACGGCGCTCGAGGGGCTGAACGAGCGGTTGGGGGTGCCGCGGCTCGGGCAGCTCGAGCAGGTCGACGAGGCGCGCTTCGCGGCGTCGGTCGAGAAGATGGCGCAGGACGCCCTCGACTCGGGCAGTCCCGCGCGGAACCCGGTCGTCCCGACCCACGCCGAGGTCGTCGCGATCTACCGCGAGGCGTGGTGAGCGGCCGCCGTCGACGGCGGCCGCTCGTCAGCGGCCGCCGGGCCGTGGGCCGGCCACGATCCCCTGGTCGTGCAGCCGCCCGATCTCGGCCGGGGTGAGGCCGGCGACCTCGGCCAGGATCTCCTCGGTGTGCTCGCCGAGGAGGGGCGCTCGCCGGACCGGGACCCGCGGGGCGGCGTCGAAGTCCAGGGGCGAGGCGGGCGCGAGGTAGCGTCCGACCCCGGGCTGCTCGATCTCCTGGAACATCGGGTTGGCGGTCGAGGCGCGGGGGTCGTCGTCGACGAGCTGGCGGAAGGTCTGGTAGGGACCCCAGGAGACGTTGGTGCCGTCGAACATCGCTCGGATCGTTGCCAGGTCGCGGGCGGCGAACCAGGGGCGCAGCAGCGCCGCGATCAGGTCGCGCGCGTCGTAGCGGCCGGTCTCGGTGGAGAGGTCGTGGCCCGTGACCTGCTCGATGCTGGCGCAGGCCTCGCCGATCTCGGTGACGTCGCGTAGCGCCTGCCACTGGCGGGGCGTGAGCGCGACGACCATCACGCGACGGCCGTCGTTGGTCTCGAAGTCGTGGCCGAACGCGCCGTAGAGGTAGTTGCCGTCCTTGGGCGTGTCGTGGCCGCCGAGCTGGGCTTCGGCGATCCGTCCGAGGTTGCCGACCATCGCGAAGGCGACGTCGGAGAGCGCGAGCCGGACCAGCGATCCTTCGCCGGTCCGCGCGCGGTGGCGTTCGGCGGCCAGCAGCCCGACCGCGGCGAGGGTGCCCATCGCGACGTCCCACGCGGGCAGCACGCTGTTGAGTGGCTCGGACATGTTGCGCGGGCCGGTGGCCCAGGGGAAGCCGGTGGCGGGGTTGACGGTGTAGTCGACTTCGCTGGTGCCGTCGGGGTTGCCGGTCAGGGCGACCATCACCAGGTCCTCGCGCGCCTGCTTCAGCCGGTCGTGGGCGAGCCATCCGCGGGCGGGGAAGTTGGTCAGGAACAGTCCGGCGTCGGGTCCCGGGGCGCCGACGAGGCGTTCGGCGATCTCGCGACCTTCGGGCCTGCGCAGGTCGAGCTGGATCGAGCGTTTCCCCTTGTTGAGGCCGGACCAGAACAGGCTCTGGCCGTCGGCGGCCAGGGGCCAGCGGGCGTGGTCGAGGCCGCCGCCGATCTGGTCGAAGCGGATCACGTCCGCGCCGAGCTGGGCGAGGGTCATCCCGCCCAGAGGGGCGGCGACGAAGGCGGAGCCTTCGATCAGGCGGAGGCCGTGGAGGATGCCGTCAGCGCTCACGCCATGACTCCGATCATGCGCCAGTCGAGCACCTCGGTCGGCGGGGACCCCTGGTCGTCGGTGCTGCGCAGGAGGAGCCGGAATCGCGCGAGCCCGCCGCCGTTCTCCAGCGGATCCAGCGCCGTCAGCTCGATCTGACCGTGCAGCGTGTCGCCTTCGTGGACGGGTCCGGTGTGGTCGCAGCGCTCCCACCCGGCGATCGTCACCACGTTCGGCACCGCGCGGAGGAGTTGGGCGGCGGCGATCCCGATCGTGTGCCCGCCGTAGACCAGCCGCCGCCCGCCGGCCGCCGCGGCGTCGTGGTGGGCGCCGGCGACGTTCAGCGTCAGGCGGGCCAGCTCCGGGGCGCTGGTGACGACGTCGCCGAACGACGGGGTCCACCGCTGGCCGACCTCGAGGTCCGCGAGGTGCGGCCCCCGGGGCGTCGCGGCCCGGAACGCGTCGAGGTCCCAGCCGGCGGTCAGCCGCGCCAGCACGTCGGCGTCGAGGGCGTCGGGCACCTTCTGCACGTCGTCGGCGTGCCCCGTCGGCGCGGTGTCCTCGCGCAGCGGCAGCATCGCGCAGCGACGGAAGTCCAGCACGGTACGGTCGTGCTGATCGGTGGTGCGCATGTGCAGGACGGCCAGCCCGGTCGGCGGGCGGCCCGCGCGCCGCGTGTTCTGCTTCAGCGCCTCGACGGTGGTGACCGTCCGCAGTGTGTCGCCGATCCGCACCGGACGGTGCAGGGCGAGGCCGCGGTAGAAGAGGTTCGCGACGACGCGTTGCGTGACCTGGGTGGACTGGCCGATCGCCAGGTCGCAGACGAGCTGCGGATGCGCCAGCGGCCGCTCCTCGCCGGTCACCCGGCGGCTCAGCTCGTGGTCGAGCGGGAGCCGCAGTCGGTCGCCGACGATCGCCTGGTGCGTCGCGGCGAGCCCGTCGGTGACCGTGACCGCGGGCGCGTCGTCGAGCACCTGGCCGCGTCGCAGGTCCTCGAACCACGGGGCCGTGGGCACGGCAGAGGGACGGCTCCCGGCGCCTGCGTCGCCGTCCGACTTAAAACAATCGGTTGATCGATTAGGTACGATTCGGCCATGGTAGCGCGTGCCCTGAGCGGTCGTCGACCGCGATGAGCGCCGGGCGGCGCTCGCCGACGGGCCCGACGGCGCCGGATCCGGCGCCCGCGCCGTCGGGCTTCCGCTGGGGGATCCTGGCGCTGCTCGCGACCTCGCAGCTGATGGTCGTCCTCGACGGGACGATCTTCCACGTCGCGATGCCGTCCGCCCAGCTCGATCTCGGCTTCGCGACGGCCCAGCGGGCGTGGATCGTCACGGCCTACGCCCTGGCCTTCGGCAGCCTGCTGCTGCTCGGCGGACGCCTGGGCGACCGGTTCGGTCGCCGGCGGACCTTCATCGTCGGCCTGCTCGGCTTCGCGGTCGTCTCGGCGATCGGCGGGCAGGCCCGCAGCGTCGAGATGCTGGTGGCGGCGCGGGCGCTGCAGGGGGTGTTCGCGGCGCTGCTGGCGCCGGCGAGCCTGGGGATCCTCTCGCTGACGTTCGTCGTGCCCCGCGAGCGCTCGCGGGCGTTCGCGATCTTCGGCACGGTCTCGGGGGTCGGCTCGATGGTCGGGCTGCTGCTCGGCGGCGTGCTGACCGAGCTGATCTCGTGGCGCTGGTGCCTGTACATCAACGTGGCGGTGGCGGTGCCCGTGGCGGTGGGCGCGTTCGCGCTGCTGCCGCGGTCGCTCGGCACGTCCGCGCACCGGCCCCGGATCGACCTGCCGGGGGCGGCGACGGCGTCGCTCGGCCTGCTCCTGGTCGTGCTCGGCCTGGCGCTCGCCGAGGCCGAGGGCTGGGCCGACCGCGCGACGATCGCGTCGCTGGTCGGCGGCGGCGCGCTGCTCGGCGTCTTCGTCGCGATCCAGCGGCGCGTCGCCCAGCCGCTGCTGCCGCTCGGGATCGTGGCCGACCGCAACCGCGGAGGCGCGTTGCTGGCGCTTGCCCTCAACGCGGTCGCGATGCTGTCGAGCTTCCTCTTCCTGACGTACTACTTCCAGCGCAATCTGGGGTTCGGCCCGATCCAGGCCGGGCTCGCCTTCCTGCCGATGACGCTCTCGGCGATGACCACCGGGGTGATCGCGGGCACGCGGCTGCTCCCGCGCTTCGGACCGCGCCGGGTGATCCCCGTGGGCATGCTGACGTCCGGCGCCGCGATGGCGTACCTGGCGCAGCTCGACGACGGGTCGGCGTACCTGACGGGCGTGCTCCCGGCCCTGGTCGTGCTCGGCGTCGGAGGATTCCGCGTCGCATCCGGTGCGATCTCCATCGCGCAGCTCGTGACGTTCGTCATGTTCCTGTTCTTCCTCGTCGGCCCCGTCGGAACGTTCTTCGGCGCCGTCACCTCGGTGAACCAGGCGCTCGGTGCCCTGGGGCGCATCCAGGAGGTGCTCGACCTTCCCACCGAGACGGACGGCGACGAGCGCGTCGCCGAGATGGCCAGGCTGCTTTCCGGACTGCCCGACTCGGAGAGCGGGCTGGCCCACGCCCGCGAATTGCTCGAGCTGCGCACCTCCGCTGGTTGAGCTCGTCGAAACCCCGCGAGTTTCTCTGTGGAGATTTCGACGAGCTCAATCAGCGGG
>JADMKN010000242.1:48429-66184 GCA_015478825.1 Patulibacter sp. | reverse complement strand
CTTCGGTGGCGCAAAGGGACACCGAAGCGCGAGCGAGTCCCTACGGACGGGCGGCGGTCGCGGCGTCGCGTTGGAGATGCCGACTGATCACGATCCGCTGGATCTGGTTGGTGCCCTCGAAGATCTGCATGACCTTGGCTTCGCGCATGAACCGTTCGACCGGGAACTCGGTCGTGTAGCCGGCCCCGCCGAGGACCTGGACCGCGTCGGTCGTGGCCCGCATCGCGGCGTCGGTCGCGACGAGCTTGGCGACCGAGGCTTGGCGTCCGAACGGCCGGTCGCGGTCGCGACGCCGCGCGGCGTCGAGCACGGTGGCGCGGCCCGCATCGACGGCGGACGCCATCTCGGCGAGCAGGAACCCGAGCCCCTGGTGCTCGATGATCGGCTGGCCGAAGGTCTCGCGCTCGAGTGCGTAGCGGACCGCGTGGTCGACCGCCGCCTGGCCGAGCCCGATCGCGACGGCCGCGATCCCCAGCCGGCCGGAGTCGAGCGCCGAGAGCGCGATCGGCAGGCCCTGGCCCTCGTCTCCGATCCGCCGATCGGCCGTCACGAGCACGTCGTCGAGCTCGATCGTCGCGGTCGCCGACCCCGTCAGGCCCATCTTCGACTCCGGCTTGCCCGCCGAGAGTCCGGGCGCATCCGCCGGCACCAGGAAGCACGAGATACCGCGCGTGCGGTCCTCCGCCGTCCGGGCGAAGACCGTGTAGAAATCGGCCTCGCCGCCGTGGGTCACCCATGCCTTGCTGCCCGTCAGCCGGTAGCCGTCGCCACTCCGCGCCGCACGGCAGCGCATCGCCGCCGGGTCGGAGCCGGCGTCGGCCTCCGACAGGCAGTAGGCGCCGAGCAGGTCGCCCCCGACCATCGCGGGCAGCCAGCGCTCGCGCTGCGCGTCGGTCCCGAAGGTCGCCAGTGGATAGCACGACATCACGTGCACGGAGATGCCCACGGCTACGCTCGCCCAGGCGCCCGCCAGTTCCTCGAGCACCTGCAGGTAGACCTCGTACGGCAGCTCGGCGCCCCCGTAGGACTCGGCGTACGGCATCCCGAGCAGGCCGAGCGCGCCCAGTTCGGCGAAGGTTCCGCGCGGGAAGGCGTGCTCCGCCTCGGCGCGGGCCACTCGCGGCGCGAGCATGTCGCGGGCCAGGCCCCGCGCGACCTCGACCAGCTCCTCGGCCTCTGCGGACGGCAGGAGTCGGTCGACGGGCATACCGAAGACCGTACCACGGGATCTTTGGCAGTACTGACAGCCGCCGCACGGTAGCCGCCCGCATCACGCCACTCGGCCGCGCGCCGGTGGAGGACCGCCCCGTGCGATCGAGCACCCCCGCCCGTCCTGGGCCACGGCATGCTAAAAATATTGGCATGCCAAATCTTTCGGTGAGCCGGGCTTCAACAGCTCCGCTGCGGTGGCTCCTGCCGCTCGCCGCCCTGCTCGCCGTGCTCGTGCTCGCCGCCTGCGGCAGCGACGAAGGGGGCGACGAGAACGACAAGCCCGTCGCGCTGACGACCTTCACGGTGCTCGCCGACATGGCCCGCCAGGTCGCCGGCGACCGGATCGAGGTCCACTCGATCACCAAGCCCGGGGCCGAGATCCACGGCTACGAGCCGACGCCGAGCGACCTCAAGCGCGCGGCCACCGCGGACGTCGTGCTCGAGAACGGCCTCGGGCTGGAGTCCTGGTTCGCGCAGTTCATCGAGCGCTCGCGCGCCTCCCGCAAGACCCTCAGCGAGGGGATCACGCCGATCCCGATCGCCGGGGAGTCGGAGTACGCCGGCAAGCCGAACCCGCACGCCTGGATGTCGACCGCCAACGCCGAGGTCTAC
This sequence comes from Patulibacter sp., assembly GCA_015478825.1. GTDB lineage: Bacteria > Actinomycetota > Thermoleophilia > Solirubrobacterales > Solirubrobacteraceae > Patulibacter. Next base: position 64,360 of record JADMKN010000242.1, on the reverse strand, counting down.
ATCGACAACCTGGTCGAGGCGTTCAGCGAGCTCGACCCCGCCGGCGCCGCCGAGTTCCGCCGGCGTGGCGCCGACTACAAGCGCCAGGTGCGCAAGGTCGGCAAGACGGTCCGCCAGCAGCTCGCGGACCTGCCGCGCGAGCACCGCGCGCTGGTCACCTGCGAGGGCGCGTTCTCGTACCTGGCCCGCGACCTCGGGCTCGAGGAGGCGTACATCTGGCCGGTCAACGCGGAGCAGGAGGGCTCGCCGCAGCAGATCGCGTCGACCGTCCGGTTCGTCCGCGACCGCAAGGTGCCCGCCATCTTCTGCGAGTCCACGGTCAGCGACAAGTCCCAGCAGCAGGTCGCCCGCGAGGCCGGGTCGCGCCTGGCCGGCACGCTCTACGTCGACTCACTGTCCGAAGCCGACGGTCCGGTTCCGACCTACCTCGACCTCCTCCGCGTCGACGCCGAGACGATCGTCGCGGGACTGAACCCGCAGGCCCGCTGATGCTCGCGTCGATCGGCACTCCGCCCGCCGCCGTCGTCCGCGACGTCCAGGTCCGCTACGGCTCCACCCTGGCCCTCGACGGGGCCAGCCTGACGGTCTCGCCCGGGGTGGTCGAGGGGCTGATCGGCATGAACGGCTCCGGCAAGTCGACCCTGTTCAAGACCCTGATGGGACTGGTTCGGCCCGACGTCGGCAGCGTCGAGCTGTTCGGCGGCTCGTCCGCCGCCGCCCGCAAGGCCGGCCGCGTGGCCTACGCCCCGCAGAGCGAGGACATCGACCAGGACTTCCCCGTCTCGGTCCGCGAGATCGTCGCGATGGGCCGCTACAACCGGCTCGGCCCGCGCCGGCGGTTGCGCGCTGAGGACCATGCCGCCGTCGCCGCCGCGCTGGAGCGGACCGAGCTGAGCAACCTGGCGGACCGTCAGATCGGTGCGCTCTCGGGCGGCCAGCGCAAGCGCGCGTTCATCGCCCGCGGGCTGGCCCAGGAGGCCGAGCTGCTGCTGCTCGACGAGCCATTCGCCGGGGTCGACAAGCGAACCGAGGCGACGATCACCGCCCTGCTGCGCGACCTTGCCGCCGAGGGCCGGGCGATCCTGGTTTCGACCCACGACCTGATCGCGGTTCCCACGCTCTGCGACGAGATCGCGCTGATCAACCGGCGGATCATCGCCACCGGAACGCCCGAGCAGACGCTGCGGCCGGACCTGCTGGCCGAGGCGTTCGGCGGCTTCGTCCCCGCCGAGGCGCTCCAGGGAGCCTCCGCATGAACGACCTGATCAACTGGATCGTCGATCCGCTCGAGTTCGCGTTCATGCAGCGCGCGCTGCTGGTCGCGGTCGTCTGCGGCATCGCCTGCGCGGTGCTTTCCTGCTGGCTGACCCTGCTCGGCTGGTCGCTGATGGGCGACGCCGTGTCGCACGCCGTGCTGCCGGGCGTGGTCCTGAGCTACGTCGTCGGCGCGCCGTTCGCGATCGGGGCGTTCATCTTCGGCTCCGCGGCGGTCTTCCTGGTCGGCGGACTCAGCCGGACCAGCCGGATCAAGGAGGACGCGGCGATCGGGATCGTCTTCACCGGACTGTTCGCTCTCGGCCTGGTGCTGGTCAGCGTGATCCGCTCGGAGATCGACCTCTTCCACATCCTCTTCGGCAACGTGCTCGGCGTCTCGGACAGCGACATCCGCCAGGTCGTGATCATCGGAGCGGTCGTCACCGCGGTGCTGCTGTTCAAGCGCCGCGACCTGGTGCTCTACGCCTTCGACGCGACCCACGCGCACGCGATCGGGATCTCCCCCCGCCGGCTCGAGATGCTGCTGCTCGGCGCGCTCGCGCTGACCGTGATCGTCGCCCTCCAGGCCGTCGGCATCGTGCTCGTCGTGGCGATGCTGATCACCCCCGGTGCGACCGCCTACCTGCTGACCGACCGGTTCGACCGGATGATCGCGATCGCCGTCGCGGTCAGCGTGCTCTCGTGCGTGATCGGAACCTACGCCAGCTTCCATCTCGACGCCTCGACCGGCGGCTCGATCGTCTGCGCCCTGACCGCCCAGTTCGTGCTGGCGTACTTGTTCGGGCCGCAGGGCGTGCTGCGGCGGGGGTCGAGCGGGCGTGGCGCGGCGCCCTCGGAGCCCACCGAGCCGGTCACGGCAAGCTGACAGAACCTGTGCGGACCTTGCTAGGAGTCCGGCGGCAGACTAATATTCTCCTCCGAAGGAGAGCTTATGGCCTCAGACCTCTACATCTCCCGCAACGAGGCCGCCAAGCTCAGCGGCGCGTCGGCGACGGTGATCAATAAGGCAATCGAACAGCGGGCCGTACGCACCAAGCGCTCCAGGACCGGTTCGCTGATCGACGCGCGCGACACCGGGGCGCTCCAGATCTTCGGGGCCTTGACGTTCGGCCTCCCGGTGACCATGAAGCGACGGCTGACGGCCTGGCTGCGCAACGCCGAAGCCGGGGCCGAGCTGCCGCTCACCGACGCGCTACTCGTCCGCAAGAGCGAGGCGAGCGACGAGGCGACCGCCCGAGCGCTCCGCTACGTCGAACTGCGCGAGCGTTTCCTCGAGGTCAACCCGGACGTCCAGGGCGGCGAACCCGTGATCCGCGGCACCCGCATCCCGATCCGCGGCCTGGCGAAGCAGATCGAGGCCGGCGAGGCGACTGAAGTCCTGCGCCGGGAGTACGACTACATCGACCCCGACGCGTTCGAGTTCGCCGTCCTCTGGGCCGGCGCCAACCCGCGCCGCGGACGCCCGAGCCGCACCGAAGCGGCCTTCTCAGCGCTGCCGCCCGCCGCCCGCGCCGAGCTACTCGCAAAGCGTCGCCCCAACGAGTAAGCGCGTTGAAGCTGTGGGCAGACGCGTGCTTGACGCCCCAGCTCGAGGCGGTCGCGCACGCGCGGGGCTACGAAGCCACGTCCAACCGCGCCCGCGGCATGCTGACCTGGTTGGACCCCAACCTCTACCCGGTGGTCGTCGGCGAGGACTGGGTGTTCGTCACCAACAACGAGAGGGACTTCCGCGAGCTCGCGGGCGAAGCTCAGATGCACCCCGGTCTGATCGTTCTGCCGCAAGGGACGGTCGCCCAGCAACAGGACAGGTTCGACACGACACTCGCTTACATCGAGGCCCGCGCCGCTGAGGACGACGAGTCCCCGGCGGACTGGATGGTCTGCCGCATCGTGGCCTACGACGATCACGACGACTCGAACCGGCACGGATGGCTGTCGGGCTGAGTAGCGACCATCAGTCAGCCTCAGCGGCGGAAGGTGCCCAGCCCGTCTTCGTCGAGGTGCTCGATCGTCATCGAGCGGGCGTCGGAGCCGCGGCCGAAGCGGAACGTCAGCAGCGAGATCCCGGTGCCGTTCTCGCCCGGCGGGTGGTAGGTCCAGCGGTTGCCGCTCCAGTGGTTCAGTCGGAAGCGCATCCGGTCCGGGCCCAGCCGCAGGATCAGGTCCTTGCCGGACGCCCGCACCGTCGCGGTGCCGTAGTAGGCGCTGCGGTAGCTCCCGGCGTACGCGGCCAGCCGCTTCGGCGCGGCCGGCGACGCGGGGCGGGTGCGACCCGAGAGCACGCTCGGGTTGGCGAAGATCGGGGCCATCGCCCCGCCGTAGGCCGCGAGCCAGTCCCGGCTGATGGTGCCGAGCTCGGCCATCTCGAGGAACGACTCGGTCAGCGCCTCGGCCAGGCCGCGCGGCTGGCCGTTGGTCAGGACGACGATGCCCAGGTCCTCCGACGGCAGGAGCTGCACGTTGGTGCCGGCCCCGAGCAGGAACCCACCCGAGTGCGAGAACCGCACCCGAGCGGTGCTGTCAACGCCGACGCCGATCCCCAGGCCGTAGAACGACGGGCGCGCGTCCGGCGACGAGGGCACGCCGCTCATCGAGTGCGGGGCGCGCATCTCGGCGAGTGCGTCGGCGGACACCAGCCGCTTGCCGGCGTAGACGCCGTCGCCAAGCTGCAGGCGCATCCACTGCGCCATGTCACTGACGTTCGAGCTGACGCCCCCGGCCGGCGACTGCTCGTCGGCGTCGCGTCGCTGCAGCGGCTGCCACCCCTTGGCCGTCGGCATGTGCAGCTCGGCCCGGTTGGCGCGCCGCCGGTAGTCGCGGAAGCGCGAGCTCGTCGAGGTCATCCCCAACGGCCGGTAGAGGGTGCGCTCCGACAGCGCCTCCCACGACGTGTCGAGCTTGGTCGCGACTGCCTCCGCCGCCGCCGTCAGTCCGAAGTTGGTGTAGCGGTGCTCGGTGCGGAACGGCGCCAGCGGCATCAGACGCAGGCGCCGCAGCACCTGCTCGCGGTCGTAGCCGAGATCCTCCAGCAGGTCGCCCGCGTGGGCCGGCAGCCCGCTGCGGTGACCGTAGAGGTCCGCGATCGTGACGTTGCGCGTGACGTACGGATCGCGCAACCGGAACCACGGCAGCAGCGGCTGGACGCGGTCGTCCCAGGCGACCCGTCGCTGCGTCACCGCGCGGGCGATCACCGTGGCGCCGACCGGCTTCGAGACCGACGCGAGCGGGAAGACGGTGGCGGGATCGACCGGCGTCCCGGTGCGCGTGCTGCGCACCCCGAACCCCTTCGCGTAAACCACCCGATCGCGATGGACGACGGCGACCGCCATCCCCGGCACGCCGCTGCGGGCGAGCAGCGTCGGGGCCAGCACGTCGAGCTGGGCGATGGCCGCGGCGATCCGCTCGGGCGGGACCGGAACCGCCGAGACGGTCGCGGGGTTGCCTGGTTGTTGCGCCGCGGCGGGCGCCGCGAGCGCCCCCGGCGTGGGCAGCGCGGCCACCACGGCGGCGATCAAGAGACGAGAGGCGACGCGCATGCCCCGACGCTACCGGGCGCGACGTCTCCCCGCGGCGACCGCCGTCGCGGCGCGCAGCGGTGTGCGCCGCCGAGCAGCGGGTAGGGGATTCCCATCACCCCAACCCCGGAGGACGACATGACGCAGACCCTGTCCGACCACACGATCGCGATCCTCGCCACGGAGGGCGTCGAGTTCTCCGAACTGGACGAGCCGCGCCAGGCGCTGCGCGACGCGGGCGCCACCGTCGAGCTGGTGTCGCTCGACACGGAGCCGTTCCGGGCCTTCGACAGCCTCGATCCGCGGGGCGAGGAGCAGCCGGACGTGGCGGTCGCCGACGCCGACGCCAGCCGCTACGACGGCCTGCTGCTGCCGGGGGGCGTGGCCAATCCCGACAAGCTCCGCCAGGACGAGGACGCCGTCGCGTTCGTACGCGCGTTCTTCGAAGCGGGCAAGCCGGTCTCGGCGATCTGCCACGCGCCGTGGACGCTGATCGAGGCCGGCGTGCTCGAGGGACGGACCGTCACGTCGTTCCCCTCGCTGAAGACCGACCTGGAGAACGCCGGGGCGAAGTGGGTCGACGAGGAGGTCCACGTCGACGCCGGGCTGACGACCAGTCGCAACCCCGGGGACATCCCCGCGTTCATCAGCAAGTCGATCGAGGAGTTCGCCGAGGGCAAGCACCGGGCGCAGAAGCGGAGCGTGTGATGGTCGTGCCCGGCACGATCCAACGGGCGCGCGGTCACGGCGCCCGCAGGTGCCGGTCGCCACCGCGGCCGCCCGGGACGGATCCCGGGCGGCCCTCCGCCGACTGAGCTCGAACCTTCGCGAACGAGGCTTTCGGGGGCTGATAGAGCCGCGTCTGCGCTTCACCCGGCGGCCGTGCTCCTCTGCGACACTGCCTTGACGGATACGCCGTCAACGGGAGGTTGGAATGCAACAACTACGGGACCGCTGGAGCGCGTGGACCACCGGGCGCCAAGTGGCAGTGCTTGCCGGCATCGTGGTCGTCGGGCTGGTGCTCATCGTCGCGATCTCGGGCGACCCCGAGCCACGCGACCTCCAAGGCGACGCCGGGACGCCCGTGGCTGCGGCGACGGATGGGCTGGAGACGTCGGAGGCCGCCGGCGATCCCGGGTCCGACATCGCCGATCCGAGCGAGGAATCGACGCCGGCCATCGCCGACGCCCGAGCCGCCGCCGACGCCGGGGACTACGCGGAGGCGATGGAGCTCGCCGAGTCGATCGGCCCTGCCGCCGAGCGGGCGATTGAGGGACGGATCGCCAACCGGGCGGCGCGAGCCGCCGAGCGCGCGCTCGCGCGGGGCGACCGTCAAGCGGCGAGCCGGGCGTTGCGCCGCGCCGCCGATCTGCCGTCGACCAAGGCGTTCGCCTCGGCGCAGTCCGACCTCCGCGCCGCCCAGGCACGAGCGTCCGCCCGGCGCGCCGCCGAGCGGCAGGCGCGAGCAGCGCGTCGAGCCGCCGAGCGCGAGGCCCGCCGAGTCGCCCGCGAGCAGGCGCGCGCCGCCGCCAAGGCCGAAGCCGCAGCAGAAGCCGCCGCCGAGGAGTCCGCCGCGGGCCCCGACTGCCACCCGAGCTACGAGGGCGCCTGCCTCGACCCGAGCTCCCCCGACTACGACTGCTCGGGCGGCTCCGGCGACGGACCGGACTACACCGGACCGGTGACGGTCGTCGGCCCGGACGAGTACGACCTGGACCGCGACGGCAACGGGGCCGGCTGCGAGAGCTGAGCGTCGCCCGATCGAGGGTGAACCTGGCAGACGGAAGCCTCTCTATTGGACATTTGGACGGCTATCTACTGCGCATCTAGACGGCTCTCTATCGAGCACCCGAACGCCGCGTTGACGCTCGCGCCTTCCGTGGGCAACCGCGGGGGTCAGCCCTCGGGCAGCGCGACGATCGCGTCGATCTCGACCAGGACGCCCTTCGGCAGCGCCGCGACGCCGATCGCGGCGCGGGCCGGCGGGTCGGCGTCGAAGAACCGCGCGTAGACCTCGTTGACCTCCTGGAAAGTCCCCATGTCGGTCAGGTAGACCGTCGCGCGCACCACGTCGCGCAGCGTGCCGCCCGCAGCGCGGACTACGGCTTCGAGGTTCTTCAGCGCCTGCTCGGCCTGCTCGCCGGCCGTGGTGCCGACGACCTCGCCGGACTCCGCGTCGAGCGGGATCTGGCCCGAGACGAAGAGCAGGCCCTGGGCGGCGACGGCGTGGACGTACGGGCCGATCGCGGCGGGGGCGTTGGAGGCGGTGACGGAGCGACGGTCGGTGCTCATGGGGTCTCCTGGGTCGGGAAGGGTGCGGGATCCGCGACGCTCGACACTACGGGCCGCGGCGATGTCGTCGCTGGCGGCGTGCCACCAGCGACGCACGGTTGGACGGTGACGGGCCACCGTCGGGCCCCTCCGTGGCCGAAGTTAGGGCGCGAGCGCACTCAGCGGACTGGTCACGGTTCCGTCATCCGCCGTGAGGATCGGGCCGGTGCCGGTGACGACGAGGCGGAAAGCCGGATCGCCGACGACGTCGGTGTCGATCTGATCGATGGCGTTTCGCAGCGACTCGACGCCCGTCCGCATCTGCGACCCGCCGAGCTTGACCTCCACAGCCCCCCAACGCCCGTCGGGGAGCGTGATGACCGCGTCGATCTCCCGGCCGTTCGAGTCTCGGTAGTGACGAACCTCGCCGTCGATCGCAGACGCAAGCACCATCAGGTCATGGACGACCGCGCTCTCGAAGAGCATGCCCAGCGTTTCGAGGTCGCCACGCAACTGCTTCGGTCCCGCTCCCAACGCCGCCGCCGCGAGCGATGCGTCGACCAGGTGCAGCTTCGGCGACGTGCGGAGGCGGGCCCGGGACCGCAGCTTCGGCGCCCACGGTTGCTGCGGCTCGACGACGAAGAGTCGTTGCAGCAGCCCGACGTAGTTGCCGATCGTCTCGGCGTTGACCGTCGGGGCGACCGACCGCACGTCGGCGGCCAGTGCCCTGTGCGTCACTTCCGAGGCAACGGACCGCGCCAGCCCGGCGAGCAGACGCTTGATCACGTCCGGCTCGTGCCGGACGTCAGCCAGGCGCCGGACGTCCGCGCGGGCCACGTCGTCGATATACGCCCTGAGGCGGTCCGCGGATTGCTCGAGCCCGAGCGCGGTCATTGCGGGAAAGCCGGGGCGGAGTATGCCCTCGATGACCTCATCGAGCTCCGGGGCGGCGTTCAGGTCCGCCACCGGCCGCTCGCCGTCGAACAGCCCGGCGATGCTCACTGGGCGCGGAACGGCGTCGAGCTTCTCCCACCAGCTCATGGTGCGTTGGCGGAGTCTGAGGAACCGGCCCGCTCCCGTATGGCGTGTGATGTCGTCCGCGGGCACCGCCGAACCGGTGAGGATGAACCGCCCCGACTCGGCGGACGCGTCGACTGCGCGCCGAACCAGGTTCCAGAGTTCGGGCATCACTTGCCATTCGTCGAGCAGCCGTGGAGCGTCCCCTTCGAGAACCGAGCGCGGTGCGATCGCCAGGGCACGCTGAACGTCCGCGTCGTCGATGAACACGTAGGAGCCCGCGGCGTGCAGGGCGGTCATGGTCTTGCCACTAGCCCTGGCGCCCTCCACCACCACGGCACCCGCACCGCCCAGCGCGCGACGCAGTCGCGCGTCTATCACCCGCGGCCGATAGGCCTGTCCGAGCACGTCGGCGGTCTCCATGCGGCGATCCTACGCTACGCCGACGCCTGCAGAGCTTCTAGGCCGACGATTGCAGGACCTCTAGGCCGACGATTGCAGGACCTCTAGGCCGACGATTGCAGGATCTCCAGGCCGAGCGATGCAGCGCACGGACCGTGACGGGCCACCGTCGCTCAGTCGCCGGCCCGAATCGCCCGTGCGATCCGCTCGACGAGCTGGCGCCGCAGCTCGTGGTCCATCGGGTCCGCGGCGATCGCGTCGTAGATCCACAGGCCGTCCGCCGCCAGCCGCAGCACCAGCAGGTCGAGTTGCTCGTCGGTCGGCGGGTCGTCGACCCGGGGCAACGCCCAGCGATCGACCACCGACGTCCACGCGGCCCGCGCCTCGGGCACGTCGGCGCTCTCCATCAGCATGACCAGCTCGGCGTTGGTCGTGCCCTGCAGCGACTCGCGGGCGTAGACCTCCAACCGCTCTCGCTCGGTCAACTGGTCGGCGGGAGCCCCGGCCGCCGTCACCATCGCCGCGTCCCAGTACTCGGCAAGGAACTCGGCGAGCGCGACGACGAGCTCGTCGCGTGAGCCGAAGTGGTAGACCACACCGCCCTTGGTCAGGCCGGCCTCCTCGGCGATCGCCTCGTAGGTCACCCCCGCCAACCCGTCCCGCGCCACGATCCGGTGGGCGGCTTCGAGGATCGTCGTTCGCTTGCTCGGTCGCATCCGCCGCCCCCTCAGTCGTTCGCGAAGGAGTCGCTGCCGGGACCGTAGCGCCGCAACAGCCACCCGGTGATCAACGCCCCGACGGCGAGGATCGCCGCGATCACGACGAGCACGACCACGTAGGCGGTGTCGTACGCGGAGTGCGCCGCCGAGACCAGCGCGGGGTCGCCTTGCGCGACCACGAGCGCCTCGACCAGGCTGTCCTTGGCCTCGGTCGGGGCGCCGGACGGCAACGTGACCGCCGCCGTGTACACCGCCGTGGCGAGGCTGCCGAGCATCGCCACCGCGGTCAGGCTGCCAAGCTCGTAGGAGACCTCCTCGACCGACGCCGCCATCCCCGCGCGCTCGGCGGGCGCGTTGCCGATGATCGCGGACGAGGCGACCGACATCACCGCGCCCATCCCCGCGCCGGTGATCAGCAGTCCGGCGATCAGGCCGCCGAGCCCGCCGTCGAAGGTCAGCACGGTGATCACGGTGCCGACCACGCTGAGCGCCAGGCCGCCCGCGATCAGCAACCGCAGGCCGGTGCGGTGCAGATAGGCCCCTCCGAGCAGCGCCGTCGGCAGCGCGCCCAGCGCGACCGCCGTGACGAGCAGCCCGGATTCGAGCGGGGTGAAGCCCGAGACGAGCTGGAATCGCTGCGTGGTGACGAGCTGCAGCCCGGCGACCGCGAACATCGCGAACGCGGCCGCCAGCACGCCGGCCGAGAACGCCGGGTTGCGGAAGATCGAGAACACGATCAGCGGCCGCTCGAGCTGCCGCTGACGCCGCACGAAGACGACGAACCCGATCACCGACGCGACGATCGAAGCCGCCACCACCGGCCACGACGGCGGGTGCTTGGCGAGCTCCTTGATCGCCAGCACCGCCCCGACCAGGCCGACCATCACCTGCAGCGACGAGATCAGGTCCCAGCGCTTGGTCGGGTCGGGGACGCCCCGGGGCACGATCAGCGGCGTCACGATCAGCGCGACGATCACCACGGGGACGTTGATCAGGAAGACCGACCCCCACCAGAAGAACTCGAGCAGCGTGCCGCCGACGATCGGGCCGAGCGCCGCGCCGAGGATCGCGATGCTGCCCCACACCGCGATCGCCAGGTTGCGCTCGCGCTCGACGGTGAAGGTGATCCGGATCAACGCGAGCGTCGCCGGCATCATCGCCGCGGCGCCGACCGCGAGCCCGGCGCGCGCTGCGATCAGCACGCTCGACGAGGGCGAGAACGCCGCGAGCGCCGAGGCGACGCCGAAGATCGCCAGGCCGATCAGGAACATCGAGCGGTGGCCGATCCGGTCGCCGAGCGTGCCGCTGCCGAGCAGCAGGCCCGCCATCACCACCGGATACGCGTTGATGATCCAGAGGGTCTGCGACGCGCTCGCCCCGAGCTCCTCGGTCAGGGTCGGCAACGCCGTGTAGAGGATCGAGTTGTCGAGCGTGATCAGCAGCAGGCCGGCGCCGACGATCACCAGCACCGACCACCGCTGAACCGCCGTCAGGCCCTGGGCATCCGCGTTCACAGCACGTAACTATACCGTACGTCCAGTACAGTTATCGTCGAGCACCGCCTCCGCCCGCCCGACCAGGACGTCGATCACCGGGTCGAGCGCGTCCGGATCGACGTTGGCGTTCTCCGGCGTGTCCCGGAACCGACGGACGACCCCCTGGATGATGATCGCCAGCTTCCAGCAGGCCTGGGCCTCGTAGAACGCCAGGCCGTCGAGCGGGTCCCCCGTCAACTCGGCGTAGCGCCCCGCCATCGTCGCCCGGGACGGAAAACCGGGCGCCCGGGTCGGGGCGGCCATCCCGTTGAGCGCCCACGCGACCGGATCGTCGTCCTGGATCCAGTACGCCATCAGCGTGCCGAGGTCGGCGATCGGATCGCCGAGCGTGCAGAGCTCCCAGTCGAGGATCGCGCGGACCTCGCCCTCGTCGTCGATCACGACGTTCTCGAGCTTGTAGTCGCCGTGGACGACGGCGACCCGGCGCTGCTCCGGGACCGACGCCGCGAGCCGGTCGCGGACCCGGTCGATCGCCGGAACCTCGCGGGTCTTCGACGCCTCCCACTGTCGCGACCAGCCCTTGAGCTGGCGCTCGGCGTAGCCGTGGTGACGCGCCAGGTCGCCGAGCCCGATCGCGTCGACGTCGACCGCGTGCAGCTCGGCGAGCGCGTCGACCAGCGACAGCGCGGCGCGGGAGCGGGCGGACGCCGGCAGCGACTCGAGGCCCGCGACGTCGGTGACGACGTGGCCGGGGACCAGCTCCATCGCGTAGAACGGCGCACCGGTCACCGCGGCGTCGGCACACAGGCCGACCGGCTCCGGCACCCGGACGCCCGCCGGGTGCAGCGCCGCGATCAGTCGGTGCTCGCGCGCCATGTCGTGCGCGCCGGGCAGGAGCTGCCCGAGCGGCGGACGCCGAACGATCCACGCCCCGCCCGCGGCGTCCTCGACCCGGAACGTCAGGTTGGAGCGGCCGTCGCCGATCCGCGCGAACGTGAACGGCGGGGTCGCGTCCGGCAGCACGCCCGACAGCCAGGCGGAGACTGCTGCGACGTCGATGCCCGGCGGCGAGCTCACGAGATCTGCCCGCAACCCGCCGCCGTCGACTCGCCGTTGCGCGTGTAGCGCAGCAGCGTGCGGGCGATCGTCATCCGGTGGACCTCGCTCGCCCCGTCGTAGATCCGGGCGGCGCGGGCGTCGGCGTACCACTGGCCGATCGGCAGGTCGGTCGCCATGCCGTGCGATCCGAAGACCTGGACGCAGCGGTCGAGGATCCGGCCGAAGGCCTCCGACACGAAGGTCTTGACCATCGCGACCTCCTGGCGGTGCTCCAGCCCGTGCTCGACCCGCCAGGCCGCGTTCAAGACCATCATTCGCGACGCGTAGAGGTCGATCGCCGAGTCGGCGAGGAACCACTGCATCGACTGGTGCTTGGACAGCGGGACCCCGAACGCCTCGCGCTCCTCGAGCCGCTCGGCGGTCAGGTCGAGCGCGCGCTGCGAGACGCCGATCCAGCGCATCGCGTGGGCCAGCCGTCCGCCGGCCAGTCGCTTCTGGGCGATCACGAAGCCCTCGCCCTCGGCACCGAGCAGGTTCTCGACCGGGACTCGCACGTCGGTCAACCGGATCTCGGGGTGGCCGCCGACCATGTGCGCGCCGATCAGCCCGGGATCGCGGACGACCTCCCAGCCGGGGGTGTCGGTCGGGACGAGGATCAGCGAGTAATCGCGGTGGGAGGCGCGTTCGGCGGACCCGGTCTTCGCCACCACGATCGCGATCTCGGCCCCGATCGCGCCGGTGATGAACCACTTGCGGCCGTTGAGCACCCATTCGTCGCCGTCGCGGACGGCGGTGGTCGCCAGGTTGGTCGGGTCGGACGAGGCGACATCCGGCTCGGTCATCGCGAAGCACGAGCGGATCCGACCCTCGGCCAGCGGGCGCAGCCAGCGCTCCTGCTGCGCCTCGGTGCCGGCCATCAGCAGCGTGTGCATGTTGCCCTCGTCGGGGGCCATCGCGTTGAGGCCGAGCGAGGCGATCGGGGTGACGCCGCACTCCTGCGAGATCAGCGACATCCCGAGCACGCCGATCCCGAGGCCGCCCCACTCCTCGGGCAGGTGCGGGGCGTAGATCCCGCGCTCGCGGGCCTTGTCGCGCAACCGGTCGATCACGTCCCAGGACCCGGTGATCTCGTTGAGGTCGGGGATCTCGGCCTCGGCCGGGAGGGCGTCCTCGGCCACGAACGCCCGGACGCGGTCGAGGACGTCCCGCAGCTCCGGCGGGACCGTGAAGCCGATTCCCTCGATCGGCGGGGTGCTCGACTGCGACATGGGGCTCCTCGGGAACGACGTTCGACACTACGGTGATCCGGTACCGATTGGTACCGACGCACCGGGCCCTCAAGGTACCACGTGGTACCGCGGGTTTCGGAACGTCTGCGTGGTCAGTCGCTCCGGGGCAGCAGCGCAGTACGGAACGGCGGCGACGGCTCGCGATAGCGCTCGAACGCTGCCACCGCCCGACCCCAGCCGACCTGGGCCTCGACCAGATCACCGAGATCGCGTTCGCCCGCCGCGACCCACGCGACGACGGCGGCCAACTCGGCCTTGGTGCAGGCGAACGACCCGCGCAGCGTCTGCTCGTTCTCGACCATCCGCATGACCGGGATCTCGGCGGTCGGACCGGCGACGCCGACCACGACCAGCGTCCCGCGGCGGCGCAGCGCCTCGATCGCCTGGGTCAGCGTCTCGCTGACCGCGACGCAGTCGACCACGACGTCGTAGCCCCCGCCCGCCTCGTCGGGCGGCACCGCCGTGAGGCCGAGCCCCGCGAGCAACGCGCGACGCTCCGCCAGTCGCTCGGACACCGTGACCTCGCGGACGCCGCGGCGTTCGGCCTGCAGCGCGACACCCGTGCCGATGATCCCGCCGCCGAGCACCAGGACCCGCCGATCGGCCACGTCACCCGCGAGGTTCAGCGCGTGGGCCCCGACCGACAGCGGCTCGACGAGCGCCCCCCATTCGAGCGGGGCGACGCCCACGAAGGGCACCGCGTTCTCGGCCGGGATCACCAGCGACTCCGCGTAGGCGCCGGGCCACTCTGCGTCGCACCCGACGATCCTGCGGTTCAGGCAGGCGTTGCCGGCGTCGGCTCGGCAGGCCTCGCAGACCCCGCAGGCGATGATCGGATCGATCACCACCGGGGTGCCCACGGCCGGACCCTCGACCCCGGGCCCGAGCTCGACCACGTGCCCGACGGCCTCGTGGCCCATCACCAGCGGTCCACCGTCGTCGATCGCCCGCTGACGCCGATCGTTGCCACCGAGGTAGCCGAGCACGTCGGACTTGCAGTAGCCGACCGCGTGGACCGCGATCCGCACCTGCCCTGGTCCGAGCGGCCGAGCCGGTATCCGCTCGACGGCGAGCTCGCCGATCGCGTGCATCACCAGACTGCGGATCGCCTGGTCGTCGGTCATCCGTGCATAGTCCCACCATCTCCGGCGCGCGGGGAAACGATCTCGCCGCCCCGGGCGGTCGCCGCTGGTACCACGTGGTACCGTCCGGACGAGTCACCGTGACCCCCTCCGACGCCCCCACGAACGATCCGGCCGCCCGTCCGGACCGCGATCCCGCCCGCCCGGACGCCGACCCCGCCCGTCGGCTGTTGCGCGGCGTTGCGGCCGCGGTCGCCGACAAGGGCTACGCGGCGACCACGATCGCGGACATCGTCCGCCACGCGCAGGTCTCCAAGCGCACCTTCTACGAGCACTTCCCGGACAAGCAGCACTGCTACCTGGAGGCCTACCGTCGCGGCACCGAGCACCTGGCGCGGCTGATGGTCGAGGCCGGCACCACCGCCACCGGACCGTGGCGCGAACGGCTGCGGGCGGCGATCCGCGGCTACCTCGGAGTGCTCGTCGCGACCCCCGACAGCACGCGCTCCTTCACGACCGGCATTCCGGCCGCCGGCTCCGAGGCGATCGCCGCCCGACGCGCGATGCACCGCCGCACCGCCGAGGCGCTGATCGCCGTCGTCGACCACGTCCGACGCGACACGCCCGAACTGGCCCCCCTGCGACCGTTGATCGCCGAGGCGATCGTCGGCGCGCTCTCCGAGCTCGTGCTCAACGCCGTCGCCGACGGTCGGGTCGACGATCTGCCCACGCTCGACGAGCCGATCCTCGAGCTGCTCTCCGCGGTGCTGACCGCCGACCCCGACCCGACCGAGGACCCCCAGCCGTGACCGACCGTGCCGCCCTGGTCACCGGGGCCAGCGGCGGGATCGGTCTCGAGATCGCCCGCGTGCCAGCTGGTCCGCAGTGGCGCGCGGATGATGTAGAACCAGCTCGTCGTCTCGTCCGCACCCGTCTCCTGAGGAACGCCCGATGTCCTTCACCGCCGTGCTCGCCGTGCAGTTCCAGCCCGACGTGGTCGAGGAGGGACTGGCCGCGCTCGGGCGGGTGCTCGCCGATACCCGGGCGTTCGCCGGATGCGAGTCGGTCACCGTCGTCCAGGACGTCGACGATCCGACGCGCGTGCTCGCGATCGAGACCTGGGAGTCGCGCGAGGCCGACGACGCCTACCGCGCCTGGCGGGCCGGCGAGGGCGCGCCGACCGAGCTCGTCCCGCTGCTGGCGGCCGCGCCCGTGCTCACGCGCGGCGAGCCGCTGACCGACCTCTAGGCGCGGCCGCTGCCAGCGCTCGCGGTCGAGCGCTTCGTCCGCCGCAGCCGGCCGAGCGCCCGATCCCTCGCGGTCCGGGTCAGCGGACCGGCGGCGGCGTGCCCGCGGCGCTGGCGGCCAGCGCGTCGTCCCACCCGCAGATCGCGCACGAGTGCTGGAACGCCGAGTGCGCGAACTCGACCGCCGTCGCCCGCGGGTCGGCGGCGGTCCGCACGTCCTCCCAGTCGAGGATGAACTCGCCCAGCGCATCGTCCCAGCGGGCCGCGGCGGGGGCGAGCTTCGCCGCGGAGAAGCCCTCCGGGGCCGGGTGCGCGTAGGCGTAGAACGCCGCCTGCCCGTAGCGCTCGTCGCCGGGCCACCAGCCGATCGCGACCTCCTGGGCATCCATCGCGTTGCGCATGATGAAGTCGTCGGCCGGCGGGTCGGCCTCGGCGCCGGAGAACAGGTTGAGCGCCAGGTCGAACGAGCCCCACCAGGCGTTGACCGGCGTTCGCCTTCCGCGGTACGGAGCGCCGAACGCCGTCAGTGCGATCGCGGCCTCGGTCGCCGCCGCGAAGT
>JADMKN010000242.1:0-48419 GCA_015478825.1 Patulibacter sp. | reverse complement strand
AAGTACCGTTCGACCGCCGCGGCGTCGTAGGTCCGGTGCTGGTCGTCCTCGTCCAGCGGCACCGTCCACGAGACCTCCTGCGGCGTCGGGTCGATCTCGACCGGGCCACCGAGCCGAAGCACCGCGTCGAGCAGCTCGCGACAGACCGTCCCAACCGCGCGGTCGGGACCGAGCGAGATCGCCGCGCCCCCGCCCCCGCTGTGCTCGACGAGCGCCTCGTGACGACGCAGGTCGAGCGCGACGGTCACCGCCCCCGCGCCGTTCGGCGCCGGGAGCGGGGCGGTCTCCCAACCGCGCGCCGTCAGCCGCAGGGCGCCGTGCTGGAGCTGCGGCTCGGGCGGCGCGAGCGTCACCGCGAGCTTGCCGAGCACCTGCGTGTGCGCGTGGAGCGTGTCGCAGGTCGCGCTCCAGTCGGCGTAGCGCAGCGGCTGCCAGGGGGTGGAGGACGGACGTTCGGTGCCCATGCGGCGATCCTACGCCCCGGCCGCGAGCGTCCCGACGGGACGGGCTCGGCCACCGTGGAACGGCGCCGGGCTCGCCTTCGGGGACGCGACCCCTCAGAACCGCAGGATCGCCGCGATCCCCTCGTGCGGCTCCAGCGGCTCCGGCTCGCGGAAGACGACCACGTCGGCATCCTGGGTCAGCGCGCGGGTGGTCACCAGCTCGGCCGCCTCGACGCTGCGCAGCTCGGTCCCGTCGACCGGGCAGGCCGTGGCGCCGTCGGCGCCCAGCCAGTCACAGCTCGGGCAGCAGCGGACGTCGCGGAGCCGGTCGTGTCGGGGGGTCAGCAGCAGCGTCCGGACCCGCGCCTGGACCAGCGCCTCGACCACCGGGGCGAGGCCGGCCACCCCCCGACCGGTCCCGCGGCCGTCGGCGAGCTCGCCGAGCAGCCCCGACTCGGTCTCGTCGCGCTGGCGCTCGACGAACGCCATCGCCGCCGTGCGCACCTGCTCCGGGGTGCTGCTCTGGACGTCGATCTCGAAGCGACCGCAGAGGATCCGCCCGAGGTCGGTGTGCAAGCGGTGCTCCATCTCGCTGGTGGCCTCGACCGGGCCGGCCAGCAGCAGGTGATCGAACGGCTCCCGCTCGTGCATCCGGAACAGGTCCTCGGCGACGTGCCGCAGGTGATCGGAGACCTCCTCGTCGATCGACCGCTGGTAGCGCGCCTGCGACCACCCGCCCGTGCTGTGGCGCCCGTGGGTCTCGTCGTCGATCGTGTGGACCTCGGCCGCCGCGGTCGGCGGACCGGCGAAGATCCGCGCCACGCGCTTGTCGACCAGCAGCACCGCCCAGCGCTCGTCGGGGCCGATCGCCGCGAGCGGAGCGACGAACGGCTCGCTGCCCAGGTGCACCTGCTGCTCGACCGGCTCCGGCAGGCGGATCACCTCGAACAGGTCGGCGGGCTGGCAGGCGAAGATCGCCAGGCTGCCCGCGCCGTTCGCCGGTATCGCGTCGGGATCGAGCAGCGCGCCGATCCGCTCCAGGTCCTCGTGGAGCGCGCGCCGATCGTCGTCGTCGAGGTCAACCGCCCGCTCGACCGCCCGCTCCGCCTCGTGGCGCAGCGACCCGAACGAGCTGGACCTCGCGGCGGCGTCGGCGAACCGGACCGGATCCAGATCCACGAACAACGACAGCACCTTCCCCTGCGACGGACGCAGCTCGGCGAGCTCGCGGAGGCGGGTGGGGGTCAGTTCGTTCGTGCGCATGCCCGTCGCGTACCCACTGCGTCGACGCGCAACACCCCGGGGCGGCTGCTGCTCGGGGCCGCACCGGCGTGCCGTTCGCCCGGATCGAGCGCGTCAGGCGCGCACTCGCGTGGACGCCCGGTCGACGGCGTCGCGATACTGCCCGCATGTCCACCGGACCGACGCTCACCCTGCCCGAGCTGCGCCGGCTGCGGCTGCTCAGTCAGGGGTTCGGTCGCGAGGGGCTCGGCGGTCCGGACGGCGACGCCGCGTCGACCGTGGTCGACCGGCTGTTCGCGCTGCAGGGACAGGACCTGCCGGGAGCGCTGTGGTCGATCGGGCTGCGGACGCCGAGCGGCACGCTGGACGACGTCCGCTCCGCCTTCGACCGCGGCGAGATCGTGCGTAGCTGGCCGTTCCGCGGGACGTTGTTCGCGCTGGGCGCCGCCGACCTGCCGTGGGTGCTGGGGCTCACCGCGGAGCGCTCGCTGCGCGCCTTCGCCAAGCGCCGCCGGGAGCTCGAGCTGGACGATGCGACGCTCGCCGCCGCCGCGGGCGTCGCGCAGGACGTCCTGTTCGGGGGACGCGCTCTCGGCCGCCAGGCGTTGCTCGACGCGTTCGCCGGCGCGGGGATCGCGGTCGACGGGGGCCGCGGGTACCACCTGCTGTGGACGCTGAGTCTGCGCGGCACGATCGTGCTCGGCCCGTTCGACGGCAACGAGCAGCAGTTCGTGCTGATCGACGAGTGGATCCCCGCCCCACGCCGACTGGACGGAGACGAGGCGCTCGGCGAGCTGGTCCGTCGCTACCTGACGGCCCACGGCCCGAGCCCCGAGGCCGATCTGGCGTGGTGGACCAAGCTGCCGCTGCGCGACCTGCGCCGGGGGATCGACGTCGTCCGCGGCGAGCTGACGACGTTCGACGTCGGCGGCGTCCCGCACTGGGCGCACGCTCCGACGCTCGACCGCGTCGCGGACGAGAAGCCGCACGCCACGCTGCTGCTGCCGGGGTTCGACGAGTGGGTGCTCGGTCACGGCGACCGCGACCCCGTCGTGCCTCGCGAGCACGCGCCGCGAATCGTGCCCGGCAACAACGGCGTCTTCAAGGCCACAGTCGTGCACCGTGGGCTGGTGGTCGGCCTGTGGGGCAAGCGCGCGTTGACCCGGCGCACCGTCGTCACCGCGACGGCGTTCGAGGGAGCGCTGCCGAAGGCGGCGGTCGGAGGCCTGGAGCGCGCCGCCCGGCGCTACGGCCACTTCCTCGGCACCGACGTCGAGGTCGCCTCTGCGAACTGACTTCACCGAATCCGGTCACCGCGCGACCGGATCATCGGATAGACCTGGTGCACCCGCACCCCACTCCCGAGGAGACACCGTGGTCGCCATCACCAAGCTCGACTTCGTCGGCATCCCGACGCAGGACCCCGACCGCTCGCGGCGGTTCTACGGCGAGACGCTGGGCCTGCCGGCCGATCCCCACAGCGAGTACGAGTTCTGGGTCGGGGACACCTGCCTGGGGATCTGGGAGCCGGAGAAGCAGGGCATGCCGTTCCAGCCCCAGAAGAACGCTCACCTGGCGCTCCACGTCGAGGACGTCGCGAGCGCCCGGGAGGAGCTCGAGGCGGCCGGAGTGACCTTCGTCGCGCCGACGCTCGACACCGGGGTCTGCCACATGGCGCTGTTCACCGACCCCGACGGCAACGACCTGATGCTGCACCACCGCTACGCGCCGCAGACCTGAGCACGTGACCGACGTCACGGACGGCGGGTAGGAACGTCACACTCGGGTCGGGCTGCAGGTCATACCGTCGTATGCACGATGCAACTTCTTCCGACCCGCCCGACGAAGTCCTGGCTCGTGACCGAGTACGCCGAGGGGCGCCCGACCAAGGTGTACGAGAGCGTGCGGCACGACGCCTTCGTGACCAAGGTGATCGCCGCGCTCCACGGCGAGGACGTCGCCAACGTCGCCCAGCCGGCTCCGGTGACCGAGCCGGTCGCGGACGAGGCCCCGCGCGCCGAGCGCCTCAAGGTCGCGGCGTAGTCCACGCCGCCGGGTGACGCGGGGCCGACTCCGGCTCCGCGTCCGACTGCTCAGGTCGACGGGGCTGCGGCCTCGACCGTCACCCGCTCGACCAGCCGCTCCGGCGTCAGCGCGTCACCGGACAGCTCCGCCGCGATCCGGCCGCGCACCAGCACGACCACCCGGTCGGCGACCGCGGCCAGCTCCTCGACCTCGCTCGCCGCGACGACCACCGCGCGGCCCGCGTCGGCCAGCGCCACGATCGACCGGTGGATCTCCTGCCGGGCCCCCACGTCGACGCCGACGGTCGGGTCGTCGAGCACGACCACCCGCGCGTCCGCGCGCACGCAGCGCCCGAGCAGCACCTTCTGGCGGTTGCCGCCCGACAGGGCGCCGAGCGGATCGTCGGCCCGATCGGCGAGCCCGAACGACGCCAGCGCAGGATGCGCCGCCCGTCGCTCGCGGCCGTTGGTGACGAACCCCCGCACCGCGACGTCGTCCATCCGCGCGACCAGCAGGTTCTCGCGCACCGGGCGGTCGAGCATGCCCGCCCGCGATCGCTCGGCCGGGAGGAACGCGATCCCCCGGCGCAGCGCGTCGTGGGGCTCGCGGAACCGCCGAACGGCCCCGTCGACCTCGACGTGACCGGCTCCCGGCCCGACGACCCCGCCCAGCGCCTCCAGCAGCTCGGTCACCCCGGATCCGGCCAGGCCGCAGACGCCGACGATCTCGCCCGCCCGGACGTCGAGGTCGACCCCGTGCAGCTCGCGACCGGTGATGCCCCGCAGCCGCGCCACGGTCGGCAGGTCCGACGCCGGCGATGAAGTGCGTCGGCCGTCGGCGACATCGTCGATCGCCCCTTCGGTCACGACCGCGCGGACCAGCGCGTCCGCGGTGATCGCGACGCCGACCAGGCGGTCGACGGTCGAGCCGTCGCGAAGCACCGTGACGGCGTCGCAGAGTCGCTCGATCTCGGCGAACCGGTGCGACACGTAGACGATCGCCGTGCCCGCGTCCCGCGCCGCCGTGACCGTGTCGAGCAACCGCTCGGCGTCCTCGCGCCGTAGTGCCGCCGTCGGCTCGTCGAGCACCAGCACCCGCGCGCCGCTGTAGAGCGCCCGCGCCAGCATCGTCATCCGCTGCTCGGCGGCGGTCAGCTCGTCGATCGGGGCCCGGGGATCGATCGCGATGCCGATCCGCTCGAGCGTCTCCCGCACGCGCGTCCGCCGCGCGCCCCGGCGGACGACGCCGCCGCGCGACGGCTCGTGGCCGAGCGACACGTTCTCCTCGACGGTCAAGCCGGGAACCACCGTCTGCTCCTGCGGCATCATCGCGATCCCGGCGCGCAGCGCGGCGCGCGGACCGCGCAGCGCGATCGCGACGCCGTCGACCGCGACCGTTCCCACGTCGGGGACGAGCTGCCCGGATCCGACGCGCAGCAACGTGGACTTGCCCGCCCCGTTCGGGCCGACGACGCCGTGGATCGTCCCCGGCTCGACGCGGAGCTGGCCGTCGCGCAGCGCGTAGGCGCTGCCGAACCGCTTGACGATCCCCTCCAGGAGCAACGCGGGAGGGGCGGACGCCGAGGGAGAGCTCACGCCGTCCGCCTGACGCTCCGGGCGATCAAGACCGCGATGCCGAGAACCAGGCCCTGGACCAGGTCGGTGACCCAGGAGGCGACCTGGAGCATGATCAGCCCCGTGGTCATCGTGCCCATGAAGATCACGCCGAAGTACGTATGGACCGGGTGGAACCGGCCGGACGAGGCCGCGCTCCAGCCGAGGAAGCAGGCCGAGTACGCGGGCAACAGCAGGCCGACGCCCGCGCTGGGGTAGTAGGAGGCGCCGCGCGACATCAACAGCACGCCCGCGATCGCCGCGCAGAGCGCGCCGATCGCGAAGGCCAGCATCCGCACCCGCCGGGTCCGGATGCCCGAGATCCGCGCCGCGTCCTCGCCGCTGCCCGTCGCGTAGATCCACCGCCCGGGCACGGTGAAGCTGAGGAACGTGCCGACCGCCGCGACGACCGCCAGCGAGATGTAGATCGTCACCGGCAACCCGAGCAGCTCGCTCTCGGTGATCTTCAGGAACCCCGCGGGGATCCCGTCGTAGACCGTCTTGTCGTCCATCAGCGCGCGCTCGAGCCCGAGCACCACCGAGCCGACCGCCAACGTGCCGATCAGCGCCGGCACGCGCCCGTAGGCGACGAGCCCGCCGTTGACGCCACCCGCCAGCAGGGCGGCGAGCACCGCCAGCAGCAGCGCCGGGACGATCGGGACGTCGAGCGTGACCATCGCGTAGACGGCCACCGCCCCCGCGAACCCGGCGATGCTGCCGAACGAGAGGTCGAACTCGCCGACGGCGAGGACCACCGTCAGCCCCGCCGCCGCGACGGCGAGCACCGCCGCGTCGTCGAGGATCGAGCGCAGCGTCGAGATCTGCGCGAACTCGTCGGGTCGCAGGGCCACGAAGACCACGACCATCAGCGCGAACGCGCCGAAGACCGCGTACCGCAGGACCGATCCGAACCCGACCGTCATGGGATGGCTCGTTCGTCGCTTCCCCCGAGGGCCCTAGAGCCCGTACTCCTGCTGCCACTTCTCGACGTAGGGCGCCAGGTACTCGTCGACCGGGTAGGGCGTGATGTAGTCCTCGGTCAGCTCCGGGTGGTCGTCCTTGGTGTAGATGTCGTAGTTGACGTCGAGGGCGTCGGCGGCCTTCGGGTCGAGCGGCGTGCCCTTCTCGAAGTGCGAGAGCAGCTGGTCGACCGCGACCAGCGAGACCTGCTCGACCGGGCCGTCGACGAGGGCCTGCAGCGGCGACTGCTCGTCGATCAGCGGCGGCAGGTTGTTGGCGTTGGCGTAGTAGGCGTAGACGCTGACGTCGTCGGTGCGCTTGGCGGCCTTGATCGCCGAGACCGCGGGCGGGGCGTAGATGTCGTAGATCGCGACGATCCCGGTCAGATCGGGGTTGGCGCTGAGGAACGCGTTGGACGCCTTGCGGGCGCGGCTCTCGATGTCGGTCAGGCCGACCGCCTCGGACCCGACGATCTCGGTGTCGCTGTCCTTCATCGTCGCCTCGAACACGTCGTTGCGCAGGCGTCCCGACAGCAGCTGGTCGTCGTAGAGCACGCCGATCTTGCCGCCACTCGGCGGCGCCTGGCTCTCGACGTACTCGGCGAGGGTCGTGCTCAGCGCGTTGTCGTCCTGGTGGTAGACCGCGTCCCACGCCTCCTGCTCGGGAAGCGGGCAGCCGACGCTCAGGACCGGAATGTCCTTCTTCTTCGCCGCGTTGATCGCCGGGCGCATCGGGGCGGTGTCGAAGCACGAGATCACGAGCGCGTCGACGCCCTGGTTGACCAGGTTGACCCCCTGCTTGGCGCCGAGCGCGGCGTCGCCCTTGGCGTCCTGCAGCCGCACGTCCCAGCCGAGCTTGTCGGTCGCGGCGGTGAAGTAGTTGAACCAGCGCTGCTGCATCGGTCCGCTGTGCAGGTTGTCGACATAGCCGATCGTCCGCTTCTCGACCCCGGCGCCCCCTCCGGCCGCCGCGGTCGAGGTCGTGCCGTCGTCCGAGTCGGACCCGCACGCCGCGAGTCCGCCCACCGTCAGCGCTAGTGCCGCTGCCGTCGCCAAGCGACGACGCGTTGCCTTGAACATTGCTCTCTCCTCTCGCCGACCGAGGCCGACGTTGTGCTCGTTGGGTTGCGAAAGTGGCGCTCGCCGGCGCCGAAACTGCCGGGGTCCGCGGGTCACCCCGGGGATGTGAACCGCCGCACGAAGGCGTCGGCGTCGAGGGTCACGTCCTCGAACGGCTGGTCGCCCGGACGACAGACCTCGCTGTCGAGGTTGGCCGCGCACCCGGGACAGCGGTAGATCCGCAGGACGATCGTCTCGCCGACCTGCTGCTCGGGATCCTCGAAGTACGGGCCGAGGGCCGTCAGCGGCTGCTCCTGCTCGCAGCAGCCGCCGCGGTAGCCGCGCTCGGCCGCGCCGAGCACCCGCTCGCAGCTCCGGCAGACCAGCTCCACGCCGTGCGGCCCGCGTCCCGCGCCCACGGCCGCGGTCACCAGCGCCTCGGCGGCGACCGTGCCGTCGCGGGGCGTCCGGGGCGCCCGCGCGTCGCGCAACCGACCGGCGCGGATCTCGCTCCGCAGCGTCTCGCTGGCGACCGCGTCGATCGAGCCATCCTCGCCGATCCGCGCGCCGTAGATCCGCTCGGCGTCCGTCGGCGACAGGCGGCCCTGGTCGAGGTCCGCGCCGACCGTCTCGAGGTCGCGCCGCAGCGGATCGCCGAACCCGGCGCCCGGCTGGGGCATCGTCTCGAACAGATCGCCCGGTCGCAGCCGGTTGTCGAACTTCTTCGGCGGCGGCGGGCCGCCCGTGCCGAGCGCGCGCAGCGCCTCCGGGCTGCTCGGGACCTCGCCGCGCGCGAACGCGTCGAGCACCCCGGTGTCCTCCGCCCGCCACATCCGGCCCCCGGTGCTGGGTAGCCCGCCGTTCAGGCCGAGGCCCTGGGTCACGCTCTGGTGCATCCCTCCCGACGAGATGTAGACCTCGTCGGACCCGTGGCCGGTCCAGGCGGACACGATCGTCGCGCCCCCGCGCCACTGCCCGTGGCCGCCGGAGTCGCTGCGTTCCTTGCGGTACAGATAGAGGAACGGCACCTCCTGCTCGTACGCCTCGACGCTGCCGAGCGGATTGGTGGTCGAGAAGCTGGTTCCGCCGTGGTCGATCCCGTCGCGCCAGCCGAACGCGCCGATCGCGCCGGTGGTGCCGTCGAACGGGAAGCTCGCGAACGGCGCGCCGTACTGGTCGATCCCCGAGAGCTGGTTGAGCAGCAACGAGTGCTCGCCCGACGAGGCGTACGCGTGACGGGCGCCTTCCTCGGTCCCGGAGACCAGCTTGGCGCCGAGGTGGTGCGCCTGGTTGAGCGTCAGGGTGAGCCCGAGCGACGTGCTGATCGCGTGGGGGTGCCGCGCGGAGTTGATCGCGTTGTCGGCGAGCGCGAAGTCGAGCTGACGCAGCAGCCCCGCGCCGCAGAGCTGCTGGTCCCAGGCCAGGAAGTGCAGCAGCGCGCTGACCACGGCCGCACGGAAGACCCCGCGCGGCATGTTGAACGAGCCCGTCGGCGGTGACGTCCCCTCGTTCGAGACCAGCAGCCGGTCGCCGCGGACCTCGAAGCGCATCACGAACCGGTAGAGCCCGGGATCGGTCGGCGACGCGCCGGTCACGTAGCGCTCGTCGGTCCAGGTCCCGTCGGGGATCGCCTGCAGCCGGCGGCCGACCACGTCCGCGGTGTTGGTGATCATCCGCCGCATCACGCCCTTGACCACGTCGGCGCCGTAGCGCTCGACGATCTCGAGCAGCCGGTCGTGGGCGACGTGGACGCCCGCGAGCTGGGCCCGCAGCTCGATCGCCATCAGCTGCGGGAGCCGCGAACGGCGGATCCACGCCTCCATCAGATCCTCGCGGGGGACGCCGTTCTCGCCCAGCTTGACCGGCGGCCAGAACGTCGACTCGGAGTGGACGTCGGGAGCGCCCTGGACGAAGCCCCCGGGCTCGACGCCTCCGAGCTCGCGCTGGTGGGTCACGTTGTAGACCCACGAGAACAGCTTGCCGTCGACGAACACCGGCCGGTAGACCGCGGCGTCCATCGCGTGGTTGGTGCCGACCCACGGGTCGTCCTGGATGAAGATGTCGCCCGGGTTGACCCCGACGTTGCCCGCGCGGTGCTCCAACGTCCACTGGACGACCAGGTCCGCGCTGCCGGCGAAGAACAGGTTGCCGGGCCCGAAGACCACGCCCTCGCCGAGCTCGGTCTGGATCGAGGTATTGAAGTCGAACCCCTGGATCACGACCAGCGACCCGGACGTCCGCCGCAGCGTCTCCTGATGGTCCCAGTTGAGGTTCCAGAGCTTCAGCCGGATGACCTCGAAGGTGATCGGGTCGATCTCGTCCGCGGCGCTGTCGTGGATCGGCAGATCGTCCGGTAGTTCGAGGTGCTCGCCGGGGATGTAGCCGTTGACCAGGCTCTCCCAGCGCGCGCTGTCCCGCTGCGCGCGCGTCGTCACGCCTCGACCTCGCGGCGCCGCGACGGCCCGCGCTCGCCGAGCAGCGCCGCTCCGATCGTGATCACCAGGTTTCCGAAGTCGTCGACGACCATCCGGTGTCCCGGCCGCACGGCGACGGTGGTGGCGGCGTACTCGATGATCGCCGGACCGTTGACCTGGTCGCCCGGCCGCAGCTCCTTGCCCGCGTAGACGGGCGTGTCGACGAACCGCTTGCGCTCCAGCCAGTAGACGGCGCGGCGGGTCGGCGTCGTCGGCTGACGCGGCGTCGTCGGCCGGCGCGGCGGACGCGGCACCGTGGTCGGCACGGACATCGTGACGCGCGCGGTGGTGACGATCATCCCGCCCTCGCCGTAGCCGGTGCCCGCGCCGTAGCGCTGCTCGTACGCGGCCGCGAAGCGCTCCGGGATCTGCGCCACCGCGGCCGCGTCGACGGGCTCCGCGCCGAGCGGCACCTCGACGCTGTACCACTGCATCGCGTACTTCATCTCGAGCGAGCGGTGCAGGACCACGTCGTCGGCCGCCAGCCCGACGCGCTCGCGGTACCGCTCCGCGTCAGCTTCGAGCATCCGGAACGCCTCGAGCACGCGATCCGCGTCGAGCGGCGTCGGGATGTGCGTCGGGCGCTGGAAGGTCCGGGCCATGTCGGCCGACGCGATCCCGTAGGCCGACCAGACCGAGGCGAGCTCGGCCAGCGGGACAGTGACCTCCTCGACGCCGAGGCCGGCCGCGTAGAGCCCGCCGTGCAGCCCCGCCGCCCCACCGAACGCCCAGACGTTGAACTCGCGCGGGTCGCGGCCCTGCTGCACGGTCATCCGCCGCAGCAGGTCCTCCATTTGGTTGTCGGCGATCCGCACGATCCCGGCGGCGCACTCGACCGGGCCCAGCCCGATCCGCTCGCCGAGCTCCATGATCGACTCGACCGCCGCGTCGTAGTCCAGGGTCAGGCCGCTGGCGAGCGGCCCGTCGGTGCCGAGCAGCCCGAGCACCAGGTCGGCGTCCGTCACCGTCGGCTCCGTCCCGCCGCGGCGGTAGCAGACCGGTCCCGGCACGGCGCCCGCGCTACGCGGGCCGACGCGCAGGGTCTGCTTGCCCTCGTCGAACCACGCGACGCTGCCGCCGCCGGTCCCGATCGACTCGACGGCGAGCTTGCGCAGGTAGACCTGGTGACGCTCGACCACCGTCTCGTCGGTCAGGCCGACCCGGCCGTGCTCGATCAGCGACGCGTCAAGGCTGGTGCCTCCCATGTCGGTCGCGATGACGTTGTCGAATCCCATGTGCGTTCCCAACGTCGCAGAGGCCAAGGCGCCGCCGACCGGCCCGGACTGGGCGGTCAGCAGCGGGTACCGACGGACGGTCTCGAGGTCGACGAGCCCGCCCTCGCAGGTGGCGAAGACGATCTCCGTGCGGCAGCCGAGCTCCCGGGCGCGGGTCTCGAGCGCGTCGAGGTAGCGCCCCATCAGCGGCCCGATGTAGGCGTTCATCACGGTCGTCGCGGTGCGCGGGTACTCGCCGATCCGCGGAGCGATCTCGTGACTGCACGTGACGAAGAGGCCCGGCAGCTCCTCCGCCGCGATCTCGCGGACCCGCTGCTCGTGCGCCGGATTGACGTGGCTCCAGAGCAGCGACACGGCGATCGCCCGGGCCCCATCCTCGGCCAGCCCCCGCAGGCTCGCGCGCAGGGCCGGCTCGTCGAGCGGCACGACCACCTCGCCCGTGCAGTCGATCCGCTCGATCGCCTCGCGGACGCGGGAACGAGCGATGAACTGCTCGGGGATCGACGACGCCGAGTAGTCGAGCATCGCGTCGAGCGACGCGCCCGTCACGCGGCCGCTGTTGTCCATGATCCGCAGCGCGTCGCCGTGGCCGGCGGTCGCGACCAGGCCGACGTCGGCGCCGGTCCGGGTGACCAGCGCGTTGATCCCGGCGGTGGTGCCGTGGGCGACCCGCGTGGCCTTCCCGAGCAGCTCGGAGCAGCTCAGCCCCATCGTCTCGGCGGCGGCGGCCACGGCGTCGAAGAACCCCGCCGACAGCGCGTCGGGGGTGGTCGCGACCTTCCCCGTCCAGTAGGCGCCGTCGGTCCCGATCACCGCGCAGTCCGTGAACGTCCCGCCGATGTCGACCCCGACGCTGAAGCCACCGCCGGCCAGGGCCGGGTCGGTCTCACGTGCGGTCATCGGTCAGCTCCCCGTCCTCGCCGCCGTACCACGCCGCCATCGCGATGTCCGCTTCCTCGCTGCCGGGTCCGGGCGAGAGCCGCAGGCTGTACAGGCTCTGCTCGATATGAATCCGCATCTTGCGGATCGTCGCGTCGGGGTCCTTCGCGCGGATCGCCTCCATCATCGCGCCGTGCTCGAGCACCGCGGTCTCGCGGCGACTGCCGACCGAGACCAGCGCGCGCCACGGGAACGCGTCCCACAGCCGCCGGATGAAGTCGGACAGGAACGCCGAGCCCGCGCCCTCGTAGAGCGTCCAGTGCCACTCGGCGTCCCGATCGGCGAACAGGTCGTTGCCGACGTCGTGCCCCTCGACGAGCGCGGCGTGCTGCCGCTCGAGCCGCTCCATCAGCTCCGGCGTCATCCGGTGGATCGCCGCGGAGGCCGCGGCCGGCTCCAGCAGCAGGCGCAGCCGGAAGACCTCCGCCGTGACCTCCTCGGAGTTGTCCGCCACGACGGTTCCGCGGTGCGGGGTGTAGGCGGTCAGGTGGTCCGCTTGGAGCGCCTTCATCGCTTCGCGGACCGGCGTGGCGCTCATCCCGAACTCGGCGGCGATCTCGTTGATGTCGAGCTTCTGGCCCGGCAGCAGGACGCCGACGAGTATGCGCTCGCGCAGAACCCGCAGTGCCAACTCCGCCTTGGTTTCGAAGCGAGAGGGGTTCATGTATCGAATATATTTCCATCCCGGATCGGATCGTGTCAAGGACCACAGAAACATTTAGTGTTTCAACGGCCACCGCGCCCGTGACCCGGACCAGTACTGCTTGAGACACGGACGCCGGCTCTGTAGACGAAACGTCGAGTCGCTTTAGTAACTGGTCAATACAGTTGAGCCGATCGGGGATCCGGCGCGCCGCCGACTCCGTCCGACGGCGTGTTCGTACCCATGGAAGACAACCACTTTCCCCGCCATGTCCGGCGGGTTTTGTGATGGCGGACCGGCCTGCGGCGACGTCGTTCGGGGCCCCGCAGCGCCGGCCCGGGGCGCGCTCGTATAGTGGATCGACGCGCCCCCGACCGCGTTCCGAGGCCCATGACCGCTCCCCCCAACGATCCCCTCGAAGGCGATCAGGAGAAGTTCCGCCACGTCCTCTCCCACGTGCCGACGAGCGTCGTCGTGGTCACCGGCCGGCGGCCCGACGGCGGGCACGTGGGCATGGCGATCGGATCGTTCACGTCGATCTCGCTCGAACCGCAGCTGGTCGGGTTCTACCCCGCCCGGACGTCGACGAGCTGGCCACCGATCCGCGCGTCCGGCCGATTCTGCGTCAACGTGCTCGCCCAGGGCCAGCACGAGTTGGCCGCGCGCTTCGCCCGGCGAGGCGGGGACAAGTTCTCGGGACTCGACTTCGCCACCGCGCACCACAGCGGCGCGGCGATCCTCGAAGGGGTCGTGGCCTGGATCGACTGCGCCCTCGAGCGCGAGATCGAGCTCGGCGACCACAGCCTGGTCGTCGGCCAGGTGCTCGACCTCGGCGTGACCCAGAGCGAGCACCCGATGGTCTTCAGCCGCGGCAGCTACCCGATGCTCGGGTCCTGAAGCAGGCTCTAGACGGCGACCCGGAACGCGTGACGCATGGCCTCCTCGCGGCGCAGCGACGGAGTCAGCGCCAGGAAGATCGACGAGCCGGCCAGCTCGTCGATCCGCAGATCGCCGGCGGGATCCGACAGGTACTGCCGCGCCAGCTCCCAGAGCCCGCCGATCGCGCTGGAGCCGGAACGGAGCCGCGGACGCTCCCGGGGCTCGTCCGGCTCCGGGCCCGAGCGGACCAACGCGACGAACCGGTCCATCGTCCGCTGGCGAGCCTCGGCGGCACGTGCGCTTCCGCCGAGGGGGGCGACGACGCACATCCACGCCGTCGACCGGTCGCCGTCGATGAACCGCAGGAACCCGACGATCGCGGCGCTGACCTGGTGCGCCCACTCGTCCGCCGCGTCCGCCCGCTCCCGTTCGACCGCCGCCCACAACCGCCGCAGGGCCGCTTCGACGGCGGCGACGTAGCACTCCTCGACGCTGCCGAAACTGAGGTTGAACGAGCGCCGGGGCACCCCCGCCCGCTCACAGATCCGCGCCACCGACAAGGTGTTCCAGCATCGCTCGCGAGAGAGCGCCCCGATCGCCTCGAGCAAGCGTGCGCGATCCGCGGCCGCTCGTCCCAGGATCCCGGCCGGAGGGCGCCCCGCCGGCGAGTCCGCCGGTCGCCGCCTCGTCCCCCCGCCGGACGGCCGTGCCGACCGGCGTTCCGTCGTCATCCGCTCCACGTCCGCTCCCTCGTTCGATCGGCCCTTTTCGCGCCGGCCGGGTGGCCCTCCGGAGCACACGGTGTTTGCGTGGGCCCGACGACGAACGATAGTGAACGGTTGTCAGAATTTGCAAAAAGAGAGGAAATGAAGAACTTTTTTAGAGCAGCGCGGCCCTGCCCGCGGCCGTGACGCGCCAGGTCGCCGCACGACCGAGCCCCACCGCCCGGCGAGCCAGGCCGGCTCGCTCCAACCAGGCGAGCTGCCGGTCGACCGTCGAACGGTGGACCGCGCCGATGCCCCGCGAGACATCGCCAGCGGTACTGCCGGGATGCACCGCGAGGTAGGCCAGGCAGCGGTCCCGGATCGACGGCGGCATTAGCGCCCCCGACCGACCCGCGGCGAGCTCGACCAGCGGCAGCCCGAAGAACGTCGCGTGCCCGAGCCCGTCCAGCGCGCGACGCTCGAGCTCGCGGTCGGCGGGAAGACCGTGGGTGCGACGCTCGCGGAACTCCAGCACCGCGTGCCAGAGCGCCGGCCCGTCCCCGGTCCGGGCGGCACGTTCGATCAGCCGCGCGAGCTCGTCCGACCGCCCGTCGGCCGTTGACTCGAGCGCGGTGATCACCGCGTCGACCCGGGACGCGCGCAGCGACGCGACCGCCGGGATCCGGTCGATCGACCCGGTCGTTCCACCATCCCCCGCGTAGGCGCAGAGCGCCAGCCGCCACAGCCGATCGCGGGCGCCGACCAGGGGACGGTCGCGGTCGGCCAGCAGCGACCGCAGCTCGCTGTCGACCGCCAGCAACGCCCCGAGCACGGCCGGCCGCCGCCCCGGCTCGGGGGCGAGCGCGTCGACCAGAGCGGCCAGCGCCGAGTCGCGGCGCTGGACCGCCGCCCCTCCCGCTTCGGACACCCCGATCACGCACAGATCCGCCCAGTCGCGGTCGCAGTCGAGCAACGTCAGGTAGGTCGTCAGCGCCGCCCCGACGGCCCGCGTCGGCTTCCCCTCCGCCCGGATCGCGGCCATGATCTGCGGCAGCCCCAGGCGGACGGCGGCGTCGAAGCCGCACCGCACGGCGTCGGCCTTGCTCTCGAACAACGCGTAGAAGGTCCGCCGGGAGACCCCGGCCCGCCGCAGGATCTCCTCCACCGTCGCCGCCGCGTAGCCTCGCGCGGCGACGATCCGGGCGGTGGCGTCCAGGACCCGGGCCCGCTGGAGGAAGGCCGACGCCTCGGGCGGCAGGCTCGCTCGACCCCGCGGCAGTCCCCGGGCTCCCCTCGTCGCTGGCCGCTCCGGCTCGTGGCGCACGCGCCGTACCCTAGTCCGCAGATCTCGATCTTGCGGTAAAGCCAAATACCGCCCGACGGCCCGCGACGGAAAAGACGTCGCGTTTCTTTTGACGCATCCGTATGGTCTGGAGTGCCGATGAGCCCCGACGCGCCACGCCCCAAGCCGCGCTTGCCGCGGGGACTCAACGCCCTCGACCCGGACGACCGCGGCCGGGTGCATCGTCAACGTCTTCAGGATGCGCTCGTCACCCTCGTGGCCGAGCGCGGATTCCCCGAAACCAGCATCCGCGAGATCTGCTCCCACGCGCACGTGGGACCACGAGACCTCTACGCGCAGTACCCAGGGAAGCAGGAGCTGCTGCTCAGCACGTGCGACGCGATCGTCGCCGAGGCGATCGCCGCGGTGCGGGCGTCCCAGCGGGCGGCGACCACCCCGCCCGACAGCGTCGAGTCGGCGGTCGCCAGCGTGCTCGTCCCGTTCGCGCGGGCGCTCTCGTCGCGCCCCGCCCACGCCTCGTTGATCCTCGTCGACGTGTTCAGCGCAGGCGCCGTGGGCCCGCCGTACCGCCGCGGCCTGGTGACCCAGCTTCGCGGGTTGCTCGCCGACGCGCTCGCCGAACTGCCGTTTCCGCGCACGCTCTCGGAGGCGTCGCTGATCGTCGTCGCGGCCGGTGTCCTGCAGGCGTTCCAGCGTCGCATCCGGACGGGCCGCACGAGGAGCCTGCCGGCCGCGGCCCTGGAGCTTGCGGCGTGGGCGGCGCAGTACCAGACCGTCGCACCCCTGCCGCTGCCCGCCCCGATCGGCGCCACGGCTCCCGCGACCGACCCCGCGATCGAACCGCTGCCGCGCAACACCCAGCGGCTACCGCGCCAGTTCGTCGTGCCGCACCAGCGCGACCGGATCCTTCGCGCCGTGGTCACGCTGGCTGCGCGCGACGGCTACGCCGCGATGAGCATCCCGGGGATCGCCGCCGAGGCCCAGATCTCGATCCGGACCTTCTACCAGCACTTCGCGTCCAAGCACGAGGCCTTCGAGGCGATCTACGACCACGCGTTCGGCCGGCTGTTCGCCCGGACCTGGGGGGCCTCGACCCAGCAGGAATCGTGGCTCGACGCCGTGCGCGAAGGGGTGCGAGCGTGGGTCGCGTTCATCGCCACCGAGCCCGGGATGGCGCGCTTCGGGGTCAGCGACGTCCTGACCGCGGGTCGCGAGGCGGTCGAGAAGGTCGACGACGCCTACTCCGCGTTCGCCGACCTGTTCGCCGCCGGCCGCCCGGGCGACGAGCCCGTCTCCGAGCTGGTCTCCTACGCGATCGCCGGCGGGATCGGTGGCCTGATCGCCCACTGGATCGCCGACGGCCGGGCGACCGACGCTCCGCAGCTCGAGCCGCACCTCGTCTACGCGATCCTGGCGCCGGCGACCGGCGACGCCGAGGCGCTGCACGCGTCGGGGCTCGCTCCCGTTCCGACCGTGATTCCCGCGCCCGTGCCGTCCGACGACGGGCAGCGGACCGCAGCGGCGTATGCGCAACTGGTCGCGACCGACGGGTTCCCGGCGGCCACGCTCGAGGCCGCGGCCCGGATCGCCGGCGTGGCGCCGACCGTCGCCACCGAGTACTTCGACGACGAGACGGCCTGCGCGCTGCAGACCGTGGACGGCTGGACCGACCGGACCTTCACCGCGATGGCCGCGGCGTTCGCTTCCGCCCCGCGCGACGGCGCGCTCGCGGTCCACCGCGCGCTCGGGGCGATGCTCGCCCAAATGGCCAGCGAGCCCGAGATGCTGCATCTCGCCGTCGAGGCGGTCGAGCACCTGGGGCCGCGGGCGGTCTCGCGCCGGGCGCGCTACGCCTCGCTGTTCTTCGACGCCGTCTCGCCGGTAGCCGGTCCCAACGACGCCATCCCGGCGCAGACCCGGCAGCTCTCGGAGATGGTCGTCGACGGCGTCTTCGGCGTGCTCCGGCGTCACGTCCGCGAGCGCCGAATCGCCGAGCTCCCCGCTGCGCTGCCGGAGATCAGCTACCTCTGCCTGGCGCCGTTCTTCGGCGTGCGCCGGGCGAACGACGTCGCGCAGTTGCCGTTCGCGGCGGCGCTCGCCCCGTCAGCCCGCTGAACGGGGGGTGGACGGTGCCGTTCACCGCTGCCTAGGCTCAAACGCCAACGGGGAGAGGGAGCGTAGATGTCTAGGGTTGGTGGGACGTCGGTATCCACGTTCGTCCCGGTGGACGAGCGGGAAGAGTTCCTGCTCGCGTTCGCCGAGCTGGTCTACGAGCGCGGCTACGAGCTGGTGCGACTCACCGACGTCGCCGAGCGACGCGGAGTGCCGCTGGCGGCGGTCGAGGCGTACTGGGCGTCGGAGGAGGCCTGCGTGATCGACGCGCTCCAGACCGGCACCGAGCAGACCTTCGCCGCGGTCGCCCGCGCGTTCATGAGCAGCCCCGGGGACTGCGCGGCCGCGGCCCACCGCTCGCTCGAGGTGCTGCTGCGCGTGTTGGCCGCCAGCCCGGCCCTGGCCTCGCTGTCGATCCTCGTCCCGCCGATGCTCAGCCCGCGCGCGGCCTCCCGTCACACTGGGGTGCTCGACGTCTTCGCCGAGTTCCTCGGGCCCGGGTTCGCGGCGATGGGCCACGCCCCGCCGCAGCCCGAGATCGTGTCCCAGATCGTCACCGGCGGGATCTTCGAAGTGCTGCGTCGGCACGCCGTCGAGCGCCGGCTGCACGAGCTGCCGGCGGCGCTGCCCGCGGTCAGTCACGTCTGCGTCGCCGCGTTCTTCGGACTCGACGAGGCCCGTCGCGTCGGCACGGCGTTCGACGCCGCGGCCTAGAACCGACTCTCAGCCGAGGTCGAGCAACCGCGGCGTCGCGGCCCGGGACTCGAGGTCCAGCAGCAGGCGCTTGCGCTCGACCCCTCCGCCGTACCCGGTCAGCGTCCCGTTGGCCCCGATCACCCGGTGGCAGGGCACGATCACCGAGACCGGGTTGCGGCCGTTCGCCAGCCCGACCGCGCGGACCGCCGACGGTCGATCGATCCGCCGGGCCAGCTCGCCGTAGCTGATCGTCTGCCCGTACGGGATCTCCCGCAGTGCGTTCCAGACCCGCTGCTGGAACGGCGTGCCCTCGAGCTCGACCTCGAGCTCGAAGACGGTCCGCTCGCCGGCGAAGAACTGCTCCAGCTGAGCGATCACCGCCGAGAACGCCGCGGCGTTCTCGGTCGACGCCGGGTCGACGGCGAGCGGCTTCGGGCCGTCCAGCATGTAGAGGCCGCGCAGGACGCGGTCGTTCCCGACCAGCAGCAGCCGGCCGATCGGGCTCGTAATCGTCGTGTGCATCATGCGGCGGTCCTCCGTGGTTCGCGGCTTCCGGTACGGACGTCGGGCGGCGCCATGCTCGCCCACAGGTGCTGGGTCGCGTACGAGCGGTACGGTCGCCAGCGTCCGGCCAGCCGTTCGGCTGCTGCGGGACGGGCATCCCGACCCAGGCGCTCCAGCGCCCGGCGGACGACGAGGTCGCTCGCCAGGAAGACGTCCGGGTCGCGCAGGGCGCGGAGCTGTACGTAGCCCGCGGTCCAGGGCCCGATGCCGGGCAGCGCCAGCAGCCGCGCCCGGGTGTCGAGCCGCTCCACGCCGATGTCGAGCCGGAGCTCGCCGGACGCCAGCGCCGACGCCAGCCCGACCACCGCGGCGGCGCGCGACCGGGGCATGCCGAGCGTCGCCGGGTCGGCCTCGGCGAGCGCCGCGGCCGACGGGAAGAGGTGCGTGACGCGACCGTCGCCGACCGGCTCGACGAGCGGCTCGCCGTAGGCGACGGTCAGCCGTGCCGCCAGCGTCGCGGCGCCGCGAATCGACACCTGCTGTCCGAGCACCGCCCGGATCGCCTGCTCGTGCGCGTCCACGTGACCGGGCACCCGCAGGCCGGGAGCCGCGCGCACCAGCGGCCCGATCACCGGATCGCCACCCAGCGCGTCGACGATCGCCTGCGGATCGGCGTCGAGGTCGAGCAGCGCCCGCACCCGCTGCACCGCCGCGGGCAGGTCCCGCAGATCAGCGAGGCGCAGCTCCGCCGCGACGTGGCCGTCGGCCGGCCACAGGGTCACCACCCCGGCCCCGTGTGGCAGCCGCAGGCTCCGCCGGTACTCACCACCGTCGACCGCCTCGATGCCCATCACGGCACGCGCGGCCAAGTAGCCGATCATCGCGGTGGCGTCCCACGGCGCGCGGTACGGCAGGCGCAGCGCGATCGTGCGGAGCGGCTCCCGCGCGGGAGCGACCGCGCCGTCGACCGGCCCGTGGCGCCGCGCGGCGCCGGCGCCGGCGCCGACCGCGCGGCTACGGCGCGCGCGCAGCGCGCTGGGCGTCGTGGCGTAGACCTCCCGAACGGTCGCGTTGAACTGGCGGACGCTCGAGAACCCGGCGGCGAACGCGACCTCGGTCAGGGGGACGTCGGTCGATTCGACCAGCAGCCGTGCGGTCTGCGCCCGCTGCGCCCGGGCCAGCTCCAGCGGACCCGCACCGACCACCGCTCGAAGCTGCCGGTGCACGTGACGCTCGCTGTAGCCCAGACGCCGGGCCAGCCCCGGTACGCCCTCGCGGTCGACCGCGCCGTCCGCGATCAGCCGCATCGCCCGCCCGACCAGATCGGCCCGTCCGTCCCACTCGGGCGACCCCGGCGTCGCGTCGGGACGGCAGCGCTTGCAGGCACGGAAACCTCCGGCCTGCGCCGCTGCGGCGGTCGGGAAGATTCGCACGTTCTCGCGCTTCGGCGTGCGCGCGGGGCAACTCGGTCGGCAGTAGATCCGGGTCGAGGTGATCCCGCAGAAGACCGCGCCGTCGAACCGCGGATCGTTCGTGCGCAACGCGTTCCAGATCCGTTCGGGGTCGAGTTCCACACCGACACCGTTGCAGCTACGCGGGCCGTTCGCTGGCGGAAATCGGACGACGCGGTGAGCGGGTCGAGATGCTCCGGCCTCTGCGTCGGGTTCTGGCGAACTGCTCGTCAGAACCCGACGCGCGAGCCGCTCGCCCGGGGCACGGCGGGTATCGTCGCTCGGCGTGACGACTCTCCCGATCGATCGGCTCGACACGCTCTTCGGCTTCGGGGTGGCCGGCAACTTCGCCGGACACCTCGAGCAAGCGGGGGAAGCCGAGGACTTCGTGCGCGTCGCGGCCGCCGCCGAGGCGCCGAAGGGGATCTTCCCGTTCTACGTCCCCGGGGGCGAGACGTTCCTCGGCACCTTCCCGCTGTCGCACGACCGGATCGCCAAGCCGATCTCGGACGAGCCGCTGCACCTGCAGATCGAGCCGGAGGTCGGCGTGATCTGCGCCGTGGCCTACGACGACACGGGCGTGGTCTCGCTGACGCCCGAGGCGATCGGCGCGTTCAACGACTGCTCGATCCGCCGCCCCGGCGCGCGCAAGATCAGCGAGAAGAAGAACTGGGGCCCCGACAGCAAGGGCCTCGCGCGCGACCTGCTGCCGGCCACCGAGCTCGACCCGGACGGCGCCACGGCGAGCTTCCGGCTGGCGAGCTTCCTGCGTCGCGGCGATCGGGTCGACGCCTACGGCGAGGACAGCCCCTTGCCCGGCTACTCGTACTACGGCCGTACGCTGCTCGACTGGATCGTCGACCGGCTGCGCCACCAGGCCGGATCGGACGACACGCCGCTGGAGCCGGTCGGCCGCTACCTGCTCGACGCCGGACGGCCGAGCCACGTGCTGATCGGGATCGGCGCGACCCGCTACACCCCGCTCGGCGCGTCGACCTACCTGGACGTGGGCGACGAGTCGATCGTCGTCGTCTACGACGGAGCGCGGCACACCGCCGATCAGATCGCCGCCGCCGTCGCCGACCGGACCGCCGCGGAGCTGCCGGGCACGTCGGTGCTGTGCCAGGCGGTCTACGACGCCGGGGCGTAGCTGCCGGCGCGCGCAAAACTCAAGCGCGCTTGAAATATCTGGCGGACCGTGATCTGCTGGAGGAATGACCGAGCTCCTGACGATCGGCGCCCTCTCCGAACGCACGGGCGTGGCGCCGTCGGCGCTGCGCTACTACGAGGACCGCGGCCTGATCACGTCGGAGCGGACCGGCGCCAGCCACCGGCGGTACAGCCGGCCGGTCGCTCGGCGGATCGCGTTCATCGTCTTCGCCCAGCGGATCGGCCTGAGCCTCGAGGAGATCGCCGGCGAGCTCGCGCGCCTGCCCACCGATCGTGTACCGTCCCGGCGCGATTGGGCCCGCCTCTCGAGGAGCTGGAGCGCGCGGATCGACGAGCGGATCGACGAGCTCGAGCGCCTCAAGGCCGGGCTCACCGACTGCATCGGCTGCGGGTGCCTGTCGCTCGACCGCTGCTCCCTGGCCAACCCCAAGGACCGGGTCGCACGACGCGGCGCAGGACCCCGCTTCTGGGTCGGCGATTCGCGTCCGTCGACGACCCCTGGCAAACCCGCTACGCACGACGCGTGATTTGTGCCATGCTTCAGGCGTCGTGTCGGACCACAAGGGTCCGGCGAAGCAGTGCCAGCGTTCGCAGTCGTTGCATCAGCACCCTCCGCGCCGTTGCACAACACCCCACGGAGGGACATCACATGGCCACAGGCACCGTTAAGTGGTTCAACGAGGAGAAGGGCTTCGGGTTCATCACGCCCGACGAAGCCGGTAAGGATCTCTTCGTCCACCATTCCGCCATCAACGGCAGCGGCTTCAAGACGCTGGCCGAAGGCGCGAAGGTCTCCTTCGACGCCGAGACCGGCCCGAAGGGCCCGAACGCCACCAACGTCGACGTCATCTAAGACGCCTCGACTTTCGGTGACCGTCACCTCCGGGTGACGGCCCGTGGACGGCCCGCTTCGGCGGGCCGTTCGTCGTTCTGGGGACGACTCACCGGCGCGACACGCCGACGGCTGACCCGCCGCGAGCCGCGCCGCCCCAACGCGAGCCGCCACCCGCGCTCAGCCCTCGACCAGCACGCCCGACAGCGCCGCACGCTCGTCGTCGGACAGCGGGCGCGACGTCCGCTGCTCCGGATCCCAGGTGACCAGCACGGTCACCGCCTCCGCCGCCACGGTCCCCGAGGGCGTCGTCATCCGCGACGTCAGGGTCATGCTCGAGCCGCCGACCCGCTCGACCGCGGTGGTCACCGTCACGACCCGGTCCGCGATCCGCACCTCGTGCCGGTAGTCCATCTCGACGCGGGCCACCACCATCCGCGGGTGGTTGCCGAACAGCGACCGCAGGAAGGCGATCCGGGCGTCCTCCAGCAGCACGTGGTAGACGGACTGGTTGACGTGCCCGAGCGTGTCGAGGTCCCGGTACCGCAACTCGACCGTGACCTCGGTGACCGCTTCTCGCGTGGGCTTCATCGGCGGCATGCTACTGCGGGGAGCTCGCCGGACCGGGCCCGTCCGCGACGCCGGCCCGGTCGCACGAATCCCGGGCCCGCGGGCGATGCGCGGGCGAATACCAGCGGTCCGGTGCGCCGCTCCGTGCGCTGCGTCACGCAACGCACGGTTGCTCCCACCGTCCAACCGGCTAGTTGCAAAGGCCATACATCGGTCCAGGCGGTGTACGGAGGACGCGCGGCGATCCTTGTGATCCGCCGTTTCCCGGGCGCTTTCCGCCCCGTGGATCCGGCGTCCACCAGCGGCGTGCGCGCCACGCCGACCCTGCCCTCACGGAGCCGCCGATGTCCCGACCGACCCCCTCGTCCCCCGCCACCCGCCGCCGCCGCAGTCGCCGCCGCTCGCGAGGCGCGATCGCCTTGACAACCGTCGCTGCGACGCTCGTCGTCGTGCCAGGCGCCTCGGCGATCAACTACGTCAGCGCCCAGAACGGCGAGTCGTGGGCCGTCAACGACACCGCGATGCCGGGCGTCGACACCGGCTCGATCCGCTCGACCAACCAGAGCTCGCTGCTCGGCTACGGCGGGATCAAGGTCAGCGTCTCGGGCACCAAGCCCGACCGCCTGGACGGCGAGCTGCTGCGCGGCTTCGGTCTGAAGTTCGACGGCCTCGACGAGTTCGCCACCACCACCCCGGTGCGCGTGTCCGGCGTCGACGTCAGCCGCAACCTGAAGATCGAGCGGTCCGCCAACTGGGCCCGGTGGGTCGACAGCTTCACCAACCGGACCAATGCCCCGGTCACCGTCGAGGTCTCGTTCGGCGGGATCCTCGGTCAGTCGAGCGACACCAACCCCGCGTTCCAGGCCTCCCAAGCGCGGGTGCTGGCGACCTCCAACGGCGACACCGACGTGACGTCCGCCGATTCGTGGGCGATGGTCGGGACCCCGACCGCGGCCGCCACGACCCCGACCTCCGGGCCGACGCAGAACGGCACCTCGGCGACCGTCATCGGCAACGCCGGCGGGTCGTCGACCGGCGGGTTGCTGCGGCTCGGCAACCAGCACCGCAACCCCTTCGAGCAGGTGCTGCCGACGACCGGCCACGAGGCCAACTTCCACGGCTACGTGCGCCGCCTGATGCTCCAACCCGGCGAGACGCGATCGCTGGCCCAGTTCGTCGTGATCGGCCTGCGCGACACCACCGCCACGGCCGGCGCACAGATCCAGGCGGTGCAGACCGGGGCCGCGGACCTGGCGGCCGACCCGGACCTCGACGGGCTCTCGACCGCCGAGCTCTGCACGATCGCCAACTGGAACCTGGAGCTGATCGACGCAGCACTGCCCGCGACCTGCGAGACCGTCCAGCCGCCGCAGCCCGCGCCCGCCCCGGTCGAGCCCGAGCCGAAGACCAGCTCGCCGTACGACGTGGTCGGCAAGACGCTGACCGAGTTGCAGGACGACATGCGCGCCGGGCGCACCACCTCGCAGGAGATCACTCGCGCCTACCTCGACCGGATCGCCGCCTACGACCGTGGGCAGCGGGGGCTGAAGTCGTTCATCCACGTCGCCGACGACGCCATGGAGCAGGCCCGCAAGGCCGACGTCGCCCGCGCGCAGGGCAAGGACACCGATCTGCTCGGGATCCCCGTCGCGGTCAAGGACCTCTACGACACGAAGGACATGCCCACCACCAACGGCTCGCTGGTCTTCGAGGGCTTCCGGCCGACGAAGGACGCGTTCCAGGTCGGCAAGATGCGCGAAGCCGGGGCCGTGATCCTCGGCAAGGCGAACATGTCCGAGTACGCCAACTCGGGCCGCCACTCAGAGAGCGCCTGGGGACAGGTCTGGAACGCGATCCAGCCGTCATCGACGTCGCAGGGCTCGTCCGGCGGCTCCGGCGTGGCGGTCGCCGCGAGCTTCGCCGCCTTCTCGATGGGCAGCCAGACCGGGGTCTCGCTGAACGCCCCGTCGGGGGCCAGCTCGCTGGTCTCGCTGCGCGGGACCGACGGCATGAGCTCGGGTTCCGGCGTGATGCCGCTGAACTTCACCCGCGACTACGCCGGTCCGATGGCCCGCTCGGTCGCCGACCTGGCGTCGATCCTCAACTACACGACGGGAACCGACCCGAACGACGAGCTGACCGTGGCCGGCGATGCCGACGCCAAGCGGCCGGCCGACTGGACGTCGGTGCTCGACGCGGCCGCGATGAAGGGCAAGCGGTTCGGCTACCTGCCCAGCACGTTCGCCACGACGAGCTACGGGACCCCCGGCTCGCTCGAGGTCTCCAACGCGGCGCTCGACGCGTTCCGCGAGGCCGGCGCGACGCTGGTGCCGATGCCGAACGCCCCGTCCTCGCCGCCGAGCCCGTCGGCGCCGGGCGCGAGCACCGGGACCGAGGGCTGGGCCCGCTGGATCGAGGCCCACCCGGAGTCCCCGTACAAGACCCCGGCCGAGATCCAGGACTCGCAGCTCAAGCTGCCCTACAACCGATCGAGCAACCCGACGACCAGCGGCCGGATGACCCGGGCACAGGTCCAGGCGATCCGCGACCAGCGGACCGAGTACCAAGCGCGTCTGAAGCAGTGGATGGACGACGCGGACGTCGAGGCCGTGATCTACCCGAACAACACATCGGACTTCCATTCCAACGACTCGCTCGCGCTCGGCGGCGCGTTCGCGACGGCTCCCGCGTCCGCGTCGGGCGCACCCGAGGTGATCGTGCCGGTCGGGAAGAACGAGAACGGCCATCCGGTCTCGCTGCAGCTCCAGGGGCGGGCGTGGGACGACGCCAAGCTCGTCGGCTTCGCCTACGCGGTCGAGCGGCTGCTCGACGGCCACGTCGAGCCGACGCAGTTCCCGGCGTTGACGTTCGACCCGGGCGTGAAGCCGCAGCCGATCGTGGTCGAGCCGGCGCCGGAGCCCGAGACCGAGGCCCCGGCGCCCGAGGCCCCGACCAACCTGGACCCGGGCGCGGTCAGCCCGGTCCCGGTCGGCATCCCGGTCCCGGTCCCGGTGGCCGTCCCGGCGCCGACCGCGCCGAAGAGCACGGCGACGCCGCGGATCACGGTCGCCCGCCGGTCGCTGAAGGCCACCCGCAGCGGCCGCGTGCCGTTCCGGCTGAGCTGCGCCA
The DNA here is from genome assembly GCA_015478825.1 of Patulibacter sp. Lineage (GTDB taxonomy): Bacteria > Actinomycetota > Thermoleophilia > Solirubrobacterales > Solirubrobacteraceae > Patulibacter. The sequence continues at coordinate 22,437 of JADMKN010000242.1, read as the reverse complement.
AGGGCGCCGGCTCCTGCAAGGTCAAGATCACGGTCAAGCGCGGCGGCAGGACGATCGCCACCCGGCGCGCGGTGACGGTGAAGGCCGGCAAGAGCCGGACCGTGACGCTCGTCGCCAAGGGCACGCTCAAGCGCAGCCTGCAGCGCGGTTCCAGGGTCACGCTGCGGGTCCAGCTCGCCGGCGCCGGCCGGTCCGAGCTCCGCACGGGGACCACCACGGTCAAGGTGCGCGGCACCAAGCGGTAGCCGCGGCTCGTGGTCTGCGGACCGCGGCTCTGTGCGGAGCGGCGCTGACGGAAGCCGGGCCCTGCGTTCCTGCTCTACCGAACCCCGGCTCGATTAGGGTGCGATTCTGCCGCCAGGCGCGGCGGATCGCACCCGTCCGTGCCGCCGTACACCCGCGTTGCAAGATTGAAGACAATACATCACACTTCGCAAGCCACCTCTGACGCAGAGAGGCATACGATGGTGAAGATGATCCGGACCTCGATATCGCTCGACCCCGACGTCGTGCAGGACGCGCGGGAAGCGCTCGGCACCAAGACGACGGCGGAAACGGTCCGCGTGGCGCTGGACGAAGTCCTCAAGCGCGAAGCACGCAAGGCGGTCTGGAAGCTCGAGACCGATATGACACTCGAGGACCTGTGGCGCATGCGAGGGCACGGCTCCGGGAGTCCGGGGTGATCGCGCTGGCCGACAGCTCGGTCTGGATCTCCGCGATCCGCCGACGAGACCTCGCGGTGACCGAGCGCGCCGGACAGGTCGTCGAGCTGCTTACGGACCGAACGTCCTGGAGAAGTTGAGCCGGTCGGACCGCCCGATCCTTCCCGGGACGGGGGAGCGGGCCGGCGTCGCTACCGCCCGCCCTTGCGCAGCTTCCGCAGGGCGGGCCAGGGACGGGTGTTGGCGACGTCGTCCGGCCCGAGCCACGCGCGGCGCGCGGTCGCGATGCCCCAGCGCACGTTCTCCTGGGTCTCCGGGCCGTGCGCGTCGGAATCGATCACCAGCAGCACCCCGGCGTCCTTCGCCTGGCGGGCGTGCACGTCGTGCAGGTCGCGACGCCGCGGCGAGCCGTTGATCTCGAGGAAGGTTCCGGTCCGCGCCGCCGCCTCGATCATCGCGTCGACGTCCAGGTCGTAGGCGGTGCGCTTCTCGATCAGCCGCCCGGTCGGGTGCGCGATCACGTCGACCGACGGATGCTCGCAGGCCGCGATGATCCGGCCGGTCGGGTCGCTGCCGAACGCCGTGTGGACCGACGCCACCACCCAGTCCAGCTCGGCGAGCAGCTCGTCGTCGTAGTCCAGCGACCCGTCGGTGAGGATGTTGACCTCGCTGCCCGCCAGCACCGTGAAGTCGTCGAGCTCGTCGTTGAGCCGGCGGACCTCCTCGATCGTCGCCCGGAGCTGGTCGGGCGTGACGTGGTCGCCGAACCCGTGGGACGCCGAGTGATCGGTGATCGCGATGTACTCGTGCCCGAGGGCCCGCGCGGCGTCGACCATGTCGCGGATGCTGCCGCGGCCGTCGCTGGCCGTGGTGTGCATGTGCAGGTCGCCGCGCAGGTCCTCGAGCTCGATCAACTTCGGGACGCGCTCGAGCTGCAGCTCGCCGCGGTTCTCGCGCAGTTCCGGCGGGATCCACGGCAGGCCGAGCCGCGCGTAGACCTCCTCCTCGGTCGCGAACCGCTCGGTCTCCCCGGTGGCGTCGTCGAGGATTCCGTACTCGGACACGTGCAGCCCGCGCTTGACCGCCGCCTCGCGGATCGCCACATTGTGGGCCTTCGACCCGGTGAAGTGCTGCAGCAGGTTGCCGAACTGGTCGGGGGCCACCACCCGCAGGTCGACCGACAGTCCCGTGTGGGTGTTGGCGCTGGCGCCGTTGGTCCCGCGGCGGTGCACGTCGTCGATCAGCTCCGACGACGCGAAGATCTCGACCAGGCCCTCGGCGTCGTCGGCGGTGGCGATCAGGTCGAGGTCGTGCACGCTGTCGGCCTGGCGCCGCGCCGAGCCGGCGATCTCGACCCGGTGGACGCCGACCGCGGCGCCGCGGTCCCGCAGCTCGGCGACGAGCTGCTCGGCGATCGGCAGCGCCTTCGACAGCAGCTCGCGCTTCGGCCCCGAGAGGTCGTCACCCGCCGCGTCGAGCGCGGCCAGCAGCTTCTCCTCGGACTTCGGTCCGAACCCCGACAGCGCGCGGATCCGCTGGTCCGCGATCGCCGCGCGCAGCGCCTCGGGACCGTCGATCCCGAGCTCGGCGTGGAGCCGCTTGGCGCGCTTCGGACCCAGGCCGGGCAGCCGGGTGATCATCCGCAGCCCGTCCGGGATCTTGGCGCGCAGCTTGGTCAGCGCCGGGATCTCTCCGGTGGTCAGCAGCGCCTCGAGCTTCTCGGCCAGGGTCTTGCCGATGCCCGGCAGCTCGGTGACCGTACCCGCCCGGGTCAGCGCGGCGATCGAGCGCGGCGCGTCGCGCATCGCCTTCGCGCCGTTGCGGTACGCCATCACGCGGTGGACTACCGCGCCGTCCAGCTCGTAGAGGTCGCCGAGCTCGTCGAAGAGGTCCGCGATCCGCGCGTTCGACAGGTCGCTGGGCGGGGTCTGAGGATCGTCGGCCATCGTCCGCCCAGCCTACGCGGTGGGCCGCGCGACCTCCGGCAGCTCGTCGACGAACCGGCCCTCCGCCCGCGCGCGGGTGCGGCGCAGCGCGCCGAGCATCGCGGGGCCGAAGACCAGCGCGAAGACCACGTTGCCGGCGATGTGCGCGACGTCGAACGGCGCCGAGGTGGTGGCGATCACGATCGCCTCGTCGACGCCGCCACCCGTGAACGAGAGCCAGGTCGAGACGTTCATGATCACCCCGAACATGACGCCCGCGAACGCGCAGATCGCGGCCAGGACCCAGCGGTTGATCGGGCCACGGACCACGGCGCCCAGGCCGGCGCCGAGCAGCCCGCACGACCCCCAGGCCAGCATCTGCCAGACGGTCCACGGGCCCTGGCCGAAGACCACGTTGGACGCCAGCGCGGTGATCGCCCCGACCGCGAAGCCCGGCGCGCCGCCAAGCACGATCCCCGCGAACAGCACGATGTCGGTGGTCGGCTTGACGTTCGGCAACGGCGCGAACGCGACCCGGGCGATCGCTGCCAACGCGGCCAGCGTCGCGACCAGGGCCAGCACGCGGGCGCTGGGCCGGGTGCGCTCGTACCACCAGCCCGTCACGACGAGCGTCAGTGCCACCACGATCAGCGACGGCAGGGCGGTGGTCATCCTCCGTCCGCCTCCCTCGGCACGAGCGACCCGACGGTCATGCCGGCTCGCCTCCGTCTCGGCGGCCCAGCCACGCGCCGCCCTGCTCGGCGGTCACGACGCCGGGCACGCCGAGGATCCGGGCCGCCTGGGTGGCGAAGTACCAGCCGCCCGCGAGCACGTCGGCCGGGCGGCCGTCGGCGATCACGCGACCGTCGGCCATCAGCACCACGCGTTCCGCGAACGTGGCCGCGAACTCGACGTCGTGGGTCGCGACGATCACCGCCGTCCCCTCGCCCGCGAGCCGTCGTAGCTCCGCCTGCAGCGCGGTCAGCGCGACGTGGTCCATCCCCCGCGTCGGCTCGTCGAGCCCGAGCGCGGCGGGAGCCGTCGTCCCGCCCAGCACGACCGCCAGCGCCAGCCGCTGCCGCTCGCCGCCGGACAGCTCGCGCGGATGGCGATCGACCAGATCGCTCAGACCCACGAGCCCGAGGGCGTGGGCCGGCGCCTCATCGCCGACCCGGTCGTGGAGCAGCATGTCGTTCGGGTTCTGCGGCAGCAGGCCGAACGGTCCGGCGCGGTCGATCCGTCCACCGGTCGGGTCGTCGAGGTCGGCCAGGACCCGCAGCAACGTCGACTTGCCGGCGCCGTTGCGGCCCATCAACGCGATCCGCTCGCCTGGATCGACGCGCAGGTCGATGCCGCGCAGCACCGTCGGCCCGTCGGCGATCTCCCGCCACAGGCCACGGGTGGCGATCGCCGGGCCGCCGGTCGTCTCTGCCTCACGCGCGCGTCGCCACCAGCGGGACCGGTCCGCGGGCGCGGTGGCCACGGCGGGCTCGACCGACGTCGGGCCCACGGCCGGCTCGCGCCGCAGCGCGTCCCGGGCGTCCTTGACCCCGACCGGCAGCAGCGACCGACCTGCCACCCGGAAGATCCGGGCCGCGGGCGGCAGCAGGTCCGGCGCCGCGTCGGCCGCCCACGCCAGGAACGCGCTCGGCGGCGCGTCGCAGACGATCCGGCCGCCGTCCATCGCGAGCACCCGGTCGGCGTGGTGCAGGCAGCGGTCAAGGCGGTGCTCGGCCAGCAGCACCGCGCAGCCGTGCTCCTCGTTCAGGCGTCGCAGCAGCCAGACCAGCTCGTCGCCGGCGACCGGGTCGAGCTGCGACGTCGGCTCGTCGAGCAGGAACAGCCGCAGCGCGCCGCCGGCTCCGCCCGGCGCCAACGCGGCCCCGAGCGCCACCCGCTGCAGCTCGCCGCCGGACAGCTCGTGGGTGCCGCGGTCCAGCAGCGCCTCGATCCCGAGCGCCAGCGCGACCTCCTCGACGGCCCGGGCGATCGACGCCGGCGCACGACCGCGCAGCTCCAGCGGCAGCGCCAGCTCGGCCCGCACCGTGTTCAGCACGACCTGGGTCTCGGGGTCCTGGAGCACCGTGCCGACGCGCTCGGCCAGCTCGGCCGGCCCGGCGTCGCGGGTGTCCTGTCCGGCGACCCGCACGTGCCCCGACAGCGTGCCGCCCTGGTGGTGCGGCGCCAGTCCGCAGGCCGCCCGCAGCAGCGTCGACTTGCCGGATCCCGACGCGCCGACCAGGACCACGAACTCGCCGGGGCAGACGGTGAACGAGACGTCGGCCAGCGACGGGATGGTCGCGTCCGGGTAGAGATAGCCGACGCGCTCGAAGGCGAGCGCGGGCGGCGTCGTGGTCCGGCCGTCCGGCGTCGCGGCACGGTCCTCGGGCTCGGGCCCCGCCGGATTCGCGGGCGAGCGCGCGGCGGTCACGCCGACGTCCCCGTGCGGTTCAGCAGCGGCGCCAGCGCGGCCAGCGGCACCAGCGCGGCCAGGACCAGCGGCAGCGCCCCGTCCGGCGTCTCCAGCCGCGGGTCGGTGGTCAGCCGTCCGGCGCCCGACACCAGCGCGACGGCCGCCACGCCCACGAGCACCAGCGTCGACCCGAGGAACGCCCGGTCGTGGCGCGACCACGGCGGTCGGACCCGCGTCGGGCGGTGGCGCAGCCCGTGCCCCCGCAGCTCGAGCGTCGCCGCCAGGTCACTCGCCCGGTCGAGCACCGACGCGGTCACCGCACGCAGCACCAGCAGCCGGGCGCGGCGGTCGTCGTGGGCTCCGGGAACGCCGTCGGGGCGGCAGCGCCGCGCGTCGGCGAGCCGCGCGCCGTCGCGGGCGAGCACGGGGACGACCCGCAGCGCGAGCGCCGAGCTGAGCGCGCCGGCCGGCCACCAGCGCCGGGCGGCGGTCAGCAGGCGGTCCGGGTCGACCGTGACCGCGGCGAGCACGCCGACCAGGATCACCACGATCACGCGCAGCGCCAGCACGCCACCCGCGGCGAGCGACTCCGCGGTGACGTCGACCCGACCGACGACCGGCCACTCGCCGAGGCGCAGCAGCACCGTCAGGCCGTGGTGGCTGACGAGCACGTTGACCAGCAGCACGAGCACGGCCAGCGGCAGCGCGACGACCATCGCCCGCCGCTGGCTCGGCAGGGCGCCGGTCAGCGTCCCGACCGCGAGCACGCTGATCAGCGTGGCCCCGAGCAGCAGCGGATTCGAGATCGCCAGCGTCAGCGCGCCGAGCGCGGCGCAGTAGACGGCCGCGACCGCCGGCCGGGCCGCGTGCAGCGCCGTCGCGCGCCGCCGGTAGGCGATCGACGCCAGGCCGACCAGCACGTCGCGGCCGGCGCGCCCGCGACGGCGCGACGTGGCGGCGGGGGCCGTGGTTCCCGCCGCCGCCGAGGACGGACGGCCGGGTGCGAGCCCGGGACTCACTCCGCCGCCGGGAACGGCAGCGGCCGGGGCGCGCGATCGCGGACGAGCAGGGCGAAGGCCCCGTCGAGCACGTCGGCGGTCAGCAGCTCGGCGGCCGACTGGGCGTCGAGCGCGGTCCGTCCGCTGACGACCCAGGTCATCGGCTCGCGCCGGACCCGCGTAGCCGCGATCAGCCCCCATCCGGCCCCGATCGTCGGGGCCGCCGTACCGTCCGCCCGGTACGGGATCAACCGCTCGTCGCGCACGCGCGCCAGCACGCCCGAGGTCCTCGGGGGGGCTTCCAGACGCGCGGCGACCGGATCCCGTCGGATCCCGTCCCACGGACCGACGAGCACGCGCAACCGATTGGGCGCGGACTGCGGGGCGAGCTCGGCGGCGGTTACCGCGACGCCCGCCGCGGTCAGGCGCTCGCCGGCGATCCGGCAGGCGGCAGCGGCGACGTCGACGCAGCCGAGCTCGACCGCGGGCGGCTCGCCGTCCTCACGCGCCGTGAACGGCATCGGGAACGACCCGACGACGCCCTGGACGTTGGCGATCCGCTGGTCGTGACGGTCCCACCAGATCCGGTCGCCGTCGGCGACCTGCACCCCCGCGGCGCCCTTGTCGCTCAGCACGCCGTTGCGGAAGAAGACCCAGTACGGGGTCGAGCCGTCCGCGGCCTCGCCGCCGACCCGGCCGTCGATCGCCGACACGAACGTCCCGCCAGCGTCGGTTTCGATCGGGACGTTGCGCTGGAGCAGGCGGACCACGGTGTCCTCGCCCTCGACCTCGGCCCGCGGCCGGTCGACCACGACCTCGCTGCCGAAGCGATCGGTCACCCGCAGTCCGACGTCCTCGGGGGTCTCGCCCGCGCCGACGCCGCAGCCGCTGATCGCGGCGGTCGCCGCGACGAGCGCGACCAAGGATCGCCGGGTTCGGCCCGGCCGCGCCCCGCTCTGCGCGGGCCGCGCGCCGTCCTGCGTCGTTCCGCACCGATCCGTCGCCGTGCCTCGCACGTTCACCGTCCCCACCGCGACCCCGGTCGCGTCTCGAGTCGCATCCCGATAAGCATGCAGAGCGCGATCGCCCCGCCGAGCGCCGTCGCGGCCCAGGGCGTCGCGGCGCCGCCCGCCTGGGCGGTCCGCAGGCCGGCCGCCACGGCGTCGTCCAACTGCCGTCCCTCGGTTCCGCGGGGCGCCTCGACGACCTGGCCGCTGATCAGCCGGCCGACGCCCGGGCTCTCGGCCGCGGGCGGCTCCGGCGACGGCGGCGCGTTCTCGACCCCGCCGTCGTCGCCGACGCCGGACGCGGCCGCCGTGCCGGTGGCGCCGTCGTCGCCCTTCGTGCTCTCCTGCCGCTCCTGCTCGCGCTCCGTGTCGCGCACGCCGCCGGTCGTGTCGCCCAGGCTCTGCGGCTGCGGGCGCGAGAACAGATCGGCGCCGCGGCCCCCGCCGCCGGTCGCGGTCGCGCCGTCGCCGTCGGCCGCCTCGCCCGCGTTGCCCGCCGTCCGCTCGGCCTCGATCCGGCGCGCCGCGGCTCGCTTGGCGGCGGCCCGCTTCTCGGCCTTGGCCTGCTTGGCCGCCTTGACCTCGGCCGCCCGCGGGGGCGCGGGGACGGGCCAGGCGTGTCCGGCGAACGCCGGAGCCGCGTAGGCGGTCATCCAGGTCGGGTTCATGTCCTGCGACGCCCGCCACATCACGCTGCCGTCGCGGCGCTGCAATCCCGCCAGGAACTGCAGCGGGTCCTTCCCGGCGGGCTTCCACTTCGCGGGGTCCTCGCCGACCGCCCAGAGCGCCTGGACGACCCACGGCGTGGTGCCCGCGTTCGACTGACCGGCGAGCTCGCCGCCCAGGTCGCCGGCCTGCCAGCCGCCGTCGGACTGCTGGCTCTGGCGCAGGTAGGCGATCGCCCGCTTGACCGGGTCCTCCCCGCAGCGCCCGGCCGCGCACAGCGCCTGGACCGCCGCGCCGGTCATGTCGACGTTGACCCCGTCGCCGGGACGGGTCGCCGGCCAGGTGCCGTCGGGGCGCTGCATCGCGATGATCGCGTCCGTCGCCCGCTGGATCGCGGGACGCACCGACCGGTCCTGCAGGCCCGTCAGGAAGAAGACCGCGAAGATCGTGTCGTTGACCCCGGGGACTGTGCCACCGTCGGCGTGCGGGAACCACCCCGGCGGCACCCCGACGTCGCCGACCGTCGCCGGGACGGTCGCCTGCCGGGCGAGCAGCGGCGCCACGTAGTCGCGTCCGCCGAACTTGCGGGGGTCCATCCCCGCCGCGTTGACGAACATCCCGATCCGCGCGTACTCGGTGGTGACCGGCGGCGCGCCGCCGGTCCGGGCCGGGCCCTGCTTGGCCAGGTACGAGGCGACGCTGGTCGAACGCGCGCCCGGGGGCTTCTGGTCCTGCGGGTTGATGCCCGCCGCCGCCAGGCCGATCCCGACCCAGGCGCTGATCAGCGGATCGGACGCCGCGCCGGGCGACCCGCCGTAGCCGCCATCGTCGTTCTGGGTGTCCTGGAGGAACCCGACCAGGTCGTCGAGCCGGGCCTCGCTCCGCTGGCCGGGCTTGGCGTCCGCGGCTGCGGCGGGCGCGGGGGCAAGCCGCCCGTCACCGAGGCCGCCGGCGACCACGAGCACGCCGATCAGCAGCGCCAGGACGCACGCCGCCGGCCACGCGGCGGCACGGTCCGGACCCCGGATCCCCCGATCGACGACGCCGCGGGTCACGGCCGGGCGGCCACCCCGTCGACGTGGACGGTCCCCGACAGCACCTTCACGCGGACGGTCGCGGTCTTCTTCGACCGTCGGCCCGTCACGAACACGGTGCGGCCGTCCTTGCGGCCGCGCACCTTCAGCCGCTGCGGCTTCCCGTTGCCGACGCGCATCTCGATCCGCGCGGTCCGCCGGTCGGAGCGGACGACGAGCGTCGGCCGGCCGGCGCGGATCCGGGTCTTCACCGTGGCGCCCTTGCGCATCCTGGTGGTGGTCAGACGCCACGCGCGCACGTCTCGATCACGGGCCCAGCGGCCGCCGAACCGCACCGACCGCAGGCGATCGTCGACGGGGACCACGACGCTCGGCAGCTTGCGCGTGACGGTCACGCCCGACGCGCCCGTCAGCCGAACCCGGAGCTCGGCGGTCCGGCCGGTCGGCAGGTCGAGCATCGCCGTCGTCTCGTCGCTGCCGCGGGCCTCGGTCGACCAGCGTCCGCCCGGCTTGCGCCGCTTGGTCCGCGACTCGATCCGCCAGGCCCGCAGCGGAGCGCCCTGCACCGTCCAGCGCACGCCGACGCGGCCCGACGCGTGGCCGTCGGTGGTGACCCGCAGGCCGTCGACCTTCGACGGGCCGAGCGTGATCGTCGGCAGCGCGCGACCGCCGCCGTCCCCGCTGCTGCTGCCGCTGCTGCCGTCGACCAGCGAGCCGCTGCCCGTGCCGGTCCCGGGGTCCGGAGCCGGCAGCGTGGTCGGCGGGGCGGTCCGGGCGAGCGCGTCCGCGGGCGCCGGACCACAGGGGAGCACGCAGACGTCGAGCCGGTTGGACCGCACGAAGCCGTCGCCGTCGGCCTTGATCCGCTTCCAGCCCGGCGTGTCCCAGGAGAGCGTGGCGCGACCGTCGGGTCCGGTGACGACGCTGCCCGCGCCGCCGCGGACGACCGCCTGCCAGCCGGTGGCGTCGGTGACGACCGGGGCGACCATCACGCCGGCCGCCGGACCCCGCGCGCCCGGTGCGCCGACGTCGCCGCGGCTGACGCTCTGCTGGACGCTGACCGGGAACGGCTGCGCCAGGCCGACGGTGAAGACCTGCTGAACCGGCGCGACGCTCGGGCCGCCCTCGACCGCGGCGGTCGCCTCGCCGATGCTGCCCGGGCCGTCGAGCCGGAGCTGCGGCTTGGCGTTGAACGCGTCGTAGAGCCAGAGCGTCTGGTCGCCGGGCTTCAGCCGGTACTGGCAACCGCCGACCGAGGTGTAGATCCCGTTGACGACGATCCCCCAGTAGGCGGCGCTGCCGGGTTCCTGTCCGTCGGGGCCGAAACGGGTGACGAAGTAGTCCTGGTGCGACCCCCAGCGCCCGTCGAACGTCTGGCCGGTCAGCCGCATCGCGTCGTCGGCCGCCGCGGTCGGGGTCGCGTTCGGACCGCCGCCCGATGCGCTGCCGTCACACGGTCGCGGCCGGTTGTCGCTCGCCGCCTTGATCGTATGACCGTCGGTCCGGACCGGGCCCTCGAAGAGGGTCGCGCTGCGGCCCTCGATCCGAATCCGCTGGTCGCTCGGCGCGGCTGGCGCGGTGGCGGCCGCCGCGAGGCTGGCGATGATGGTGGTGGCAGCGAGCCCGAAGCCAGCCGCGATGGAGCGAGCCATCTGTCCTCCCCCGTATCCCGAAGGGTGCTCGACGTTGCCGGACCGGGCAGGTTTCCTGGCTCACGAGTCCAAGCCGCCGCGCCTTCCCAGGGGTCCCCCAGTGGCTGCACCGCATGCGTGCGGCGGTCTTCTCGCTCACAGTGGCGGGTCCGCGCCGGTCTCTCACCGGTCTTCCCTCGTCCACGATCCGCTGAATATTCGGGACCGAAGGTAGCACGGGCGGGACCACCGCTCCGCCGTCCGTGCGTCGAATCGCTCGATCGATCGGCTGCTACCGTTGTCGGCGTCCACGAGCGGGGAACTCCGGTGCGAATCCGGGGCTGACGCGCAGCGGTATGGGGGACGGCAGCTCACAAGGGGCCTCCCGCAGAGGAGCGCCACCGGAAGCCACTGGGCGCGCGAGCGTCCCGGGAAGGCGAGCCGACCGGACGATCCCGAGCCCGAAGATCCGACCGTGGCCGCTTCGTCCACCCCGTCTCGCGTCCAGACGGCCGGATCCGCGCTCGCCGTGCGGAGTCCCGTCGCTGGAAGACAGGAATCCCGCATGCAGCTTCCATCCTCCCGATCGTTCCGATCATTCCGCGCGCGACGCGGAGCGGTCCTTGTCGGCATCGCCCTCGCCGGCCTCGCCGCAAGCGCCCCGGCCGCGAGCGCCGCGACCCCCGCCCAGATCCAGACCGCGGTCGAGCGCGGGGCTGACTACCTGGAAGCGCAGCAGTCGCCGGACGGGCGGTTCCTCGGCTTCGGCGGTGACTGGGCGCTGAGCTCGCTCACCGCCGCCGGTCGCGACGCCGACACGATCCGGGCGACGCCGGACGGTCCGAGCGCGCTCGCGGCGTACCGCACGCTGTGGACCAGCGGTCCCGACGGCGACGAGGACTGGACGACCCCGTCCGGCCCCGACCCGTTCACGCCCCCGCCGGCGTTGCTGGCCAGCGACTACAGCCGCGCGCTGCTGCTCGGCCACGCGATCGGACTGGAGCCGACGCGACTGTCGGCCGACCAGAACCTGGTCGCCCAGCTCGCCGGGATCTACCATGGCCGCCCCGCGACCGGCGAGACCCCCGACGTCGGCCGGATCGAGGGCAACTTCGGCGATCCCGCCCCGATGAGCGGGGCGACCGGCAATCTCTTCGCGCTCAGCCGCACCGCCGCCCCGCAGGTGCTGCTCGACACGGTCGCCGACGTGGTCCGCAGCAACCAGCTCGACGACGGCTCGTGGTCGTGGAACCGCGTCACCGACCCGAGCGAGCGCGCGGACTCCTGGCGCGGCGACATCGACATGACGGCTCAGGCGATCGGCGCGCTCTGCGACATCGGGGTCCGCCCGACCGACCCGGCGATCGTCCGCGGGCTCGCGTACCTCCACGGCGGACAGATCTCCAACGGGGCGATCGCGACGTCGTGGGCCCCGAGCGGGAACATCAACTCGACCGCGGCCGTCGTGATGGCGCTCAACGCCTGCGGGGTCGACCCCCAGGGCGCCGAGTGGACGACCGGCGCGAGCCAGAACCCGCTCGACTTCCTGATCGCCAACCAGCTGACCACGGGTCCGGACGCGGGGGGCTTCCCGCTGAGCCTCGGCGACGCCGAGGGCGACCTCTACGCCTCCCAGGAAGCCGTCCGCGCGCTGACCGGATCCGGGTACGTCGCGGACCCGTCGCGCACCGTCTCGTCGCCGAAGGTCCCGGACGGCGCCGTCGTGCCGCAGGCCCTCGTGGTCGACGCCGGGATCGACGCGACCGACGAACGCGACCTGCGGGTCTGCCGGGTGATGGCGCCGGTCGGCGCCACCGTCGCGGAGCTGCTCGAGGCCGCCGCGTCGTCGGCCCAGCCCGCGGGCTGCGTGACCGGCCTGTCGGTCGTCGACGGCACGGTGCGCGCGCTCAACGGCGTGACCGGCGACAGCGCGCAGCGGACCTGGCTGGCGCGGGTCGAGGGCGGCGCCGTCCGCCGCGCCGGCGACGAGCCGGTCTGCCACGGCCAGATCGTCGCGCTCTACGTCGGTCGCGCCGCCAGCGCGAGCACCGCCGCGCCGGCCCCCTGCACGGCCCCGGCCGATCCCGACCCGCCGGTCGATCCGAGCCCGCAGCCCCCGAGCCCGCCGCAGCCGCCCGTTCCGCCGGCCCCCCTCCCGGTGCCGATCCCGGTCCCGCCGTTCGACGGCCCGCAGCCGCCCGCCGCGCCGGTGCCCGCCCTGGGCGTCGCCGGTAGCGGCGCGAAGCAGCAGCGCAGCGTCCGGTACGACCGTCGCGGCCGGATCCGCGTGACGCTGCGTTGCCCGTCGTCCGCCGGGTCGCGCGGCTGCTGGTCGGTCGTGACCGCGCGGTCGACGTACCGTTCGAGCCCGCGCAGCGAGGCGCGGACGCGCCGGGTCGGCGGACGCACCGTGCGCGTCAAGAGCGGCCAGAAGCGCACGTTCCGCGTGCGGTTGTCCTCGGCCCTGCGCCGCGACCTGCGCCGGGTCGGCAAGCGCCGCGTGCGGATCGAGGTCCGCACCCAAGGCGCCGACGCCGACGAGCGCTCGAAGGCGTCGGTGCGGGTGACGGTGCGGGCGCGGCGGTAGCGCGAACGTCGCCGTCCGCCCGGGCGGGCGGGGTCCCCTGGCCGGCGCCAGAGGCCTCCCGCCCGCGATCGGCCTACCTCCGCGCCATCCGCGCCTTGACCGTGCGCTTGACGGTCTTCTTGCCCTTCGCGGACGGGTTGAACGTGACCCGCGCCTGGACCTGACGGCCGGCCCGCGCCGCGCGCCGGCCCGCCGCGGTCAGCCGCGGCTTGATCGTCGCGACCTGCGCCGCCTTGATCGACCGCGACGTCCGGCGAACGTGCGACCCGGTCACCGTCAGGCGGCCGCGCTGCAGGCCACCCGTCCGCACCGTCAGGTGCGACGTCGAAAGCGAGCGCGTCAGCACCCGCATCGCGCACGGCGTGGCGATCCGGAAGTCCGGCTCGATCCGCTTGCCGGTCTGCCCCTGGATCCGCGTCTCGACCTTCTGCGTGCTGTGGCAGAGCGTGCGGCCGTCGGTGCCGGTCGACTCGAGGATGCCGTTCCTCCCCCCGTCGATCGTCAAGCGGAACGACTCGAGCGGCGCGTCGGGGATGAACCCGAACGTCGAGACCAGCTTGCGGTCACGCACCGTGGAGTCGGCCTCGAGGTCGAGCGCCACCGCGCCCCGCAGGGTGATCAGCAGCTTCGGCAGGGTCTTGATCTCGCGCCCCGTAGCGGAGCGACGGACCCCCTCGACGAAGAAGACGTCGCCCTTCAGCGGCTCGCTGAGGATCGGTGTCCGCGCCTCGGCGTGGCCGACGATCGACGCCTTCGGGCAGGCCCGACGCGCCGCGTCGGCCGGCGAGCAGAGCGCCTTGGCGTTCTGCGGATCGAGCGCGACCGACAGCGGCAGCGCGACCTCGACCGACTTCAGACCCGACTCGCCCGACCGCTGCGTCATCGTCACCTCGAGTCCGGGATGCTTGCCCTTCGCGACCTGCTTGGACCCGACGAACCGCAGGTCCAGCTTCGGCGCCAGCGGCAACCGGCCGCACTCGGAGACCTGGAACCGCGACTCACGACCGACCACCGCTCCGGCGGCCGACCCGATCGTCGCCTTCAGCGCCTTCGGCGCGCACGACGTCGGGTTGCGCATGAAGCCGGGCCGGTCCATGGTGACGGTGATCGAGCGGTAGGTCAGGGGGATCCCGTCGATGATCTGTGGGAGGCCCGCGACGGTCCGCACCGGTCGTCCCGCCGGGTCGAAGACCCGCGACTCGACGAGCTTCGCGGCGACGTGCGCGTCCCGCGGGTCGACGAACAGCGCCACCCGCGAGACCACGCTGCCGAGGTTCAGCGGCCCCGCCTGGGCGGGGATCACCAGGCTGAGCGAGTACGGCGCCCCGGCGTACGGACCGGAGAGGAACGCCCCGGTCGCGGCCTTGCCGGGCTGCGGGACGGCGAGCGGCGCGTTGCCCCCGCCGACCGCGGCGACCACGTTGCCGATCCGCGACGCGGCGCCGCAGGCTCCCGCGTCCGCATGGGCCGCCGGACAGAGCGGCACCGATCCGACGTGCGCGAGCAGGCCCTCGGGCAGCTCGGCGGTGATCGACGCCAGGTTCTGCTGGCCGTCGCCCCGCGCGAACGTCATCGCGACCGGCGACGACGCCCCGGCGCGCGGATCGACGGCTCCGGCGCCGAACGTCGGCGCGAACAGGTCGCCCGCGCACGATCCGCCGGCCGGAGCGCGGTCGATCGTGAACGAGTCGCTGCCGCGGACCGGCGCGTCGGGCTGCGCCCACGAGCCGATCGTCCACGCGGTGGTCTTCGTCCCGCAGGTCGCGGGGTTGGACAGCACCGCGCGGCTCCCGCCCTTGAGCGTCAGCGTCAGCTTGGAGAACGGCTGCTCGGGGTTGTCCCGGAACGTCGTCGTCACCCGCCCGGTCACCGGGTCGGTGGCGATCTCGCCGGCCAGCTTCATCGTCACGCCGTAGCGCTCGGACGTCGGCTCCAGGTAGATCGCCAGCGACGACCCGAACGGGTTGGCGTACTGCGCCGCCTGGTAGACCGCGCCGACCAGCGGCTCGTTCAGCAGCGGGGTCTCGATCTCGACCTCGCCGATCTTCGCGCTCGCGGGGCAGCGCGCCGCCCCGTCCCGGCCCAGCCCGAACTGCTGCTCGCTGCACGCGCCGAGGCCGGATCCGGCTCCCGGGTTGACCGTCACGCCCTCGGGCAGCGTCACCGACGCGTCCTTGAGGTGCGCCGAGGCCAGCGCCGTCGGGGAGTCGTTCAGCTCCTGGGTCAGCTCGACGGTGTAGCCCGCCGGAACGCCGGCGATCGTGTGCTCGGGCTGGGCCTTGACCTGCGGCCGGAACTCGAGCACGTCGCAGCCGGTCAGCGGCTCACCGGTGAACTCGGCCGCCTCGTAGACCGACGGCGCGTTCCACGACGACGCCCGCATCCGCGTGACCGGAGCGACGCCGCAGCGGGTCGCGGTGGTCAGCATCGGCCGCGGCGCCATGCCGGCGGGCTGGGGCGCCGGGACCATCGCCGAGCCCCGCTCCGCGTCGTGGGCCGGGTCCGCCGGGATGCCCCACATCCGCATCTTGGTCGCGGCGATCGGCAGCTCCTGCGAGATGTTGTTCGAGACCACGCTGATCCCGTCGTCCTCGGGCCGGACGCGCGCGTCGAAGTAGACCAGCGACGTGCCCATCAGGACCGGGCTGCCGAACCGCGCCGGCTGTCCGTGCGGGACCTCCATGTTGTAGAGGCCCTGGCCGACCGTGTAGCCGAACGCGAACGTCACGTCGAACGTGCCGACCTGCGAGGCGACCGGGCAGTCGGACTTCGCGAGCTGCTGGATCGTGCAGGTCGGGAAGTCGCTCGGGTCGCCGACGAAGCCGACCGGCAGGTCGACCTCGACGTTCTTGAGGGCCCCCGAGATCGTCATCGGGTCGACCTTCGTCACCACGATCTCGTTCTCGACCGCGAACGGGTGCGCGCCCGCCTGGGTCACCTGGTCGCCGCCCTGGTCGACCATCGGGGCGCTCATCCCGTCGATCCCGAAGGCCGCGCTCGCGGTCGGAGCCGCAACGGCTCCGAGGGCGAGCGCGGCGACGGCGACGGCCGCGCGCAGCGCCCGTCGCCCGTGACCGATCCGTCCTGCCTGCTGCATCGACCACGACATCTCAGCGACCACCCTTCGTACCCGCGGTACGCGAGGACGACGTCCGCGACGTGCCCTTCGCCTTCTTCTTCGTCCGGAACGTGATGCTGCGCCGCAGCGTCTGGGTCGCTCCGTCCGTCGGCCGGTAGCGCACGCTGACGCGCACCACGCGACGACCGGTGCGCGCCAGCCGCTTCTTCGACGCCCTCGACAGGCGTACGCGCACGCGCACCGTCGAGGCCTTCTTGGCGGACTTGCGCGCCGCGACCACGCCGTTGCCCGAGACCCGCAGGGATCCCTTGCCCGGGACCTTCACCCGCAACGTCGTCGCGGTCCCCCGGACGGTCTTCGTCCGGGCCACGCTCACCCGCTTGGCGGTGCGCTTCCACGGGACGAGCGGGACGTCGCCGGCGCCGGCGCCGATCGCCGTGCCCAGCAACGGCAGGGTCGGCGGGGCCGGGACGTCGCCCTGGCAGGCGTCGCCGACGCAGCCCTCGACGGGACGCTCGTTCGGCTCGGGGATCCCGCCGTCGCGACGCGCGACGTAGAGGTCCGCACGGCTGTCGACGTCCCACGCGCTCAGGCGGTCGCGGGTCGAGAAGAAGACCGTGCTGCCGTCGGCGCTCGCGTCGGCGAACCGCACGTCGGAGCTCGAACGGCCGCTCGAGATCAGCTGCACCTTGCCGTCCTGCCAGGCGTAGACGTCGACCAGGCCGTTGGTGTCCTGGGGCACCAACGCGGTCGAGGTCACGAAGAACACGTGGCCCGCGGTCGACAGGTAGCGCCGCTGGTTCGGCCCCTGCTGCATCAGGTTCATCTCGGTCAGCGGGGCGATCCCGCCGATCGCGGCGGACGCCGCGTTGCCGCACGAGACGCAACTGATCTGGTCGCTCTGCGCGTCGTAGACGTACCGCTGGACCAGGCCGCCGGTCGGCTCGCCGGTCAGGTCGGCGTCGGTGTCGAACGCGTAGTGGCGCCCGGTGGCGGTCAGCGAGAGACCGACCGGCACGCCGAAGTCGTCGAGCGCCACCGTGCCGGTCGCCAGGTAGTCGAGCTGCCCGTCGTGCCAGCGGTAGAGCTTCTGGCCCGGACCGACCGGTCCGCCGGGCACGAGCTGCTTGCCGGTCGTCCAGAAGTAGGCCGTGCGCCCATCCTCGCTGAGCTGCGCGGTCTGCGGGATCACCGAGAGCGGCGTGGTGTCGGCCGGGTTGCCGTCGGCCGAGATCAGCGTCAGGTTCCGGTCGACCGCGGGGTCGTCGCTGTGCGTGTAGAGGAACAGCCGACCGGCCGACTCGGTGCCCAGGCCCGCCGTCAGCGGCTGGTTGCTGACGAACGCCGCGCGACGGCCGTCGACGCTGCCGCCGACCGCGATGCCGGTGCCGACCGCGGCGTCGGCCGGGTTCTCCGACCGGGTGACCAGATCGGACGACGGCGCGTCGACGTGACCGCGGTAGATCGGTGCGGGGCCGCCGAGCTGGATCGTCCACCAGAGGGTCTTGCCGTCGGACGCGACCGACCAGCGGCGCAGCGCGCGGGGGCCGCCGACCACCTGGTCCGCCAGCATGCCGTTGGACGGCTGACCGTCGGGCAGGCGACTGACCAGCGTCGTCGTGCCGTTCTCGACGTTGTAGATCCGCGTGTCGAACTCACCGACCAGGTCGAGCGAGTCCGGCGTCAGGCGGGCGCCGGTCGGCAGGATCGTGCGCTCGTTGTCGCCCACGACGACCGGCGGCGCCGAGTAGCCGCTCTCGAGCGCGACCGGGTGGTCGCCGTTCAGCGTCGGCGGGGTGATCCGGGTGACGGTCTGGTCCTGCAGGTTGACCGCGTAGCCGCGGTTCAGGACCTTCTGGCGGGTGCCGGGGACCAGGTTGGACCCGAGCACGGTCCAGCGGCCGTTGTCCGAGAGCCCGGGCGGCAGCTCGCCGTCGGGCCACTCTTCGATCGGCGCGGCGCGATCGGCGGGCAGCTCGACCGGTAGCTGAGCGCCGAGCGCCGAGTTCTTCCACCCGTCGGCCGACCGCCATGCGTAGTAGGCGTTGACCTGCGGGAAGGTCGTGGCGCCGAGGAAGACCGAGTCAGCCGGGTAGATCACGTGATCGCCCGAGACGGACGTGCGGAACCCGGTGATCAGGACGCCGCCGCCCGCGACCTCGCCGTTGCCCTTGTCGGCGGGCGAGACCTTCTCGTAGACGTAGCATCCGGCCGGATACGTGCCTGCGACCGTCGGCCGGACCGGCTGACCGGGGCACCCGTCCGCCGCCGCGCCGGCCGGCGCGGCGAGGGCGATCAGGGCGATGCCCACGAGGCCTCCGATCACGCCGCCCGCTGGGCGTGCCGCTCGTCGCTCGCTGCGTCGCGCCGCGGTCTCGCGGCGCGCTCCTGGTGATGTCTCCACGTTCTCTCCTATGGGTACCAACGGCCACGACGAACTCCACACACGAACGAGACGCCAGCCTGTTTCCGAACCGTACCGGGGCACCGTAGAGCGTCCGGGGCACGGATGTCAACTTGCGAGTAACCGCAGTGGCTAAGCCAGATTCGCTTCAGCACGCGACAGTACGACCGGTCGCGGCACCACCGGTCCGGACGCCGTCCGACGAGCCGTACTGCGAACGATGAACACACGCGATATCGCCAGTGACGATCTGAGGAACGAAGACGCTCCGCAGGGCGCGGTCGGGCGTCCGCGCGCGCGGCGGCAGGGCCGCGGGTCGGGCGCGCTGCTCGGAGACGGCCCGGATTCACCCCGAGAACGGGCGATCAGACGGACGCCGTCGCGAGGGAGACCAGGGGGCCAGCGTGCCGCCTCGGCACGGGCGGGAGGGAGTGCGCCCCACGCGCGCGACCCCGAACGCTCTGAGGTTCGGGGTCGCTCCGTAAGGCGGGTGCGGGCGACGCTTCGGTCGCGGCGCACCCGCCCAGCGGCTACCGCAGGCCGACGACCCGCGGCAGCGTGAACGTCGGCGACAGGCGACTGGCGTTCTTCCGCTTGCCGACGCGCGTCTGCGCCCGGTAGATCACGGCGCTCTCGCCCTGCGGCGCGTCGACCTTGGCCGTGAAGCGGCCCTTCGCGTCCGGCTTGACCGTGGCGACCGTCTTGTACGACTTGCAGCCGACCCGCTGCTTGATCGTGATCGACTTCTGGCGCTTCTGCAGCGGCCCGATCACGCGACCGCGGAAGGTGACCGTCTTCTCGGTCGCCGTCAGGCCACGGGTCGCCATCCGGCGCGCGAACTTGAGCGCGCGGGTCCGCTTGCCCTCGACCACCGCGTAGTAGCGGGCCTTGTTGGTCTTGCGGATCTTGGACGGCGGCAGGGCCACGCGGGTGGTGAACAGGCCGTCCTCGCCGACCTTCACGGTGCCGACCTTCTTCTTGCCCTCGCGCAGGTAGATCGTGGCCTCCTTGCCGACGTACTTGCGCTCGGCGACACCCTGGATAAAGGTCCGGCCGCCGGTGCCGTAGACGTCGATCAGGTCGACCGGGCGGCGGGAGCACTGCAGGAAGACCTCGGCCTCGGGAGAGGAGAACCGATCGGGGTTCTGGATGCCCGTATCGGGCTGCTTCGGCGGGGCGGGCGGCGGGGGCGGCGTCACCGGCGGGACGCAGCCCGGGGCCCCGGCGCCGACGCGCGCCTGGGCGAGCGTGCCGGCCAGGATCGGCTGGTTGAGCACCGAGACCGACAGGGTCAGCGCCTGCTGCGTGAGCTGGTCGCCGTTGTTGATCTGGTTGTTCGGGACGACCCGCGCGTTCAGGAGGGTCGGCGGGATGTTCAGGGGAGGGGCACTATCGAGGGCAACGTCGAGGGTCGCGACCAGCGGGTCGACGACCGTCGAGACCAAGAGGCTCACGAGCGGGTTCGCAAGAAGCCCGCTGTCAGCGTGCAAGAGGTCGTACAGGGTGTTGACGTTGTTCCCGGCGAGCAGGACGAAGATCGGCGCGAGAGCCCCCACGCTGTCAACGCGAATGCCCCTCAGCAGGTCATCGATGTCCAGGACGTCGCCGAGCCGCAGGTTGGCCGTATCGATCGTCAGGAGCTGGTTCGCGGCCGAGTTGGCGTCGACGCCCGTGCCCAGCACCCGCAGTCCGGCGATCTGCGACCGACCGCTGAGCTGGCCGACGCCGTTCACGCACTGCGCGTTCGCCGTGGCCGAGATCACGTCGGCGTTGAGGATGTCCGGCAGCGAGCTGGCCAGGTTGGTGCCGACCGTGCCGACCAGGCCGTTGACCAACGCATCCAGGCCGGTCGGCCCGAGGATCGGCTGCAGCACGCCGGTGAGCTGGCCGACGATGCTGGCGTCGCCGGTGAGCAGCGCGTCCGTGAGCTGCTGGGTGATGCCGGTGGTGCCGACCCGCACGCCCGCGACCGTCGCCTCCGATACCGCGTTCGAGTTGGGCGCGGTGCGCGTGCGGGCGGCGACCGCGTCGACGCTCGCCAGGCTCAGCAGCGACGGGATGCTGACCAGCGTGCCGTCCGCGTTGACGCACGGCGTGTAGGCGGGGTTGGCGTGGATCGGGTCGAGCGGCGCGCCACCGAGCAGCGACAGCTGTAGCGCACTGGCGTCGCACGCGTTGGTTCCGGCCGCGGACGCGCTGGTCGGCGCGGCGACGGCGGCGCCTGCGCCGATCGCCGTGGCGAGGACGAGCCCGCGGGCGGCGGACTTCAAGGGACTGGCTGGCATGAGGGGGATCTCGCTCCTGCTCGGTTGGACGTTGGGGATCGCCTGGCGCGTCGTGTGACGCGCGTTACGCAGGCAACCCAGGTGTCAATCGGCACGGAAGCGTCAAACCTTTAGCCCGAATTTCGTCGCGGCCCAGCCGGGTCATACTTGTCGAATGCAATAGGCTGACGTCCACCTAATGCTTCGGGCTCGCGAGCGTCGAGCTATGATCCGGCGCCTGCGGCGGGGTGCCGCCCGGACCGCGACCCGTTGCGACGCGACGACCCTCGGTCTGCCGCCCGACCGTGTCCCTCAATGGAGCACCGAGATGCCTGAACCGCTGGCCACGAACTTCGCGCCCGTCACCCACGACGAGTGGCTCGCCGCAGCGCTCAAGGGGAAGCCCGAGGGCGACGCCGCGTCGGTGACCGACGACGGGATCCGCGTCAACTGGCTGTACACCGCCGCCGACGCCCTGGCCGCCGACCCGGCCGGCGTCCCGGGCCGGGCCCCGTTCGTGCGGGGCACCGGCAGCGGCACCGCCGACGTGCCGTGGGAGATTCGCCAGGAGCAGCGCCACCCGGAACGCGGCGCCGCGCGCGACGCGATCCTCGAGGACCTCGAGGGCGGCGTGACCCAGATCGAGCTGCGACTCGACCGGGCCGCCCGCGAGGGCCACGCCCCCTCGTCCGACGCGTTCGCCGCCACCCGCGGACGCGACGGCGTGATGATCTCGACCGTCGACGACCTCGACGCGACGCTCGACGGCGTGCGCCTCGACCTGGCCCCGCTCGCGGTCGCCGCCGGCGCCCAAGCCGTCCCCGCCGCCGCGCTGCAGTTGGCGCTGCTGCGCCGCCGGGGGATCGACGACGCCGACGCCCGCGGATCGCTGCGGATCGACCCGCTCGGCACGCTCGCCGAGAGCGGCGCGGTCGGTGGCGCGCCCGACGACGCCGTCGCGACCGCCGGCCGGATCGCCGCCGAGGTCGCGACCAGCCACCCCCAGGTCCGGGCGCTCGCCGTCGACACGCGCGCCTACGTCAACGCCGGGGCGACCGCCGCGCGCGAGCTGGCGATCGCGATCACCACCGGCGCGGCCTACCTGCGCGCCGCCGACGCCGCCGGACTGGCCCCGCAGGACGCCGCGTCGCGGATCGAGTTCACGCTCACCGTCGGCCCCGACCAGTTCCAGGAGATCGCCAAGCTGCGGGCGTTCCGCCGGCTGTGGGCGCGGGTGCTCGAGCTGAGCGGCGTTCCCGAGGCGGACCGCCACTCGCCACTGATCGCCCGCACCAGCGACAGGATGCTCGCCGCGATCGACCCGTGGTCGAACATGCTGCGCGCGACGACGGCCGGCTTCGCCGCCGCGGTCGGGGGCGCCGACGGCCTGACCGTCACGCCGTTCGACGCGCAGGTCGTCGCGTCGGTGGACGGGGCCGCGTCGAGTGGCCTGGGCCGGCGCATCGCCCGCAACACCCAGCTGATCCTCCAGGAGGAGTCGGGACTGCGGCGGGTCGCCGATCCGGCCGGCGGGTCGTGGTACGTCGAGTCGCTGTCCGACGCGCTCGCGCGCACGGCGTGGGAGCAGATCCAGGCGATCGAGGCCGACGGCGGCGCCGTCGCCGCTCTGCGCGACGGTCGCTGGGCGGCGGACCTGGCTGCGCAGGCCGAGCGCCGCGTCACCGGGCTCGCCCGCCGCGAGCGCGAGATGACCGGCGTCAACGTCTTCCCGTTGCTCGGCGACGACAAGGTGCATCCGGATCCGCT